>CAVAGT010000090.1:0-11725 GCA_963588155.1 Lachnospiraceae bacterium | reverse complement strand
CCAGCAAGAATAGTGCCTGATATGCTATGCCAAGCACAACTTATTGCGCAAGGTAAGACGGCGAGCGGTTGCGAGGCAAAGAAGTTGGAGGCAAGCACGGTGGCAAGTCCTGCGTTTTGCATGCCTACCTCTATTGATATGGTACGTTTCTTTGCGGTATTGAAGCCCGCAAGTCGTCCTGCTCCCCAGCCAAGCAAATAGCCAAGGCTGTTGTGACAAAACACAACCACAAAAGTCCAAAGAAAAAGCATTAGACCACGAGACACAAGGTCGTCGTGAACAGTGGAGATCACGCCACCTACTATCATCGCAAGGCACGTCACGCTAACGCCAGGCATAACGCTCTGTATTTTTGGAAACGATGGACGATTGCTGAAAAAATAGTTGAGCGCACAACCAATAGCCACAGGAAGAATGGTAACGATTAGAATATTGGTGAACATTCCAACCGCGTCAATATGTATTATTTCACCTGCGGTTATCTTCATGAGCAATGGTGTCATTACAGGTGCCAAGATCGTAGAGGCGCATGTCATGCCAACACTAAAAGCCACATCGCCATGACACAAATAACTCATGATATTGCTCGACACACCTCCGGGACACGTTCCGACAAGCAGTATGCCTAAAGCTAGAGCCGGGTCAAGGTGCCACGCATGCACGAGGAAATAGGCCAAACATGGCATGATTACAAATTGGGCACAAGCCCCGATGAAGATGTCTAACGGACGGCGAGCGAGAATCTTAAAGTCTTCTGTGGTCAGTGTAAGCCCCATCGTGAGCATTATAATGCCTAAGATTACCGTTTGCGTGTTTCCACGAACCCAATCAAAAACATGTGGCCAAAAAAACGTCAACACGGCAATGCCTATTATGAACAATGACGTATAATTTGCGAGCCAACGACTCACTGATTGCAACACTCTCAACATATATAATTCTTTCTTTTATACTATAACAATAGCATTATCGTTCAAACAACTCTTTCCAGGCGAGAAAGCGTTGCAGTCCTTTTTTACCGAAGCGAGCAATGCTCTTCTCGGCTTGTTCAATAGATTTCTCGCGGTCAGGATGTGTCTTAGAGTAAAACTTATCCGCATAACAAATAAGCTTTTCCTCCAATGTCTCCGGAAGGAAATCCTTATGTGGCAATGGAAGATTTTGCCCTATAATATCCTCCTTCGTCAAGCCGGCACCAGTATGGCGTTCGCATACTCGCGCATGACGCGGATAACCATCTGCACGTAACATCTCCGCGCCAATTATGCCATGACAAATATATGGTTCTGTTCCTATACAACAAATGCCAGGGGCGTCACAACGATAGATGCCAATGTCATGCAGCATGGCTGCCTCCTCAACAAAACCGCGGTCGAGATGAAGCTCAGGATGGGCATCACAAATTTTAAGCGCCCGCCGGGTTACAAACGTAGAGTGGGTTAAGAAAATATCCCGAAGTTTGTTAGCTTCGGGATAATACTTATCTATAATCTTATTATAATCCATACAAATAAAAATAAGGTGTCAGAATCATCAACATAGTGACACCTTATATATTATTTACTTCTCGTCTCTCTTAATGTAAGCAATCACACTGCCCTTTTGTACCTTTGAGCCTTGCTTAGCATTGATTTCCACAAGTTTGCCACCGAGATCAGCCTTAACCTCGACAAACTCACCCCAAGGAGCCTGAATCCAGCAGAAAGCGTCGCCTTCCTTGTAGGCCTTGCCAATGAATGGCTCAAGGGCAGGCTCTGCCTCTCCATCGCCTTGGAAGTCCCAGAAGATTTGACCACGCACGGGAGCTACGATAGCGTCAGCTTGAGCATGCTTGTATGCGGCAGCCTCCTCTGGAGACACCTTTGCGCCGAGCTTGGCATCCTTTGCTTTCTGCAGGTCAGCCAAGAAGTTCTTCTTAGCCTGACCGCTCTTGTAGTTGCGATACTGCTCCGGGTGCATAGCAAGCTCGAAAAGCTCCTCATCGTCTTCTCCATATTCCCAACCGTTCTCGTCCATCTCCTTACGGAAATCATCGAGAGCGGGCTTCAACAAGGTGTGAGGATCCACATCTGTGAACTCACGATTCTGCTTCTTGGCAAGATCCACGAGTTCTGGGTCTATCTCTCCAGGAACCTTTCCGCTCTTTCCGAGTATCATGCCCCACATGTTGTCGTCCATCATCACGAAACGACCCTTACCTTGCTCCATGGTGAGCAGATTCATCAATGCGATGTTCTTGGTATACTGTGAGAATGGTGTTACGAGTGGTGGATAGCCCACACGTGGCCATACGTAAGCCACCTCGTCGAAAAGCTTTATGAGCAGGTCGTCCATGGTGAGCTCTGCCTCGCCTTTCTTCTTGCGCAAGTTGTTGATAGTAGTGCGCATGCCACCAAGGTCTGCCATCATTGAGCCCATCATGCCACCGGGAAGACCACAGGTGAGAAGAAGAGACGACATGACCTTGTTGCCAGGATTGATGAAATAGCCGAGCCACTCATCAATGAACTCCTGCGTCATGGCGCGAGCCTTCATGTATGCGCTCATGTTGATTTCCGGCACGTCAAACCCTGCGTGCTTGAGCATGCTCTGCACGGATATCACGTCCGGATGCACCTTACCCCATGACATGGGCTCAATGGCGGTGTCGATGATGTCTGCGCCATTCTCGCAAACCTCAAGGATGGAAGCCATCGACAAGCCTGGGCCGGAGTGGCCGTGGTATTCTATGATGATGTCAGGATATTTTGTCTTGATACGCTTTGTAAGCTGTCCAAGGAAAGCCGGCTGGCCAATTCCCGCCATGTCTTTCAAGCAGATTTCCTCAGCGCCAGCGGCAATCTCCTCATCGGCGAGCTTCTCATAATAGTCGAGCGTATGCACTGGTGATGTAGTGATGCAAAGAGTGCCCTGCGGAGTCATGCCACCCTCTTTCGCCCATTTGATAGAAGGAGCGATGTTGCGAATGTCGTTCAAACCGTCAAAGATACGGGTGATATCTGTGCCTTGGGCGTGCTTGACACGATACATCAAGGCGCGCACGTCGTCAGGAACGGGATACATGCGAAGGGCATTAAGGCCACGGTCAAGCATATGGGTCTTGATGCCTGCCTCATGGAGAGGGGCAGTGAAAGCGCGAACCGCCTTGTTAGGGTTTTCACCGGCAAGCAACTGTACCTGCTCGAAAGCGCCACCGTTGGTCTCTACACGTGAGAAGCAACCCATCTCTACAAACACAGGAGCTATCTTGGCAAGCTGGTCGGCACGCGGCTGGAATTTGCCGCTACTCTGCCACATGTCACGATAGACAAGACTGAACTGAATCTTTTTCTTCATTATATTTCTTCTACTTTACGTTATGCAAATATTTTCTTCCCCCATTCGACGTGCAAAATTAGATAAAAATCATCAAAATGGAGATAGGCTATCGCATTTTTTATAATTAATAACTAACTTTGTACACTGAAATCAAGAATGAAAATAAAAGACCAAGCTAATAATAAAGTAAATAGAGAAGATGTCGCATAAAATTGTTTTTATCTTTTGCCTCATTCTCGGCTCACTTGCCACCATTGTGTCATGCAACACAAAGGAGGTCAAAGACGCGGAGAAACCAGCTTATACCATACGGCTGCAAGGCGACAACGCCGTGTACGGCCTTGCTTGTGATGGGTGCAACGATACGGTTATCGTGGTGTTGCCCGAGGACAACAGTGACCCCATTACATACAACATCATGGAAGCCAAGCGGCGGAAACGTATCATGGGCAAGATACAGATAGGCGACAGGCTTTGCATTGTGCTTAACAAGAAGGACAAGAAAAAGGCCGACGTGGTTGTAGATATAGACAAGCTCGCCGGCATTTGGTGCTACATCGTGATGCCCAAGATGCGAGACGCGGAACAATTGAGTGCCAAGGCTCAGGCGCGGATGATGGAAAACATGAGCGACTCGATTAAAGAGACCTATCTCATCCCGCGAGAATATGGTTTCTATCTAAAGCGCGACTGGGTCGCGTCAAGCGTTGGCTATGTTGACGACAACAACGCCCTGGCACAGGAAAGTCCCGTTGAGTATCCTCCTTTAGGCTATTTCACGGCTTGGCATCTGTGGAATGGCATGCTCGTGATAACAAGTGGGACACCATCAACAAAAAACAACGAGCAAATAAACGTGAAGAGCCTTCGCAACGACACGTGTTCAATCGACTATCTTAACGGTGACTCCCTGGTGCTGTCAAGCGATGGCATCTCAAGGAGTTATTATAAAAAGGATAATATCAACGACGTAAACCGCAGGGCACAAGCCGTGGCTAACGAGCTGAAGAAAAAAGCTCTTAAGGAAACCGTGAACTAAACGAGATAATATGGAAAAGAAAATGAGTATAGCTGTTGCCGGCACAGGCTATGTTGGATTGAGCATCGCAACCTTGCTTGCCCAACATCAACACGTCATAGCCGTCGACGTAATGGCAGAGAAGGTAGAGATGCTTAAAAATCACATTTCTCCAATAAAGGACGAATATGTGGAGCGTTACCTTCAAGAAAAGCCTCTCGACATTGATTTCACCACCGACGCGGAGTCAGCATACCGCCAGGCTGACTTTGTGGTCATTGCCACGCCAACCAATTACGACAGCGTAAAAAATTTCTTCGACACGACTCACGTGGAAGAGGTTATAGAACTTGTCTGCAAGGTCAACCCGAATGCCATAATGGTAATTAAGTCAACGATTCCAGTTGGCTTTACAGCAATGGCAAGGGAAAAATTCCACTCCGACAATATCATATTCGCGCCTGAGTTCCTTCGTGAGTCCAAGGCCCTTTATGACAATCTCTACCCATCCCGAATCATTGTTGGCAGACCCGATGGCGACGCTCGCCTCGACGAAGCCGCCCACGTTTTTGCCTCCCTCCTTAAACAAGGTGCCATAAAGGAGGACATCCCTACCCTATTCATGGGTACCACCGAAGCCGAGGCGGTGAAACTTTTCGCCAACACTTACCTTGCCCTTAGGGTAAGCTATTTCAATGAGCTTGACACATACGCGGAGGTAAAAGGCTTGTCAAGCAAGAATATCATCAACGGTGTCTGCCTTGACCCACGCATAGGCTCATTCTATAACAACCCGTCGTTTGGCTACGGAGGCTACTGTCTGCCAAAAGACACCAAGCAACTCCTTGCCAACTATAAGGACGTGCCAGAGAATCTCATCCAGGCCATCGTGGAGAGCAACCGCACACGCAAGGACTTCGTTGCCGACCAGGTGCTTCGCCGTGCGGGTTATTACAGTTACAACGACCAAAACGCATACAATGCCGATGGTGAGCATCCTTGCGTGATAGGCGTATACAGGCTCACCATGAAGTCCAACTCCGACAACTTCCGCCAGTCGAGCATTCAAGGTGTCATGAAACGTGTGAAGGCTAAGGGAGCAACGGTTATCATCTATGAGCCTACGCTCAACGATGGTTCAACGTTCTTTGGATCTAAGGTTGTCAACGACTTAGAGGCGTTCAAGGCGCAAGCGCAAGCCATCATAGCCAATCGCTACGATGAGGCTCTAAACGATGTAAGGCAAAAGGTATACACGCGCGACCTATTCTTCAGAGACTAAAACATAATAAAAAGATATATCCCAAAATAAATGAAAACAGATATAGAAATAGCACAGGAAACCACCCTTCAGCGAATAGACGACATAGCCAAAGGCTTAGGTATCGACGAGAACCACATAGAGCCTTATGGCCGATACATCGCCAAGGTATCGCTCGATGCCATTGACGAAGAGCGCATGAAGCGTCACAACCTCATTTTGGTGACAGCCATCTCGCCAACAAAAGCCGGTATAGGCAAGACAACTGTTTCGGTGGGTCTCGCGCTAGGTCTGAACAAAATTGGCAAAAAAGCGGTAGTGGCATTGCGTGAGCCTTCCCTGGGTCCTTGCTTCGGCATGAAAGGCGGCGCTTGCGGTGGCGGTTACGCGCAAGTGCTGCCAATGGACAAGATAAACCTTCACTTCACAGGCGACTTCCATGCCATAACAACGGCAAACAACATGATTGCCGCCTTGCTCGACAACTATCTTTATCAGCATGCAAAAGACGGATTCCGTCTGAAGACCATCCTGTGGAAGAGGGTGCTCGATGTCAACGACAGGTCGCTGAGGCAGATTATCACCGGGCTCGGTCCTCTCACCAACGGCATACCAACGCAAACGGGTTTCGACATCACTCCAGCGTCTGAGATCATGGGCATAATGTGCTTTGCCAAGGACATGGATGACCTGAAGCAACGCATAGGCAACATTCTGTTGGGTTTCGATTACCAGGACAAGCCATTTTACGTACGCGACATGGGCATCGAAGGTTCTATCGCCGTACTCCTCATGGATGCCTTGAAGCCTAACCTCGTGCAAACCACTGAAGGCACGCCCGCTCTCGTGCATTGTGGTCCTTTCGCCAATATAGCTCATGGTTGCAATTCAGTTGTCGCTACGAAGATGGCTCTCACGCTTGGCGATTATGCCATAACAGAGGCTGGCTTCGGCGCGGATCTTGGCGCGGAGAAATTCTACGACATCAAGTGTCGCGTGGCAGGACTGCAACCAGCCATGACGGTACTCGTGGTAACTCTCCAGGCATTGAAAATGCACGGCGGCGTTGCTTATCAAGACATAAAAGAACCTAACCTTGAGGCTGTCCGACGGGGCTTCTGGAACCTCGACAAGCACGTGGAAAACATCCAGCGTTTCGGGCAAAAGATCGTGGTGGCTTTCAACCGCTACAACACCGACACCGAGGAGGAGATAGAAGCTGTGAGGACTCATTGCCAAGAATTAGGCGTGGGCTTTGCCGTAAACAACGCGTTTGCTGAGGGCGGAAAGGGCGCTGAGGAGCTCGCCAACGCCGTGGTCAAGACTATAGAAGACTCTCCTTCACCTAAACTGCAATATCTATACGGTGACGACGACAATGTAAAGGACAAGATCGTTGCCGTGGCAAAGAAGATATATGGCGCTGGCACTGTGAGCTTCTCCCACAAGGCTGAGACTCAGCTAAAGCATATCTACGACTTGGGCCTCTTCCGTCTCCCCGTGTGCATAGCGAAGACACAATACAGTTTCTCTGTAGACCCCAAGGCTTACGGTCAAACTGATGGTTTCCATCTCGATGTTGCCGACATTGTGATAAACTCTGGCTCAGGAATGATTGTGGCTATTGCCGGAAACATTCTCCGCATGCCGGGACTTCCCGCTTCGCCGCAGGCCAACAACATTGACCTTGTTGATGGCAAAATCATAGGATTAAGTTGATGAGATCACGACATTTCCTTTTCGTTGTTGTCTCCGTGCTGACCCTGTTGCTGTCTTCTTGCTATGAGCACAGCACGGGACAACATCCATTGTACAAGAAGGCTATCTCTGAACGCACAATCGACTCGCTCTCGTTTTTCCAGAAACACCATTACACAAACAACTACAATTTTGTGGTACGTGCCGACTCGCTCACTCTTCTAAGGCAATTGCCCGAGGAAGAAGTGGCTGGCATGGAGACCGACTCGTTTAGCGTGCGCAAAGGAGACCATTTGGCTGTAGCCGACATCAAGAAGGTGCCGGCCGACTCCATTGACTCCGTATGGGTGCAACTGGCCAACGACACATCAGCCTTCGGATGGACACGGGAAAAGGAAATGTTGCCTCGGGTAATGCCGGATGATCCAATATCGCAATTCATCTCCGCTTTTTCCGACTCCCACATCATCATCTTTCTCATCGTAGTAGTGGCTTTCGGCACGAGCTACACGCTATGGAAACTATTCAAGAAAAAGGCATATATCGTTCATTTCCACGATATTAACTCCGTATATCCCACAACGCTTTGTCTGCTTGTGGCAAGTGCGGCAACATTTTATGCCACCATACAGCTCTTCGCCCCGCAACTGTGGCAACACTTCTACTTCCACCCAACGCTTAACCCCTTCTCGGTGCCGCCCGTACTGATGATGTTCTTGCTTTCCGTTTGGGCTACCGTCATTGTTGGCATAGCTTGTCTCGATGACGTGTATCACAAGCTTTCGGGATCGCAACTTGTGCTTTATCTCGGAGGCTTGGCGGCGGTGTGCGCCATCGACTATATCGTCTTCAGTGTCACCACGTTATATTATGTAGGTTATCCTTTGCTCGTTGCCTACATAACATTTGCGTTGTATCGCCATTGGCGAAACCGTACAATCTATATATGTGGCAACTGTGGTAAGGCGATCAAGCACAAGGGGAAATGTCCCTATTGTGGTGCGGTAAACGACTAAACATATTTTCAAAATTAATCATTTCACACAGCATGAGCAAGACTGACTTGATGAGGCAACTCGTGGAGAAGCTTAACGCTGCTTCTGAAGCCTACTATAATGGACGTGGGGAGCTGATGACCGACCACGAGTGGGACTCTCTCTTTGATGAGCTTCGCCAGCTTGAGCAAGAGACAGGCATCGTATTGCCCGACTCGCCTACTCACAATGTGTCTGCCGATTCCACCGTGGGACAAAAAGAGGATCACGAGTATTCTGCGCTCTCGCTTGCCAAGACAAAGAAGACTGAGGACCTTGTGAAGTGGGCGGAAGGCAAGCCTATATGGCTGTCGTGGAAACTTGACGGACTGACCCTCGTGGTGACTTACGACAATGGCAAGCTGACCAAGGTGGTAACACGAGGTGACGGACACACTGGAACAAACATAACGAACCTTGCGCCCGCGATAAATGGCATACCCTCTACCGTGAAAGCTCAAGGACACATCGTCGTAAGAGGCGAGGCTGTCATATCATACAACGACTTTGAACAATTCAACCTTGAGAGCGAAGAGGAATATGCCAACCCGAGAAATCTCGCGTCGGGCTCTATGACGCTGAAGGATCCTAAGGAAGTAGCAAAGCGGAACATTCGTTGGATTCCTTTCACGCTTGTGCATACCGACGAGGACATAGTGTCTTGGGGCAAACGCATGGATTGGCTTCATGAAATAGGGCTCGACAGCATTGACCATGAGCTTATAGAGCATCCCACGTTAGACAATATACAAGAGACTATAAACAGATGGTCGCTCAAGGTGACAAACAAGGAGAACCCATACCCGGTAGATGGTCTCGTGATTGCATACGATGATACCGACTACGCCTCAACTGGCTCTGTCACAGGTCATCATGCCACACGTGCCGGCTATGCTTTTAAATGGGCGGACGAGAGCGTAATCACAGAGCTTGACCACATCGAATGGAGCTGCGCGGCTTCTACCATCTCCCCTGTTGCCGTGTTCAAGCCTGTTGAGATTGAGGGCACCACGGTGAGGCGCGCCTCCCTGTGCAACATCAGCGAATGCGAACGGCTTGGGATCGGTGGCGAAGGCACGGAATTGGAGGTTATCAAGGCAAACAAGATAATACCAAAAGTCATAAGCATTCGTGAGGCTCGTGGAGAGCTCGACATTCCAACGTCTTGTCCTGTATGCGGCTCGCCAACTGAGATTGTTGAGAGCGAGGCAAGCGGCACCAAGACTCTTCATTGCACAAACCACGAGTGTCCTGCCAAGCAACTGAAAAAATTCGCTCGCTTTGTTTCCAAGTCGGGCGTAAACATAGACGGTATTTCCGAACAGACGCTTCAGCGTTTCGTGAACCTTGGTTGGATAAAAGACTTCGCCGATATTTACAAATTGCCTGACCACGCTGCCGAGATAGCTCGCCTCGACGGCTTCGGCGACAAATCGGCAAACAACATCATTGAATCGGTGTCGAAGGCTCGCAATGTGGACGCGCAACGCTTGCTTTACGCTCTATGCATTCCGCTTTGTGGTCAAGACGTGTGCAAGCGGTTGCTGTCTGCCTACAAGCTCGACGACCTCGTGAAAATAGCGAGAGGCGAGGCAAGCGACGGTTCGTTGTTCGCACCAGACAGCGAAACAACACTTTCTGCCATACCTGGTATCGGTCCTGAGAAAGCCAAGCAGTTCGTGGCATGGTTTTCGAACGACGCAAACATTGAGGTCTACGAAAAACTGATAGGTGAACTTGACATCAAGCAGCCGCAGCCTGTTTCCGTCGGGGAATTATGCAAAGGGTTGACGTTCGTCATCACTGGTGATGTGCATCATTACAAGAACCGCAATGATCTGAAGGCTTACATAGAAAGTGAAGGCGGCAAGGTGACTGGCTCTGTCAGCAAGTCAACGTCTTTCCTTATCAACAACGACGTGAACTCCACAAGCACGAAAAACAAGAAAGCCAACCAGTTGGGCATCCCTATCATATCAGAGGATGATTTCATAAACAGATTTACACAAAAGGCATAAAACACAAACAAGACAACATGAGAATAGATATAATTACCGTCCTGCCCGAAATGATTGAGGGTTTCATCAACGAGAGCATACTCGCGCGTGCACAAAAGAAAGGTCTCGCGGAGATTCACCTGCACAACTTGCGCGATTATACCAACGACAAATGGCGACGCGTAGACGACTATCCCTATGGAGGTTTCGCCGGAATGGTAATGCAATGCGAGCCTATCGACAATGCCATATCCGCATTGAAAAAAGAGCGCGACTACGATGATGTAATCTACGTGTCGCCGGATGGTGAGCGTTTCGACCAGAAAATCGCCAACGACATGAGCCTTCAAGAGAATCTGATCATCCTCTGTGGACACTACAAGGGCATTGACCAGCGAGTGCGCGACCACCTCATCACACGCGAGATCAGTGTTGGCGACTATGTGCTCACTGGTGGTGAATTGGCGGCAGCAGTGATAGCCGACGCCGTGGTCCGACTTGTTCCCGGCGCGATAAGCGATGAGCAGAGCGCCCTATCCGACTGTTTCCAGGACGACTTGCTTGCCGCACCTATCTATACTCGCCCGGCCGACTACAAAGGTTGGAAAGTGCCCGACATCTTGCTCTCTGGCAATGAGGCAAAGATTAAGCAATGGGAAATGGATCAAGCGCTTGAGCGCACCAAGAGGTTGCGCCCCGACCTTCTGAAATAGGCGAAGCCGACTTCTTTAAAATCTTTTGAATCAGTGTGGCTCTCTTTATTTCACATTTTTTCATTCACACGGATCAAAAAGATTTAAAAGATAGCTACGCCGCAAGCGGCTACGCGGTGATCAACAAACGACGTGTAGGGGCGGGCCCTGTGCCCGTCCGCCTCCCGAATGGCAAAAAACGGCTGAAAATCGGTATGCGTAATCGGCGAAGCCGACATCTTTAAAATCTTTTAAATCCGAGTGGTCACAAACCCCGAATAATAACGAAATTTTGGGCGTTTCGGCATTGCACTGGAATGACGACGGCATTGCACTGGAATGACGACGGCATTGCACTGGAAAGGCATTGGCTTTGCACTGGAAAGCCAATGCCTTTTTTCTGTAATGCCAAACCGAGACAAAAACCGAGGGAAAACAATATGAAAAACGTAATAAAATATTTGCATTGGAGGTAAAAAAAAAGAGCAGAAAGTGGTCAGTTTCGCCTAAAAATACTACCTTTGCAGAAATAATAATATTTCGGCTAAGAGGGAAAGCGTTCATTTCATGCATGATGTCACTATCCTAATGTCGACAAAACATGCGTCTTAACAATAGGTTAAGTTTTGGAACTTACAGCTATGTCAAACATAACTGCTTAATATGCCGTTTTTTACGCATTTGAGCAGGAATAGAAGATATGCGTT
>CAVAGT010000089.1:0-11761 GCA_963588155.1 Lachnospiraceae bacterium | reverse complement strand
ATTGCAAAGTTAGCCAAAATCCTCAAGAATGTCTCGTTCTTGATGCCATTTTTGTGGTTTCGGCATTGCACTGCTATCGTGCCGGCATAGCACTGGAATGCCATTGGCTTTCCACTGGAATGTCATCGGCTTTTCAGTGCAAAGCCGAAGGCCTCGTTTCGACGTGTATTTCAGTGAAACGTGTCGTCCATCTGTTAATTATGGTAAAATAGGGTGGGGCAGTAATATAAAGATGCGGAAATATGGGGTATAAGTTATAATTTTGTCAGTGAACATTAGTCCAATTATACTTCATGAAATCAAGAAACGTAGCAAAAGGGCTGGCAACCATGCTGGCATCTACAACAGTGGCAATGGTCATCGCCGGCATAGGGTTAACGCTTGGATCATGCACCGACAGCGCAAAGGCCGATGAGTCAGCCAAGGTCGAAAGCGTGGAACTGCTCAAGACCTCGCAAAGCTGGGACGGAGCCGAACTGCCCAACTATCCTGAAGGCAAGCCCGAACTACGGGTACTCAAGGTGACGCTGCCGCCTCACAGCAAACTGCCCAAGCACCATCACGACATCATGTCGTATGGAGTGGTGAACAAGGGACAACTCACCCTGGTACGTGAATCCGACGGCAAGGAAAAAACCGTGACAGCAGGCGAGGCCGTGGTCGAGACAGTGGGCACGGTGCACCATGGCGAGAACCGTGGCGACGTGCCTACAGAGGTGGTGGTGTTCTACATCTCGAAAGAAGGCACGCCTCTCTCCGTGTCGGACGAAATTTAGCATCGAAAGTTAAACGGGAAACCCACCACGCTAAAAAATCTAAACGCTACTTGACATCCAATCGTGCAGGTCGTCTTTGGAATATCACTGTAAAACAAAGGAGAGTTTGAAAATGAACAAGACAATCAAGACATGGATGTTTGCCACCATTTTTCTGGCAACAAGCGGTGCGACCTACGCACAAGTGAACAATTCGCAGGGCGACAACCAAAGAGGCAACCGCCAGTCTCATGAGCAGAGAATAGAGCAAAGGGCCAACAACATCGCCAAGCAATTGGGCTTGGACACGAAGACCAGCAAGAAGTTTTTGGACGTGTTCAAGAAAGAACAGAGCGACATGATGGAGATGATGCCTCGCCGAGGTGGCGGCATGCCTCCAAGGGGAGAGCGTCCACAGGGCAACCCTCCTGCACGTCCGCAGGGCGAGCGTCCGCAGGGCAACCCACCTGCAATGAACGGGAACCAGCCAGGTGGCAGACCGCAGATGAGCGAGGACGACAAGAAAAAGATGGAGTCTCTGAAGCAGAAATACAACAAGAAATACGCCAAGTTCCTCAGCCAAGACCAAATAAGCAAGATGTACCAACTGCAGGAACAAGAGCGACAGAAAGGTCGCCAGAATGGCAATCGGTAAAAATGTCGCAACAGAAAGTCCCATAGGGACGACATATTATAGCGTAGGGGAAACCCCTACGCTTTTTACATGATTTCTAAAACGCAGCCCCTATAGGGGGCGCATATTTCAACATCTTACAATGAATTATACGCCCCCTACAGGGGCAACTTAATGTGACAAAAGGTAAATAGGGGCAAGCCCCTATCCTGAAATATATGTCCCCTACAGAGGCAAAGGATAGAAAATAAAACTATAGGCAACTATACCCTTAGAAACTTCTTTTTGCTCCTTCCGTTTTGTTGAAGGAATAAGCCCGTTCATTGAATAAAGTTGCGAGTGTATCAGGATCGCATTACTTTTGTAACAGAGTTTACAAACAAGGTTATTAAGCAACTAAATCATTTTAACAATGAAGGGTTTACAGATAGCAAGACAAAAGATGCCGTCGGGACGAATATTGCAGATGGCATTGGTGATGGTTGCCCTGCTTGCACTGGCGGGCTGTACCTCCGACTCTGCGATGGGCATGGACGGTTGGGACCTCGGCCCAGACAATGGCAATGGAGGTGGAAACGGCAACAATGGGGGAGGGGGCTCTACCACTTACTCCAGTTCCATTTCGGACCTCATGTCGTTCGACATTGCCCTTGACAAGACCGCGCTCACGGAGACAGAGACCATACCCACAGATGGCGACGAGGCAGAAGACTATATCGAGAACAACACCTTCAAAAACGAAGTGGATATTGCCTTCAACGGTTCTTCGGCAACAAGCTCGGGAAGCGTGGATGGCGTGACCGTGACCATCGATGGCGCGGATGTCGTCGTAAGCTCATCGGTCAAGAACGTTTGCTATAACGTGAGCGGAACCACCACAAACGGATTTCTCAAGATATATAGCGAGAAGAAGTTTGAGCTGAAGTTGAACGGGGTGAACATCACCAATCCTGATGGCGCCGCCATCAATATCCAGAGCAAGAAACGAGGCTACATTGTGCTTGCCGACGGTACTACTAATACCTTGACCGATGGTACCACATACAGCGACAAGACCGACGACGAGGACATGAAGGCGTGCTTCTTCAGCGAGGGCAAGATGCTCTTCTCTGGCACGGGCGCGCTGGAAGTCTATGCCAACTGCAAGGCGGGCATACGTAGCGACGACTACGTGATGTTCCGTCCAGGCAACAACGTCTACGTGAAGGCCACGGCAGGCAACGCCATCAAGGGCAACGACGCCATATATATAAAAGGTGGAGTGATCAACGTGGAGACATCAGCGGCAGCGAGCAAGGGCTTGAGCAGCGACGGGCTGGTGCAGATAGACGGCGGACGAACAACAGCCATCACCACGGGCAAAGGCGAGTATGACGCTGACGAGCAGGACGTGAGCGGATGCGCCGGCGTGAAGGCAGACAGCATCTTCGTGATGAACGGCGGCTCGCTCCTTTGCAAGAGCACGGGCGCAGGAGGCAAAGGCATCAGCACGGACCAGACACTCACCGTGAACGACGGAACCATAAAGGTCATCACCACTGGTCAACAATATGTTTACGGCAAGCTCGACACCTCACCTAAGGGCATAAAGAGCGACGAGGCGATGTACTTGAAAGGCGGCACCATCATGGTGCGCTGCACGGGCGGCGAAGGCTCGGAGGGCATAGAGAGCAAGAGCACGATGAGCATCTCGGGGGGCAACATCATGGCTTTCTGCTACGACGACGCGATAAACTCGTCAAAGGCTATGACCATCAGCGGCGGCAACATCTTTGCCATGGGCACCAACAACGACGGTATCGACTCCAACTCCACCTTGACCATCAGCGGCGGTGTGGTGATAGCTTGCGGAACGACGCAGCCCGAAGACGGATTCGACTGCGACCAGAACACCTTCACCATCACTGGAGGCACTGTGATAGGCATTGGCGGCGGAACGTCAACACCCACGACAAGCGTCACCACGCAACCTGTGGCTATCGTTGGCGGCAATAGTATCTCCAGCGGTCAGTATATCACCGTGGCAGACAGCAAAGGCAACAACATCTTTGCCTTCAACGTGCCACGCGACTACAACCAGCAGGGTTACACCTTGCTCGTCAGCTCACCCGATATGACAAAAGGAAACTCTTATGTCTTCTCTTCTGGAGCCACGGTGAGCGGTGGCAAGAGCTTCTGTGGCTACACGACCGATGCCACGGTGAGCGGCGGCTCTTCTATCACCACCATGACTCTCTCGTCGATGATCACCACCTACAATTATAATAGCGGCACAAACGGTGGAGGCGGTCAGCCCGGAGGTGGCGGAGGACAGCCTGGCGGAGGCGGCGCTCGCTGGTAAGAATGAAGATGGTCTTCAATAGGTGATATTTTCAAAAAGTCAAAACACAAGCTGGCTGATTATGACGATGAACACGTTGATTGAGAAATTCCAACCCATCTCGCTCGAAGAGATGAGTGGGATAAAACTGATGAACCGAACCGACACCAAGTTCGTGACCAGCATTGCCAAACTGAAGGAGCTGCTCCTTATGGCTGGCGACGAGTATAGGGTGCAGGAGATAGACGGCAAGCGCAACATGAGCTATGCCACTGTATATTTCGACTCGCGTGACTATGCCTTCTACAACGCCCATCACGATGGCCATGCCAGCAGGCAAAAAGTGAGGGTGCGCTCCTATGTTGACACCCACTTGAGCTTCTTGGAGGTGAAAACCAAGGACAACCACGGCAAAACCCATAAGAGCCGCATATCGGCTTCCAGTCTGGAAGAAGAAGCGGCGATGGACTTCTTGCGCAGAAACTTGCGCCTCGACCCGGGGCTCTTGGAACAAAAGATCGCCAACAGCTTTCATCGCATCACCCTCGTGAACAAGAAGAAGACAGAGCGGCTGACCATCGACACCGACCTGAAGTTTGAAAACCTCACCACAGGCGTGCAACGCTCTTTGCCACAACTGGCAATCATAGAGCTGAAGCGTGACGGCTTGCAACCGTCTCCAGTGCTGGACATGCTACGCGAGCTGCGCATCCACCAGAGCGGGTTCAGCAAGTATTGCATAGGCGAGGCGCTAACCAACCCCAGCCTTCGCATAAACCGCCTGAAGCCGAGGATTCACAGGCTGATGAAAATATCATAAACGTTGAATAAGGGAATAACAGAATAAGAGAATAAATATGACATACCTTTTAGATATGGCAGGCTTCCTGCCCATGATGTTTCGGTTCGCGATCAATACCCTCGCCGTGTGGGTGATAACCCACTGGCTATATTTTCCCAAGAGCCGTCGTCGTGACTATTATTTCACGTTCATGCTCATAGGTTTCAGCATCTTCTTCCTCATCAACCTCCTGGGAGGCGCGAAGGTGAGGATAGAGTTCGCTCTTGGGCTTTTCGCCATCTTCGGAATCATACGCTATCGCACAGAGTCGATGCCTGTGAGGGAGATGACCTACCTGTTCATGATCATCGCCCTGTCGGTAATCAATGGCTTGTCGGGCAGTCTCGGTTGGGCACAGCTTGCCGTCGTAGATCTCCTTTTCATAGTCGTGACCTACATCTTCGAACATATCAAGGTGAAGGGAAGCATGGCGGTAAAGATGATACAGTATGACCGCATTGAGCTTATCAAGCCCGAGCGACGTGAAGATCTCCTCGCCGACCTGAAGGAGCGCACGGGCCTCGACATAGTGAAGGTGGAAATTGGCGGCATCGACTTCCTCAGGGACATGAGTGTCATCAGGATATACTATCAAGCCGATGAAATAAGTATGATAGACAGCCAAGTGAAAGTTCACCCCTATGAATACTCCAACATGTAGTTTTCACGATTAAATGACCCATAAGTAAGCACATCATGAAGAGGACAACAAGGATACTGATGCTTCTTGCCGCATTGCTGGCGGGGGCGATGGAAGGCAAGGCGCAGAGCGACTTTGGCGTATGGATGGATGCCGGCATTGAGAAGAAGCTCAACAAGCATTGGATACTCGAAGGGGAGATTGGTGCAAGAACCCGCAACAACTCGAAGGAGATGGACCGCTATAGCCTTGGGGTAGGCGCAGACTACAAGCTAAACAAATACTTGAAATTCTCAACTGCCTACAACCTACTTTACGACCACCGGGGCGGCACGCAGACCTATCACAAGAACGGCACGGTGAACAAGATAACTCCGGCATATTGGTGGCCACGCCATCGTTTCCTCTTCGGCGTGACGGGCAGCTACAGCTTTGGCAACCTTGGCTTGTCGCTGAGGGAAATGTATCAATACACATATCGCGCCAAGGCCAAGAACAAGAAATATGATACCGACACGGAAGAATGGGAAGACGTGAAGAGCAAGAGCCAGCACCTCTTGCGCTCACGCTTCCAGATAAACTATCGCATAAGACATACGCCGCTTGCTCCTTTCGGTAGCGTGGAGCTATACAATGGCAATGGAGGCTTGCAAAAGACCCGCTACACGGTGGGCACCAATCTCCAGATGGGCAAGCACCACGACCTGAAACTCTACTATCGCTACCAAGACTTGCGCGACAACGACGACGATGACCTCGACACTCATGTGCTGGGCATAGGATACACTTATAAATTCTGAAATAGCGACATCACCGTGAAGACCACTGCCGGCATGTTTGCCTATGTGAACGGCAAGGAGTATACCAACTACACTGGCAATACAGACAACCTAAGCAGTGACCATAAGTCTTCGCCCAAGGGCATGAAGATAGACGGCAATGTAGATCTGTTACCGCAGTGTTGAAGGGCAACAAATAGATTTTCATACCTGCGACAACTTGGTGCAACAACTTTTGTGTAGAAAAAAGAATAGTGCCAAGTTGTCTTTATTTATAATAAAAGCAAATCTTTAACGTTATCTACTATATTGAAACATTTTACTCTTATACCAAAACTTTCGGCACATGAAGGCAAGGCTGATGGGTTGGCTCAATTTGTTCAAGGCATGATAAAAGGACAGAAGAAGGCGGAAATAATCCTTTATATAATGTTGTGGGCTATATTGTTCGCGGCACCTGTTGTCTCCATGCTTGTTGGCGACATCTTCACTACGTCGTGGGACGAGCAGGCAAGGGAGATGGCGAGCGCTGGGGCCACGACCTATGATTGGGATGGCGTGCTGAACACATGGAGCTTGCTGGCGATGTTTTGCGTCACGTTCTTCGTGCACAATTTTTTCATAGCGCCCTTGTTGGTATATCGCAACCACAAATGGGGATATGGCATTGGCATCTTAGTGCTTTTTGTTTGTTTTGCATTGTTTCAACTTTACGGTCGTCCTCACCAACCAAAGCCCATGGACGACAAGGGCAAGCCAAGGATGGAAAGAATGGCGGAAGGAGCTGAAAGGCAAGAAGGAAAGCCGGGCGCACATGGAAAGCCAATGATGGGACCTGAGAAGCCCAACGAAATGGGGATGCACGATGCCCCCGGGAAACCGGATGGCTTGGACAAGCCTGGCGAAATGGGCAAGCCAGAAGATGACCGTGGACCAAAAGACCGTGACCGTGGACCGAAAGGCCGTGAACATGAGCCTCCGCTGGTGTTTGGCGGACAAGATTCGGTGGCTTTCATCATCATGACCCTGCTGATAGGCTTGAACATAGGAATAAAATATTTCTTCAAGTCGCTCGATGACCGCAAGCGGATGAAGGAACTGGAGCGGGAGAACCTCTCCAACCAGTTGGCATACCTGAAGTATCAGATAAACCCCCACTTCTTCATGAATACGCTCAACAACATCCACGCCCTCGTGGATATTGATGCGGAGCAGGCAAAATACACGATAGAGGTGTTGTCGAAGATGATGCGCTACGTGCTTTACGAAGGCAACAAGCCGATGGCGCCAATACAGAAGGAGTTGGACTTTCTTGCCAACTATGTTGAGCTTATGCGCATTAGATATACCGACAAGGTACGCATATCCGTGTCGTTGCCGCCAAAAATGCCGCAAGGCAAGAGCATACCAGCCGATACAAGCATAAACAACGCCGAGATTCCCTCGATGCTCCTCGTGAACTTCGTGGAGAATGCCTTCAAGCATGGAGTGAGCTATCAGAAAGAATCGTTCATAGACGTGATAGTGAGGATAGACGAGACATCGCATGAGCTGGAATTTCTTTGCAACAACAGCCGCAAGCCAACCTCAGAAGAAAACCACGGTGGGGTAGGGCTGCAAAACACCGTAAAGCGGCTCCAACTGATCTACGGAAAGGATGGTTACGACCTTCATGTATATTCAAACGAAGAGGAGTACAAGGTCTTGCTCAGGCTTCCGATTAATTCCATGAATTCTTAGGGACATGATGATAAAGGTATTAGCTATAGACGATGAGCCATTGGCTCTCAGGCAGTTGACGGCTTACTTGAAGAAGGTGCCGTTCTTTGAGTTGGTTGACAGTTGCCAGAGCGCGCTCGACGCGATGAACATATTGAGCGAGAAGGAAGTGGATGCCATGTTCGTCGACATCAACATGCCCGACCTCAACGGCATGGACTTTGTTCGCTCCTTGAACCAACCGCCAATGGTTGTCTTTACTACCGCCTACCAGGAGTATGCCATAGAGGGTTACAAGGTCAATGCCATTGACTATCTCCTGAAACCCTTTGGCATGGGCGACATCCTGCGTGCCGCCGACAAGGTGAAGCGGCAATACGACCTATTGCATACGGCGAGTCTGTCGCCGGTGGATGAAGACGATGCCATGTTTCTGAAGACGGAATATAAAGTGGTGCGCATATTGGCTCACGACATTCTCTATGTGGAGGGAATGTCTGAATATCTTCGCATACATCTCTCCACAGGCTCCCTGCCAGCCCACGACACGCCTTCCACGACTGCTCAACCAAAGCCTGTCGTCGTGCTCTTCAGCATGAAGAAGATGGAAGAGCGCTTGGCCGACAAGGACTTCATGCGCATCCATAAATCGTATATCATCAATCTGCATCATATAGTGGAGATACAGAAAAACCGTGTTGTGCTCGACGATGGCAAGGAAATACCGATAGGTGACAGTTATCGGGACAGACTGAACGACTATGTGAACAAGAAGTTCTTGGGCAAATAACGCCTCACTGCTTCTATGCGTTTTTCCCTTGTCGGTATGCTTGCGGTGTGGAACCTGTCAATCGCCTGAAATATTTGCAGAAGAAACTCGGGTTCGGAAAATGGAGGGTCTCTGATATCTCCGTTATCTGCTTGTTGCTATGGCGAAGCATGACCTTGGCATAGTTGATTACCGCCTTGTCTATCCATTCCTTTGCCGTGATGCCGCTCGTCTGTCGAATCACGGTGCCAAGATACCGCTCGGTAACGCAAATCTTCTCGGCATAGAAGGCGAGCTGACGCTCTTGTTGGGAATGTTTGTTGACAAGTTGCAGAAAGCGGTCGAAGATGTCGTTGGCGGAGCGATGCGTGCTCGGTTTAGGCTGCTGTTGGGTAAAGAGCGTACTATAATAATGTGTAATGGTGGAGAGCATATTGTAGAGCACTTCAGCATTCCCTTCGGTTTTTTCTTGCGTGCGGGCTATTTCCCAAATCAAGAAAAACATATGGTTGAGCAATTGCATCTGGTCGGCACTGACTTTCTGGATGCCATGTTTGTTTTGCCCGGTAAACAAGTCGGGCAATTTTTCCGTGTGTGCTATATGGAACATATCCGCCGGGATGCCAATGCCCATCAACATGAGGTCATTGCTCATGTCTATCGGCTCTACAATACTACCAGGACACACGAAGATGATGTCGTTGGGCTCAAAACTGCACTCTTGCAGATTGATGTTGCTGCGCATTGTGCCACGCTTGACCACTCCCAAGCGATAATCGTCGAGCAAGTATGGGCTTGGGTCGTCGGACATGAATGGCTTGAAGAGACCATTGATGTCGATGGCTATGGCAAAACCATTATTGAAGTAATACTTGTCGGGATACATGTTTTGCTCGACAAGCGTTTCAAACATGTTTTGTAGCGAAAGTCTCTTTGGCTCTTTCATGTCTTGTAATTTTATCTTTTCCGATGTTCTTTTCGTTCGATCCCTTTTGCAAAGATAGCTATAAAGATTAAACTTTCTGTCCCTTTTATTATCAAATCGAACAAATAGGACATTTCTCTATAACTACGGATAACAAGGCATTCATCATTTCACCATACCTTTGCAGAAAATCACAAAAGATAAACGAATAGTGGTGTAGAAAGATATTAAGACAAAGGATATGATGAAAAAAGAATTTTTATTGACCTTGGGATTGCTGGTCTCGCTATCTGTATGCGGTGTATCTTTGAAGGAATGCCGAGATATGGCCCGCTGCAACTATCCTGCCATCAAACAATACCAGCTGATTGAACGGAGCCGTGATTACACCCTCGACAACGTGGCGAAGGGATGGCTGCCACAGGTGAGCGTCTCGGCTGGAGCTTACGCCTTCACCGACATACTGAAGACGAACGAGCAAATGGAGAGGATGGGTATTGACATGAACAACTGGATGGCGAATGGCTCGGTGACAGTGAGACAGAACGTGTACGACGGAGGGCAGATAGCGGCGCAGAAAAAAGTGGCCTCGGCACAGGCTGACGTGCAAAAGCATCAGCTCGACGTTACGATGTACGCCATCAACGAACGTATAGACCAAATATATTTTGGCATTCTTCTCATAGATGAGCAGTTGGCACAAAACAAACTGTTGCAAGATGATTTATCGACAAGCGAGCAGACCATACGAAGCATGATGAAAGGCGGCATAGCCAACCAGTGTGACCTCGATGCCATACTCGTGGAGAAACTCAAAGTGAGCCAGCATAAGGAGTCGCTTGAGGCTTCTCGCAAGACTTATATGCGAATGCTAGGCGTGTTCGTAGGGAAAGACATGTCGGAAAACGAGAAGTTGGAGAAACCCACCGCCGCGTCATCATGCAACGAATGGGGAACGAATCGACCAGAGCTTTCCTATTATGCTTCCCAAAGCCTTTTGCTCGATACTCAGCGCAAACAACTCGACACTCGACTCCGCCCAACTGTCTCCGTCGTCGGCATGGGCATGATGCATAGCAAGGTATCGGATATGTTGAACAATGGTGTGCTGGCAGGAGGCGTGTCGGTGTCATGGAACATCGGTGCGCTCTACACCCGCAAGAACGACATAAGGAAACTGGAGGTGCAACAATCGATAAACGACAGTCAACGGGAAGCATTCCTCTTCAACAACCGTCTGCAAAACGAAGAGGCTGACGGCAACATCGTTTCACTTCGCAAGCAAATAATGCGAGACGATGAGATTGTAAGCCTGCGTGAGAGCATCCGCAGCAAGGCCGACAAGAAGGTGCAACTCGGCACGGAGAGCGTGAACGAACTTGTAAGGGACATCAATACCGTGAGTTTGGCTAGAGTGCAGAAGGCGCAACACGAGATATTGTTATTAAAGGAAATATACAAGCAAAAGAACATCAATAACGAATAAAAGTAATATTGGGAATGATCATGAAAAAGAACACATATTATATAATAGCCTTAATGCTTGGCGCTTTGAGCCTTGCATCATGTGGCGACAAGGAAAAGGAATATGACGCTACGGGAACATTCGAGGCTACCGAGGTGACTGTATCTGCCGAGCAAAACGGAAAACTCTTGCAATTTGACATAAACGAGGGCGACAAGATAGAACAAGGCAGACAAGTGGGATTGATAGACACTGTGCAGCTATATCTGAAAGCTCGACAAATTGGTGCCACCAAACTGGTGTATGCCTCACAACGCCCCGACAAGGCGAAGCAGGTGGCCGCCACTCGTCAACAACTGGCCAAGGCTCGCGAGGAATACGACCGCTTCGCCTCACTGGTGAAGGACGGTGCTGCAAACCGCAAGAACCTGGATGACGCTCGAAGCCAGGTAAAGGTGCTGGAACGCCAGTTGGAAGCTCAACTGTCCTCGCTCAACTCCTCTACAAACAGCCTCAACGCGCAGATGGGGACGGCAGACGTGCAAAAGCTTCAAGTGGCAGACCAACTCGCCAAATGCCACATCACGACCCCAATAGCAGGAACCGTGCTTGAAAAGTATGCCGAGCAGGGCGAGTTTGCCATGGCGGGAAAGGCACTCTTCAAGATGGCTGACATCGAGAATATGTTTCTGCGTGCCTACATCACTTCCGCCCAACTCAAGAACGTAAAATTGGGGCAAAGGGTAAAAGTTTTCGCCGACTTTGGCAATGGCGAGAAGCGAGAATACAAGGGCAAGGTGACTTGGATTTCATCGAAGTCGGAGTTTACCCCCAAGACTATCCTGACAGATGACGAGCGTGCCGACCTCGTGTATGCCATCAAGATTGCCGTGAAAAACGATGGCTATGTGAAG
>CAVAGT010000088.1:0-11768 GCA_963588155.1 Lachnospiraceae bacterium | reverse complement strand
CGGCTCGCTTCTTGTACTACTTCTCTGTTTATGTAAATCTTTTCAAAGAACTCTTTCTTCAGTGCTTGTCGGCGTATTTCCGAAAAGCGAGTGCAAAGGTATAGACTTTTGCGATTCCCTCCAAATATTTCTTGGATTATTTTTCAAAAATTATCGATAATTGACATGAATCAAGGAAAATGGGGCAAAAAGGGGCGATTATGGGGCGAAGCCGGGGCCATTCGGGACGCGGACGGGCCCTAACCATCCCTACCCGCCCCTGCCAAACGGACGTTTTCGGCATAGCAGTGGAAAGGCGATGAGATAGCACTAGAAAGGCGGCACGATTTCATTGGAATCGTGCCGCCTTTCTAGTGCTTTGTCGAAAAGGGTAAAAAAAGGGGTTAATCGTGGAGGATTATTGCCGACTGGGCGGGCACAGTGACCTCGGAACCTTGGATGGTGTCGAGACCTGCCTCGTTGATCTTGCCATCACGGCACACCACCGTGTATGTGCCTTCGGGAATGGCGACGGAGCATGGTTGCTTGTTGGCATTGAGCGCCACGATGATGTTTCGCCATGAGTCGCCACCGGCGTTACCTTTCAAACGGAAGGCGACGAGGCAATCGGCAGAGGGCATGAACTCGAGATGCTTGCGCACGAGGTTGGCATCGCCCAAGCGGAACGCAGGATGATGACTGCGCAAGGCTATCAGGTTCTGATAATAAGAGAACACCTGCGGATAGCGCTGGAGGTTCTCCCAACGAAGCTCGTTGACGCTGTCGGGCGAGTTGAAGCTGTTGTGCACGCCCTTCTTGTCGCGAAGCATCTCCTCACCGCTCAGCATGAACGGCACGCCTTGCGAGGTGAACACCGCCGTTTGCGCAAGCTCGTCGAGACGGAAGAGCTCGTCGGTGGTGATGCCCGGCACGGAAGCCCTGAGGCGATCCACGAGACACATGTCGTCGTGGCAGCTGACGTAGGTAATGCACTGCGTAGGCTCCAACGCCCACGGCTCCTTAGAGTAGTTTACCTTTGAATAGTCAACCTGCGGATGGGCAATCATTCCGGCTATTCCGGCCTTCAGACTTTCCTCCGACCCTGCTATGCCAGCGAGGAAGGCACCCTTGTGGTCGTCGCTGAACGGACCACGCAAGGCATCGCGCATGTCGTCGCAGAAGGCGGCTATGCCGGGCATCTGCGTGGTGTTTGCCTTGACCGCGAGTTTCTCGTTGGGGTAAGCGCACTGCCCCGCGCTCCATCCCTCGCCATAGACGAAGACGTTAGGGTTGAGAGCCGCTAGCTCCTTGCGAATGTCGTTCATCGTCTCGATGTCGTGCACGCCCATGAGGTCGAAACGGAAGCCGTCGATGTGGTACTCGCTGACCCAATGCTTTACGCTCTGGATCATGAACTGGCGCATCATGGGCTTCTCCGACGCCGTCTCGTTGCCGCAACCCGAGCCGTTGCTTGGCTTGCCGTCGTTGTTGAAACGGTAGTAATAGCCGGGGAAGGTGAGTTGGAAGTTGCTGTTGTCGAGGTCGAAGGTGTGGTTGTAGACCACGTCGAGGACGACGCGTATGCCCGCCTTGTGGAGCGCCTGCACCATCTCCTTGAACTCGCGTACGCGCGTTGCCGGGTCGTAGGGGTTGGTGCTGTAGCTGCCCTCCGGCACGTTGTAGTTCAGGGGGTCGTAGCCCCAGTTGAACTGTGGTTTGGAGAGGTTGGCCTCATCGACAGAGGCGTAGTCGAACGACGGCAAGATGTGCACGGCGTTCACGCCCAAGCGCTTGAGATGCTCTATCGCCTTGGGCTCCGTCAGGGCGAGATACTTGCCCTTATACTGGAAGCCGGAGGTGGACTCTATGGAGAAGTCGCGATGGTGCATCTCGTAGATGACGACATCGGCGAGGTTCTTAGTGGTGAGCACCTTGTCGTCGTCCCAGCCCTTGGGGTTGGTAGCGTCCATGTCGATGATGGCGCCTCGCTTGCCGTTCACTCCCACTGCCTTGGCAAACACTCCTGGTGTCTCGCCCTTGCCGATGTTGAACGTGTAGAATTTCCCTTTTTGGTCGCCCTTGAGCTCCACTGTCCAAAGGTTCTCGCCCAAACGCTTCATCCGCTTCTTTGCCACGGGCTTTGGGGCTGCCGCCACGTCGCCGTTGGCATAAAGGTTGAGCATGACGCTTTTAGCCTTGTCGGGCGCGAAGAGCTTGAAGACGGTGCGCGTGGGCGTATAGTTCACCTCGTCGAAGTTGAAGTCTTGCGCCGAGACGAGCAAAGAAGAGTGCAAAAATAAACCCGTAAATAAGATTTGCAATATAAAGTTTGGAGATTTCATGATTGTTGATTGTGTTACAGTTACTTATCATCATAATGTCCATAGGCAGAAATAACGAGGACAAAGACCTCTTCGGCATATACCTCATAAACCAGCCTATGCTTCTTCGATATAGCTCGAGACCATTGTCCCGAACGGTTTCCTTTGAGAGGCTCTGGATGTCCGGTGCCCCTGTAGGGATGAACCATCAGTTCAGCCAAAAACTTTCTGGCTTTTTCAAAAGCCTTAGGCTCGCTACGCTTCAGCTTTACGAGATCCTCCTTTGCCTGATCGGAATACCTTATTTTATACATGACAAAAACTAAAGCGTGTCAAGCCATCGGTCCATTTCCTTGGCATCCGAAAACTCCGTGTACCTTCCATCACGCAATTCTTTATGCGCCCGGTCTATTTTAGCGTCGAGTTCTTCGCCCGACATCAATGTCGAGTCGTTCTTCTTCTCTCGATGCTGTATGATTTTTATCCCGGGTATAGCCGACAATATCTTTTTCAAGCTCGGCAACAAGGTCTTGTCTTCTAATTGTACTGTAAAGGTCACCATGATGATATAGTTTTCTGTATGCTGCAAAGATAGCGCAAATCGAGCACAGAAAGTCAAGCTTGGTTGAACTTTTTGTTGAGATGCAGCCTATCTTATGCAAAGATAAGCAAAAACTACTGTATTTAAAACAATATAGCCGCGAATTTGTTTTTGTCTAAATTCGCGGCTATAAACTTATGTTGCCATGTTACAGGGCTTTCACTGACACCGCGAAGCCACCGCCAGGAGCCTGGGTGAACTTCAGCACGTCACCCTTCTTCAGCTTGCGCTTCGTGATGACATAGGCCTTGGGGTTTTTGTCGAAGGAAGCGTTCTTGGCGTCGGCGTAGATGGTGGCCTCATACTTGCGGCCCTTGTCGAGGAAGTCGAACTTCACGGTGCTGTTGTGTCCGTCCTCGTTGCACTTGCCCGCCACGAACCAGTTGTCGGTGCCCTTTGCCTTGCGCGCCACGGTGATGTAGCGTGCCGGCTCAGCCTCTATGTACTTGCTGTCATCCCAGTCGGCAGCCACGTCCTTGATAAACTGGAATGCGTCCATGTACTTGGCGTAGTTCTCGGGCAGGTCTGCCGCCATCTGGATTGGTCCCCACATGACGAGGTAGAGGGCGAGCTGTCCCACGAGCGTGGTGTGCACGTAGTTCTTGTTGTCGCACCATGTGTTGAGCTGCGTCTCAAGTATACCTGGAGTATAGTCCATCGGGCCGCCCTGCAAGCGGGTGAAAGGCAGGATGACGGTGTGGTCGGGACGGCTTCCGCCGAACGCCTCATACTCGGTGCCGCGCGCGCTCTCGTTGCCAATCCAGTTTGGCCATGTGCGTGCTATGCCTGTCGGGCGCGTGGCCTCGTGGGCGTTGACCATGATGTGGTGCTTGGCCGCCTCTGTGATGCAACGCAGGTAGTGGTTGTTCATCTCCTGTGAGAAATGGTAGTCGCCGCGAGGTATGATGTCGCCCACGTATCCGCTCTTCACGGCATCGTAGCCATACTTGTTCATGAGCTTGTAGGCATCCTCCATGTGGCGCTCGTAGTTGATGACGCTGGCTGACGTCTCGTGGTGCATCATGATCTTCACGCCCTTGCTGTGGGCATAGTCGTTGAGCGCCTTGATGTCGAAGTCGGGGTAAGGGGTGAGGAAGTCGAACACGTAGTCCTTGCTGTGGCCAGCCCAGTCTTCCCATCCTTCGTTCCATCCCTCGACGAGCACCTCTGAGAGGCCGTTGGCAGCAGCGAAGTCGATATACTTGCGCACCTCCTCGTTGGTAGCTCCGTGCTTGCCGTTGGGCTTAGACTTGGCGTAGTTGGTCTCGCCGAGCTTCACTGAAGAATATTCGTCGGTATAGCTCCACGACTTGCGGCCGGCGATCATCTCCCACCACACACCACAATATTTGGTTGGGTGAATCCAAGACGTGTCTTCTATCTTGCAAGGCTCGTTGAGGTTGTAGATCAAGTTGTTGGCCTCGCCGAGCATGTCACGCGCGTCGTCGCTTACCGCCACGGTGCGCCAAGGCGAGTTGCAAGGAGTCTGCATGTAACCCTTGTTGCCAGTGGCATTGGGCGTGAGCCAGCTCTCGAAAGTCATGTTTTTGTCGTCGAGGTTGAGGTGCATCGTGGCGTAGTTAATGCACGCCGCCTCGTGGATGTTGATGTAGAGCCCGTCGTCGCTCTTCATCTGCAGCGATGTCTGCACGCCTGTTGGCGAGAACACGCTCACCGAGGAGTTGCTCCAGTTGACGGCATCGTGAAGCTTGGAGCGAATCTCCGAGAGCTTGCTCTCCGTGGTTTCCTGCTCCTGCGTGTCGTAGTCGCCGGGCAGCCACCATGCCGTGTGGTCGCCAGCCATGGCAAACTGCGTGTGTTCCTCCTTTATGACGAAATATACCAGGTCGTCTTGCGCGGGGAACTCATAGCGAAGGCCCATGCCTATGTTGTAGACGCGGAAACGGATGGTGATTTTCCTGTTTGAGGAATTCTGGAGAAGGTTGACCGCCATCTCGTTATAGTTATTGCGTATCTTTCCATACTGTCCCCATACAGGAGTCCATGTCTCGTCAAATGAAGATACTTGGCTGTTCATCTCTGTGAAGCCATCCATCAATGATGTCTCTTCCTTGCCTTTTGACGCGTGCTTGTCCTTGGCAAGCTCCAGGCCGAGGTGTGAGGGTTTCACTACCGGCTTGCCCTTGTAGGTCATCTCGTATGTAGGTACGCCGTTGCCGGTGAGCGAGAACGATACCGAGACGTTGCCGTCGGGCGACTTCACGGTTTGCCCGAACGCCGTGACGGAGAGCAACAACGCAAGGGCAGTGAGTGCGAATGATTTTCTCATGAGTATTATATATATAAATAATGTGGGTTATCTTCCGCTTTCCAGCACAAGGTCCTTGATGTTCTGGGCGAATCCCTTGTTGGCAATGAGGTCTTCAATGTTGAGGTGCATCCTGTACCTCCAATAGAAAGGCACTATTGCCGGCACGTTGATGCGCTCCTTGTCGGCGTCGGCAAGGCGCAGCTTCTCGTCCATGGCGAGCCAGTCTTGTATGCTGAGCACGCATAGCATCGACGGCGAGTTGAGCTGCCTTGAGATGATGTCGCGTGCGAGCCATCCCGGCAGTGGGTGGGGTGCCGCGCCTTGACGATAGAGCATGGTGTTGTAGTAAGCCTGGGTGCGTTCCCAATCCTCGTCCCACCACTGCCTGAGCGTCGACATGTCGTGGGTGGAGAATGTGCACACCGAGCGGTAAGGGTTGCGCGAGAGGTGGCCGAAGCGCACGTGCGGGTCTTTCGGCATCGACTGTATCTCCAGGGAGAGGATGCGCAACTCGTTCATGACCCATGGCACGCAGTCGGGCACCATGCCGAGGTCTTCTGCGCACACGAGCATGCGCGTGGCTTGCACTATTGTGGGCAACTTCTTCATGGCCTCGCCATACCAGAACTGGTTGTTGCGACGATAGAAATAATCGTTGTAGAGGCGGTTGAATGCGGCCTTGTCGTTGTCGTAGAGGCTCTCGTAGATGAAGTCGAACTGTGCGGATATGCGTGGGTGGAACTTGTCGTTGTCGTTGCGGTCGCGCACGAAGAGCACGTCGCTGATGAGCGAGTAGAGCCCGTCGCGGAAGTTGAGCTCCGCGTCGTCGGTGACATTCTCGAAGAGCGCTTGTATCTTCTTCTGCGTGTCATATTCGGGCTTCATCTTGTAGCGTTCGCCGTCGATGCGGTCAAGATACTTGTCCCTGACCTCCGCGGCACGCTCCTTGAACACGCGGTCGAGCACCCAGTCGGTGATAAAGGGCTCGGTGAAACGCGCCTCCTGGAAGTTGAGACCATAGCCACGTATCTCGTCGGCGGTCATGGCGAGAGCCGGGGCGAACTGCCCCAGGAGTCCGTGAACGGCATCAATAGGTATCTCCCAGATGCGGAAGAAGCCGAGCACGTGGTCTATGCGGTAAGCGTCGAAATATTTTGCCATGTTGCCAAACCTGCGCACCCACCATTGGCAGCCGTCCTTTATCATCTCGTCCCAGTTGTAGGTGGGGAATCCCCAGTTTTGGCCGTTGGTTGAGAATGCGTCGGGCGGCGCTCCTGCCTGTCCGTTGAGGTTGAAGTAGCGTGGCTCCGTCCACACGTCGCAGCCATAGCGGTTCACGCCGATGGGTATGTCGCCCTTGAGTATGACGTGGCGTTGGCGCGCGTACTCGTGCACTGCTTTCATCTGCTCGCCGAGCACGAACTGCACGTAGTACCAGAACGCCACGGCCTTGTAGTCCTTGGTGCGCACGCTGGTGAGCCGCTTGCGGTCGGCCTCATCCCACTGGTTGTGGCCTTTCCACTGCGTGAAGTCGGCAGTGCCGTACTCGTCTCTCAGAGTGCAATATTGCGCGTATGGCACGAGCCACTGCTCGTTTTCATTGAAGAATTCCTTGAAGGCGGCAGTGCCGAGCATCGTGGCGCCCTCCTGGGCGTAGAGGTCGTGGAGGTAAGCCAGCTTCGTGGCGTTGACACGCTCGTAGTCGATCTGCGGCAGGGCATTAAGCTCGACACGCTCCTTCTCGTATTTGTCGGCCTTCGCCTTGTCGTTGAGCTGTGGCAGCTTGTGGAGGCAAGCATACTGCGGATGAATGGCGAAGATGCTGATGCATGAATATGGATAGGAGTCGGTCCAGGTGTGGGTGATGGTGGAGTCGTTGATGGGCAGCACCTGCAACACCTTCTGTCCCGTGACACACATGAAGTCGACCATCTTCTGCAAGTCGCCGAAGTCGCCCACGCCGAACGATTGCTTTGAGCGGAGCGAGAACACGGGCACGAGGGTTCCTGCCACCTTGGTGTCGCAGATGGCGAAGAAGGCCTGGTCGAGTTCGTAGGCCACCACGTCGCCGTCGTTGAGCGCGGGCATGCTTACCTCGCGGTTGTAGCCTTCCTCCCACATAGCGTCGGTGGGGTCGTCGTTGCTCACTGCCACGAACTTGAACTCCAGCACTTCGTCGGCGAACCAAGCCGCGTCGAGGTCTATCACCCACTCGTTGTGGGCGTGCTGCTTCATGGGCAGCGCCTTGGTGACATCCCAGTTGCCTAACGCGTCGGCCTCGCCCACGATGGCGAGCGTGGCGTTGCTTATCTGCGGAGCCCTGACCGCAAGGCGCACCGTGCGGCCGAAAGCGCTGTTGGCGGGTCGTTGCACGCTGTTGTCTCGAATGCAATCGGTAAACGCGGAGCTATACAAGTAGGAGTCCGCGGGAATGTCGTGCCATCTGTCATACACGGCATAGCGGCTGCCCTTCTCGGCGTTAAGCTCCAAAGTGTGCATAACGGTAGTACACTCGTGGCGCACCGTATTGCCCTGACGCTCAACGTCATAATAATACACGAGAGAGCCCACGGCATGAATATCCAACTCGCAAGTCCACCTGATGCCGTCGCGGGTCATCATGTGGAATTTGGACTGAGGCGCGTCCTTGCAAACGCCACTGACAAGGTTCAACACTACTTCCTCGCCAAAACTTGTATGAAAGTCTACGTTAAATCGAAATTCCATTATATGTTATTAGTTTTATTTCTAATGCAAAAATAAGTATTTTCCTTTGGTTTAATTGATTTAAATCATAAAAAATGAAATGCAATAGTTATGCAATCGTTTGCATCCTCTGTTGCGCAACGTTTCAGAGGCACGCCACCGTTATGATAATTCTTCTTAAATTATCGGCAAGAAGCCCTGCCGTGTCGGATTATTTAGTAACTTTACCGCATAAACATAGCTTAAACTCTAAAAACCGATAAACACAATGAAAGAAACTTGCCTACACTCCCGCCACGTGGCGTTGGGAGCACTTATGCAACCCTTCGCGGGTTATGACATGCCCATTCAATACACATCTATAATAGAGGAGCACAACGCCGTGCGCCAACAATGTGGCGTGTTCGACGTGTCACACATGGGCGAGGTGTTCGTCTCCGGCACCGACGCCGAGCGCTTCGTCAACCATATCTTCACCAACGACATCTCTTCTGTAGCGCCAGGCAAGGTGATGTATGGCATGATGTGTTACCCCGACGGCGGCACCGTGGACGACACGTGCATCTGCAAGCTCGCCGACGACCGCTTCCTGCTCACCATCAACGCCGCCAACATAGACAAGGACTACGAATGGATTGCGCAACACGCCGAGGGCTTCGACGTGGACATCGACTATGCCAGCGACCGCTACGGGCAGCTCGCCATACAGGGACCCGAGAGCGAGAAGGTGGTGGAAGGCGCGCTCGGCATTGACTGCCACGAGCTGAACTTCTACGAGGTGAAGGAGATGGACGGCATCATCGTCTCGCGCACGGGCTATACGGGCGAGGACGGCTTTGAGATCTACGGCAGTCCGGAATGGATCGTCGACTGCTGGGACAAGCTCATGGCTGCCAAGGTGACGCCATGCGGACTGGGTTGCCGTGACACGCTGCGCTTCGAGGTAGGATTGCCGCTCTACGGCGACGAGCTGTCGAAAGACATATCGCCCATCATGGCTGGCCTATCGATATTCGTGAAGCTGGACAAGCCTGAGTTCATAGGCAAGGAGGCACTGCTCAAGCAGAAGACGGAGGGCGTGGAGAAAAGGCTTCGCGGCATAGAGCTCGACGCACACGCCGTGCCGCGTCATGGCTACACGGTGCTTGCCGACGGCGCGCCTGTGGGCGAGGTGACTACGGGCTACCGACTCATCTCCGTGGACAAGAGCTGCGCCGTGGCGCTCGTGGACAGCAAGCTGAAACTGGGCGACCGCGTGGAGGTGCAAATACGCAAGAAGACGTTCCCCGGAACCATCGTGAAAAAGAAGTTCTACGACAAGCACTACAAGAAATAGGGAAAACAACCCACATTAATAATAATCAACACAACAAAAACCATAAAAACTAAAACGATATGTCAGAAGTGAGACAAGGACTCTACTACACGGAGTCGCACGAGTATGTACGTGTAGACGGCGACTACGGCTACGTTGGTATAACAGACTACGCACAGCAACAGCTGGGCAACATAGTGTATGTTGACATGCCAGAACCCGACGACGAGGTGACGGCTGGCGAGGAGTTTGGCGCCGTGGAGAGCGTGAAGGCCGCATCCGACCTCAACTCGCCCGTCACGGGCACCGTGGAGGAGGTGAACGAGGCTTTGGAAGACGCGCCCGACCTCATCAACAAGGATCCTTACGCCAACTGGATCATGAAGGTGAAAATCGGCGACATGGCGGAGCTCGACAGCCTGCTCAGCGCCGACGCGTATGATAAATATTGCCAAGGCCTATGAACTTCAAGTATTTTCCCCACACGCCCGACGACATGGCAACCATGCTCAGTCGTTGTGGCGTGACATCGGTCGACGAGCTCTTCGCCGACGTGCCCGAGGCGGTTCGCGTCAAGGGCGACTACGACTTGCCGGAGCCGATGAGCGAGGTTGAGCTTCGCCAATGGTTCAACGCCTTGGGCGCGAAAAACACGCCGCTCACCTGCTTTGCCGGCGCGGGAGTCTACGACCACTACGTGCCGGCGGTGGTGCCGTCGATAGCCGCGCGCTCCGAGTTCCTGACGAGCTACACGCCTTACCAGGCTGAGGTGTCGCAAGGCACGCTGCACTATATATTCGAATACCAGTCGATGATGGCTGAGCTGACGGGCATGGAGGTGAGCAACGCCTCGATGTACGACGGCACCACAGCCACAGCCGAGGCGGCAATGATGGCCATGGCTGCGGGCAAGAAGGCAAGCAAGGTGCTCGTGTCTGCCACGGTGGACAAGAAGACGCTCGACGTGGTGAAGACCTATGCCCACGTGCATGGCTTCGAGGTTGGCATCATAGCCGAAGACCAAGGTGCCACATGCGCCGAGGACCTCAAGGAGATGGTGGCGACGGGTGGCGTGGCAGGAGTGATAGTGCAACAGCCCAACCGCTACGGCGTGGTGGAAGACTTCACGGGCTTTGCCGACACGTGCCACGAGGCAAAGGCCCTGTTCATAGTGAACAGCGTGGCAGCCGACCTCGCAGTGCTCAAGACACCTGGCGAATGGGGCGCCGACATCGCCGTGGGCGAGGCGCAGAGCCTCGGCATACCCATGTCGTATGGCGGGCCTTACCTCGGCTACCTGTGCACCACCGAGAAGCTGGTGCGCAAGATGCCCGGACGCGTGGTGGGCCAGACCGTGGACAGCGAGGGCCGACGAGCCTTCGTGCTCACGCTGCAGGCTCGAGAGCAACACATACGCCGCCAGAAGGCCACGTCGAACATCTGTTCCAACGAGTCGCTGCTCGCCCTCTGGGTGACCATCTACATGAGCGTGATGGGCAAGGAAGGACTGAAAGAGGCGGCGCAAATGTCGTTCGACGGCGCCCACCAATTGCACGACGCGCTCTTGGCCACGGGCAAGTTTGAGGACGTGTTCCCAAGACCTTTCTTCAACGAGTTCTGCCTGAGATACCAGGGTGACGTACCCGCATTGTTGCGCAAGCTCGCCGACAACGGCATTCTCGGAGGCGTGGACATGGGCGACGGCATCGTGATGATAGCGGTGACGGAACAGCGAACCCTCAAAGAGCTCGACAAATACGTGAGCCTGGTGTAAAGCCTCTCCCCATCCCTCCCCAAAAGGGATGTTGAAGCATACAATAAAAAAAGGAACAACCATGAACAACAAATTATATGGCAACCTCATCTTCGAGCTCTCCAAGCCCGGGCGACGAGCCTGCTCGCTGCCGAAGAGCCGGTTCCGCCACTACGACGTGCCAGCCGACGAGCGGCGCGCCAAGGATGCCGAACTGCCAGAGTGTGACGAGATGACGGTGACGCGACACTATACCAACCACAGCGGCAACAACTTCGGCGTGCTCAACGGCTTCTATCCCTTGGGGTCGTGCACCATGAAATACAACCCGCCCATCAACGAGGAGATAGCCGCCATGCCTGCCTTCGGGAACCTTCACCCCTTGCAGCCCGACTGCACGGCGCAAGGCGCGATGGAGGCTGAATGGCATCTGCGCCACGACCTCGCAGCCATCACAGGCATGGCCGACTTCACGCTCAACCCCTGTGCCGGGGCGCATGGCGAGCTCACTGGCCTGATGATCATCCGCGCCTATCACGAGAGCCGCGACGACAAGGGCAGGCGCAAGGTCATAGTGCCCGACTCTGCCCACGGCACCAACCCAGCCTCAGCCGCCGTGTGCGGACTGGAGGTGGTGGAGGTGAAGAGCACAGCCGACGGGCGTGTCGACGTGAACGACCTCAAGCCGCTCCTCGGGCCCGACGTGGCGGCGATGATGATGACCAACCCCAACACGCTCGGACTCTTCGAGAACGACATACCCGAAATCGCCGAATTGGTACACGGTTGCGGCGCGCTGATGTATTACGACGGCGCCAACC
>CAVAGT010000087.1:0-11975 GCA_963588155.1 Lachnospiraceae bacterium | reverse complement strand
GTCCTTCGTGGACAAGAAAACGTGTTTGTGTGGAGGAAACGTCTTAGAGCGAGAGGAGGTAGTCGATGAGCGTCACTGCCTTTTCCGCCGACATGAAGTCGAGCCCATGCTCTGAGGCGAACGCCTCAAGCTGCGCCTTCTGCTTGGGGAACTTCTTGTAGAGGTTCTTCAGGCGGCTGATGGCATACTGCTTGCCGTCTTTCTCGAAATAGTAGACGTTGGCGTTTTTCATCTTCCACACGTCGAGGTTTCGCCCGTTGTCGTCGCGGTTGTAGTCGGAAGACCCGTTATACATTCCGCCGTTGGCGAAGCCGCCCAAGCCGAAGTTGCCTTGCAGCTCTATCTTCTTGGCTCCCACCTGCGCGGTCTGGCCGAAAGCTCCCACGTAGCCCTCGTGAACCTTGTGGATGCGCCACAAGATGTCCACGGTGCCGTGCTTGAGCGTGCAATGCTCCACGAAGTCGCCATCGCGGCCCACGAAGTTGCGCTCGCCGAAGCGTATGGTGTCGATCTCCTGAGGCACGGTAAGCTCCATGAGGGTCTCGCCCTGCATGAAATACATCTTGCCGTTGTTGGCGTCGTAGTTCATCTTGCTCGCGTTCACGGCTCCCGACTTGAACTTGATAAGCCCCGCGGCAAAGTTGTCGAACAGGAAAATGCGCTCGCCCTGTGCCGACGCTGCCAGCACGGAAGAAACGGCGAAAGCGACAAAAACAAGAATTCTTTTCAGTCTCATATTGGTGTTTATCTTTTAAAATGAACCATGCTTATAGCAAGAAAGGAGGGGGCGACGACCGCTCCCCTCCTCTATCTTGCTTTGTTCAGGAATAATGTTGCTTATCCCTCATTTGTCGTTACTGGTTTGGCGTACCCCACTGCGGCGCGTTCTTGTCTTGCCAGAGACGCTCCACGTTGAGAGGCGCGTTGCCGCTGTTGTATTGCACGCCTTGGCTGTTGGTGCCGAAGGTCTTGAAGCCCTCGTCCTCGTAAGCCTTCATCACGATGTCGTGCATGATGTCGTCTACGGTAGGCTCGGTTACCACGAAGCGACGTGGGATGGCCGAGAGGGCGATGCCGTCGAACTTGACGTAAGGCAGAAGGTCAGAGCCAACCTTTGGATAGCCAGAACGGCGTGCCGTGACATACTGGTCGTCGGGCTGCTCGCTGAAGTGCATCAACAGCTGGAGATAGATCTTCTCGAGGTCTGCCGACTTGCTGCCCGTGAGCTTGACGTTGTCGGTGGCGAGCATGGCGTCGATCTCGCCATTCTGCAAGGCGATGGACTTCTCAAACTTGTCGTAAGAGTAGATGCCAGGGTTGCCCTCGTCGTAGTAGTAAGGAATCTTGTTTGACTTGGCGAGCTTGTCAAACTCCTGCACCGAGGCGCGCACGCCGGCGTAGTACCACTCCTGATAGCTCTTGCCGCCAATGGCACCGCCCTTGAGACAAGCGAACTCAGCCAGATAGAGGTTCACCTCGCCGGCTGTGAGATACATGCAGTAGAGCGGGTTGTCGTCGGTGTCCTGCAGCACGTTCATGTCGATGCCGCTTGCCGTCTTCGTCATGACCGTCGGGAGCTGGAAGTCGTCGCGACCCTTGCGCATCTCCGTTGAGTAGTAGCTGAACGGTGAGTAGCTCTTCTGGTGGTTGTCGTCTATTGCCATGATATAGCGCGTTCCAGGGTTGTAAAACTCAGAGTATGTCAGTGAATCCATCTTGCCTGCGTCGTATTGCGCCTTGGCGTCCAAGACTATTGGCAAAGAGGTGTAGCGCACCCAAGGCTCACCCATGCCGCCCCACTCCTTGAAGTTGCCATTCTCGTCGAGCACGACGTTGGCCTTCACTTCGGTAGGCAGGTCCTTGTAGCGACCGGCATCGATATAAGCCTGCACCACGGATGAGTTGAAGCTGTTCTTGGTGTAGATGAAGCGCACGCGCGGGTCCTTGGAACCGAGCATGAAGTTCATCACGTTTCTTGAAGCCGATGGCGAGAGAATGCCGTTGCCGGTGCCATACACGTAGTCGTCGCTGCCCGACGACTTGGCCGTGGCCTTGCAGAAGAGGAAGTCGTCGTCGGTAGAGGTCATCAAGCCTGCAGAGTTGCTTGCAGCCTCCTCCACGATTTGCATTGCCTTTGTGGGGTCGTTGTTGTAGAGGCGTGCGGCAATCTTCAGCTTGAGAGAGTTGGCGAGCTTTGCCCACTTCTTCCAGTCGCAGCCGTAGGCAGCGTCCTGGACCTTGAAGGAAAGGAGGTTGTCGGCCTGGAACATCTTGATGTAGCTGTCGAGCTCCTCAAGCCAGAGGGTATAGAGCTCTTCCACGGTCTCATACTTAGGCGTGAGTATGCCCTTGTCGTCGTAGTGGCAAGCCTCCGTGTAAGGAATGGAGCCATACATGTCGGTATCGAAGATGCCGAGATAGATGGTCAGCACGCCAGTGACAGCGAGGAAGCCGTTGTTCTCCACCTTGCCGGTGTTGTTGATATACTCCTGGATCTTGTTGCGGTAGTTGAGCGTTGCCACATACTGGCTTCCCTGGCCGCCGTTCTCGGTTTGGCCGGTGTAGTCGCTCGAGTAGCTGCCGCCGCACATCTGGCTCCAGTGGTTGAAGTATGACACGTTGTAATACCAGATGAGGTAGTCGTTGGGCTGGAAAGCGTTTATTGCCGCCGTCATCAAGCCCTCCGGCAGTGTCTTGGTCACGTTTGCCGGGTCGATGTTGGTGTCCACGAGGTCATCAGCACAGCTGCCTAAAGACAGGGCAGCCAATCCGGCAAATAACACGGAAAATATCTTTTTCATTTTCATGTCGTTTATTAATTGATTGTAACTTCTCGTTGTTTCGTTCTCGCCCTTGTCTTACTTGCCGATGGTGGCCCTGAGGGTGAAAGTGAAACTTGATGTCACACCAGAGAACTGGCGCATGCGGAACTCTGCCGTTGTCGTACCTGCTACGGCCTCCGGGTTCTCCTTGTTGGGCATGGTGTTGAGCAGGTAGCCGAGGTTGTGGCCAGCGGCGGTGATGCTGAGGTTGTGCACGCCTATCTTGTTGGCAATCTTGTTGTCGAACATGTAAGACAGCGAGAGGTCACGGAAGGCGATGTAGTTGAGCGTTGTGAACCAGCTGTCGTTGACCACGCCCTGTCCCCAAGAGTTGAGGAAGTAGTTCCAACCTGCCGCGTGAACATAGTCTACCTTTTCCTTTTTCAGGAGCTCCGCATAGGTCTCACCCGATGAGTAAGCGCCTGTGCCGACGGTATATGTGCCTCCGCCGGGCTGGTTGATCACCGTACCCTTTGGCACGATACCGCTTGGTATGACACCGTCGTCGTAGGAGATCTTGTCCCATGAAGACGTATAGGTCAAGCCGCCGTTCTTGGTTCCACGGCCAGCGAGAGAAGTCTTGGTGTAGCCGTAAGCCGTGCCGTAGCGTGAGCCATAGGAAGCCACCTTGCCGCCGAAGCGCATGTCGAAGCTTGCCGAGAGCGTGAAGTTCTTCCAACGGATAGAGGTGTTGACACCGCCGAGGAAGTCAGGCACCATGTTGCCAACCTCCTGCACCACGCCCGAGCGTTTCACCGTAGGCACGTGATAGCCAGCGTTGTAGTAACCCATGTTGAGGACCTGGAGACCAGACTCCTCGTCGATCATTGGCATAGCGTCTGACATGAGCAAACCGTAGGTGCCGCCAACCTTAGCCACGGAGCCGATGCGGTAGTTGCCGTAGGCTGGGTCACCCTGCAACTTGATGTAGTCGGCGCAGAGAGGAGAAAGCTCCACGATCTTTGAGTTGTTCTTCGACCATGTGAAGTTCAAGTCCCACTGCCAGTTCTTTGTCTGTATGGGCGTGGTGTTGAGGGCAACCTCGAAACCTGCGTTCTGGATGTTACCGGCGTTGATAAGGGCGCTGCTGTAACCAGAAGCGTAAGGTATGGACACCGTCATGATCTGGTCGGTGGTGTTCTCCTTATAATATGTGAGGTCGAGACCGATGCGGTTGTTGAGGAAACGGATGTCGGTACCGATTTCCCACGACTTCTTGCGCTCAGGCTTGAGGTCATGGCTGTAGAACGTGCTTGGGAGCACCGTTGAGAACGCCTTGCCGTAGTTGTTGGTGTAGCTCTGCAACGAATAAGACGAGTTGATATAGTATGCGTCGCAGTCGTTACCCACTTGTGCGTATGAGGCGCGCACCTTCCAGAAGCTGATGGCCTTCGGCAACTTGAACGTGTTGGAGATGAGCCAAGAAGCGTTGACAGAAGGATAGAAGTAGCTGAAGGTGCCATGTCCGTCGGCGTAGATAAGGGCGGAAGACCAGTCGTTGCGTCCGGTCACGTCAAGGTAGACCTGATCGCGCCAGCTTGCGCCAGCCTGGAATGCCACCGAGTGCATGATCTTCGTGCCAGAAACGCCTGCGGTTGTCTCGTAGCCGTCAGAGCCGTTGGCAAGGAAGAACTGGTTGGCAACGATGAAGTCGCCCTTTGTGCCAGAGCTTATAGACGACGTGCGGCCATTGTAGAACTCATAGCGCAGGAAGCCGCTGACATGCCAGTCCTCGTTGATCTGCTTGTCGACCATGAGGTTGGTGTTTGCGTTGATTTGCTCCTTGCGGCTCTGGCTTGTGCCATAGTAGCCACCCTGGTTGTAGTAGCCTGAGCCTGGATTCTTGGTCTCTGAATGCACCATGTAATAGTTGTAGTTGCCCTCTGACACCCACTTGAGCCATGGGGTGAGCTGCCATGTGAGCTTGAGGTCTGGGCGGAACACGGTCTCCTTCTGGTAGTACTCGTTCTCCCAGATGGTCCACCACACGCCGCGTCCTCTAACATAGCCCCACTCGTCGCCATATTCTGTGTTGGCAAGACCGCCATGGCTGCCTTTATACTTGTCGCGATAGTACTTGGCGTTGTACATACGGTCGAATGTGCCGTTCACGAAATAGTCGCCGAGGTTTATCTGGGCGTTGCGTGGCTTCGAGTTGGCGTATGTCATGCTTGCCTCAAGCTCGATCTTGTCGGTCAGCTTGTGAGAAGCCTTTGTCAAGACGCTCAGGCGCTGGAAGTCGTTGTTTGGCAACGTACCGTTGTTGTAGCGGTAAGAGAGAGACGTGTAGAACGACGTGCGCTCGTTGCCGCCAGAGATAGACACGTTGGTGTTGGTAGAGAAGCCCGTGTTGTAGGCGTCCTTGAAGTTGTTCTCGTAAGCCTCCGGGGTATAGAGCTGTCCGTCGTACATCTCTATCTTTCCGTCCTTGGCGTTGTTGCGGAGGTATTCGAACGACGGGCCCATGGCTGTGCCAGTCTCGCCCAGGGAGTAGAGCTTCTTGTATGAGGCATAGCCGTCGGAGTTGGTCCAATAGAGGTCGTTCATGTTGAACGGCTTGGTGGGCGACGAGTTGTAGAAGAACGACTCGGCGTACTCGTTTTGCAGCGTGGGCTGGCTTGTCACCTTGTCGAAACCGAACGTCTGGGTGAAGTTGACCTGTGTCTTCTTCTGGCCCTTGCCGCTCTTCGTGGTGATGACCACGGCACCGTTAAGACCGCGTGAGCCGTAAAGCGCGGTAGCGGCAGCACCCTTCAGCACCGACACCGTCTCGAAGTCGTCGGGGTTGAGGTTCTTCAGCTCGTTACCGTAGTTCTGCGCGCCCGAAGCCCAGTCGGCATCGTTCTCCACGACACCGTTGTCGAGGATCACGCCGTCGACCACGTAGATAGGCTGGTTGTTCTTGTTGAGTGTAGAGGCGCCACGGATCAAGATCTTGGAGGCACCAAACATACCACCGTCGGAAGCGTTGATTTCAACACCTGCCACCTTACCCTGCAAAGCCTGCACGGGGTTGATGAGGTTGGCGTTGAGGTCAGAGCCCTTGAGCTCTGTCATGGCGTAACCAAGGGCCTTGGCGTCGCGCTTCATGCCGAGGGCGGTCACCACCACCTCGTCGAGGGCCTTGGAGTCGTCTTTGAGGGTAATGGCGAGGTTCGCGCCATTGTACACGACCTCCACTGGGGTCATGCCAAGGTAGGTGACACGGATGGTCTCACCCTTCTTGACGTTCTTGAGAGTGAAGTTACCGTCGATATCGGTAACGGTTCCCACTCCTGTCTTGCCTTTCACCAACACGGTTGCGCCAATCACTGGCTCACCTGTGGCGTCGGTCACGACACCCTTGCATTGCGCGTCTTGTTTCACGTCTTGCGCCTCGTTGACAGAGGTCACTGTGCCAGCAAAAGCTGAGTTACCCCCCCCAATGGCCATTGAAGTGAGTGCGAGCAGCATGCCGACTGTTTGTACTCGTTTTGACATAGACTAAATATTTAATTGAATAAAAGAAGTATTTCTATTTACTATCGTTAACGTCAAAGGTGTTATAGTGTAATAGTATCTTAAAGCATATTGCAAACTTAGACATTTTTTTTCATTTATGAAAGGAAATATTAATTTTTCGATACTTTTTTAACATCTCCCTCCTCTTTTCCACCCTTCCAAACCGCCCAAAGATTCCTTTTCCGTCTTTTCCAACTTACGTTTTGCAAGCAATCGTGCAAACATCATGCGACAAGGGTTTGAAAAAGCGGCGGTTCACATGGAAGGGAAGGCACGAAACGCCCTATCAACTTTCTATTTGCAAGATTCCCGGGCAATGGCCTTTTTTCGGCTCTATGCTGACTTGTGTGGGTAGAATACCACATTATATTTCTCCATGCTGATTTCTCACACGGATTAAAAAGATTTTAAAGATTGCTACGCCGCAAGCGGCTACACGGTGATAAATTAAATGCAAAGCTTTATGGTATGCGTAATCGGCAAAGCCGACATCTTTAAAATCTTTTTAATCCGTGTGGGAAATGAAATGTGAGAAAGGAAACCACCCACACAAATCAACACAGAACCCTTTTTTTCACCGCAAAGCCCCCCGTCTTTGACTTTCATTCTCGTTCAAAAAAGCATTCTTTTCTTTATGGATTGTCCAAATCCGAGGCGATTTGCGCTGCCCGTGCGCGCGTTTCCTTAGGATTGTGGGGAAATCCACATCGGAATAGCTCATGCCTACTTCTTTCTCTTCTATCTTTACAGTATCTTCGGCCATGGAGAGCAGAAGGGCAGCCTTCTTGTTGCATGTGTCGCACCCTAAGCAACCGTGAACGTTCTTGAATGCCGCGTCGAAGCGGAACACCTTGCGCATGGCTGCCAAGAGTGGCAAATACCTGCCGGTGCATCATCGCATATTCTATTTCAAGGGCAAGGGGATAAGACAAGACGGAAAGCGATGTTATTTCTTTATACAGATTTCCAAAAGTTTTTTGATTGTCTTATCCAATTGCTCTCGGTATAAGAGTCCTTCGGTGTATTCTTGAGGAATAGACTGATATCCATACTTCGCACCAAGTATGGCACATGCCACGGCTGCGTTGGTATCAGCGTCGCCTCCGGCATTCACCACGGCGAGCAGTCCTTCCTCAAACGAGCTGGCGTGCCAATAGGCCCAAAGTGCCACGGACAGTGTCACCAACGTATATCCCATGCAGTCATCAACCATCAGGTTCTTAATGTCACGCTCGTGCCACGCTTTGGTTATGTACTCGCATATGGCAAAGTCATACTGCCGGGCAATGCTGTCCATCTGAGACCGTGACGGAGGTTCTTCTCCGTAAACTAACGCGTGTATCAATTCGGAGACAATCACACAAGAACCCACGCACCTTGGGTCATAGTGGGTAAGTCGGCAGATATTCTCGGCACAAGCCTTCACTTCTTTCGGGAAAAGACCAACCACGGAAGTGCGCATCAGTCCTCCATTGGCAGCAGACCGATACTTGCTCATCTTCCATACCATTTGGGAGACCTCAAACGGCTTCCCTGTGTAATCGCTGATCATCAGCACCTTGTATGTGTTTTCACCGATGCCCATCGGGGTGCCTTGTGCCCAAGCCTTGAAGTGCTTGGCGACATTCAAGATGTTGACACCCTTGTCTTCAATGACCGCGTCGGCTATGCAAAGCATCATGTCGGTGTCATCCGTCCAGTCGCCAATCTTCCAGCGTTTCCTGTGGCGGTCTTGGAATATCTGATTGTAATGTTGCAAACCGTCGGGATATTTCCATGCCATATCCTCATCCGTCATTCCCTCGGTGCCGAGTCCCAAAGCATCGCCGATGGCTTGGCCGTACAGGCAACCTTTGAATCTGTCTGTTATATCTTGTCCCATGATTGTAATAGCTATATTTAGTTCTTCCTTGAGCAGTAATTAAGTATAATGGTTATTTTTCGCATTTGTCGCATAAGCTCAATCCATGCGAGCATATCAATTATTGTTGCCAAAAAATTCGTCCGACGTATAAAAACAAAATCAGCGTAACTTGTTGTTTTCAACTCGTTACGCTGACTTATGCGGAGAGAGAGGGATTCGAACCCCCGGTACCTCTCGGTACGCCGGTTTTCAAGACCGGTGTAATCGACCACTCTACCATCTCTCCAAACTATCTTTCGGATAGGCTTCTGGTCGAAAAGCGAGTGCAAAGGTATAGAGTTTATTTGAAATAACCAAATAAATTGAGCTTTTTTTTTGCTTTCGCGCAAAATTTCTTCAAATTCGTGGTTTTCGAGACTGACCAGACCCGTTTTACCCAATTTGAGGAACAATTCCTGAAAGTGTCGCACTTTATCCTGTGAAAGACAGGAATGGGTGCGAAAACGCGCAAGAAGTAGCAACGATGGTCACCAAATACGGCAAATTCGTGGCGTTCGGCATAGCTCTGAAAAGTAATCGGCTTTTCAATAGGATGTCATCGACATTCCATTGCTATGTCGATGGCATATCAAAGCTATGGTAAAACCGATTCCGCAAAGACATTGATTTTCAGGCGTGTATTGCTTAACAATATAGCAAAAATTGAGGAAAATTGAGCATAAAAAGTAAACAATATTCAGCATTCTCCCAATTTGTCGTACCATTGACAGAGCGACAAAAAACAGAATTTCCCTTTTTGTCGCACATATACAATAACATTCTAACTGTGAGAAACTTACACATAACTATTTGAGACATAAATTAACGACAAAAACAGCAGCTGATCAGCGAAAAAGCATCAAAACATAGTGTTTTTGTAAACATATTATCACAAAATCTCCAACAACCTCCCTATTTGTCGCCAGGAGTTTCCCTTTTTGTCGCCGTTAACATTTATTTGTTCCCTATTTGTCGCCGGGAGTTTCCCTTTTTGTCGCACCAACCTTCCCTATTTGTCGCGGCATGTTCCCAATTTGTCGCCGGAGTAGGTGTGTAGCCATTGTGTATCAATAAGTTACGAGGCCCTACTAATCTATGATACTATTGATACCTTATATTGACAACTATTCCTGGAAAAAATTTTTGTTTAAGTTCTTCTTTATTCCTGCCCTACCCTGCAGTTAGTGTTTTTGTCTTTTTTTGGCTTCGCTGGCTTGTTTTTGTCCGCTTTCAACCTGTAATAATCTTATAAAACATATTTTTTCGCTTCTTGCGCATATATTAAAACCTATATATAAACAAACCCATAAATAAATAAACAAAAATAACTCGGTTTCATATATAAAAAACGCCATATATAAAGAAACAACTATATATTAACATACCCAACAGCCGTTTATATATATTAAAATACGCATATATAAAAAAATACGTAATCTAAAAAGCAAATATACATATCCAAACATAAAAACACCAATAAACAAATAACAATCTACATCTATATACCAACAAATAAATAAACACGTATATAGCAAATATAATATATAAACACACGAACCCCTACATATACATATATATACAAAGCCAAAAACATAAGTAAATACGACTATAAACAAATACGTATATATTTAACCTTTACTTCCCTGACTCTATAATCAGCTACTCCCCTACTCTATCATTTTTCGATAAAATCATCGATTTTAGCCTAAAACTACTGTTAATTTGCTGCAGCTTAGAACCTTAACAGACAACATAAATAATTACCTATATAAATAACGTACTATACAAATATATAAGAATATACCTAAATATAATAAGTCTCCACAATCAATAACTATATAAATATATAACGATATGCTTTAATTGAGATTAAATATATAAACATACAAATAAAGAAACAAACATAACGCAGTAAATATAAACACATAAAGAAATAAAAGAATAAAAAACGTTACGAATAAATAAGCCTAAGTATAACTAAACCTATATCTATCCAAATAACTATTTCAATAAACCTAAAAAGGTATATTTTCTTATCTTTTTCTTTAAAAATTACTCAATATATTTGCACGCTTATATTTTTATGCTTAAATTTGCAGATGTAATTATTTAATGCATTGAATGTGTGATCGCATGAAGATGTCTATATATAATAATGTGTAAAGAGACTTATATAAAAGAATGAATATATAAAGCCGATTGCAATTATTTATATCTGTGAATCTTTAAATGCGTATTTAAACATTTTGATGTTGTAACAAAGAAAAATATAAATATAGACATGAGGAACAGGAAGATCGTTTTCGCGAATCAAAAAGGTGGCGTTGGCAAGTCGACGCTTTGCATTCTCTTTGCCAACTATCTCGCTTGGAAGAAGCAGCAGGTTTGTGTCATCGACACCGACTTGCAGAAGACCATCAAGATGCAGCGCAAAAAGGACATGGAGCTCTACCCTACCCTAGACCCACCTTACGAGGTTCAGGACTTCGACGTTCAAGCTCCCGACGTGATGCAGCAACTCATGGACTCGGCTGCCGACACCGAAGGCTTCGTACTCTTCGATTCTCCGGGTAATGTTTCCGAGGACGGTTTGGTGCCCCTTTTCACCAATGCCGACTTCATTATCTGTCCTTACGAGTATGAGGAGAAGACGCTCGACTCCACAGGCACCTTCGTTCAGGTCATCAACGCCCTCCGTGCCGCTACCCCATCCATGAGCGCTAAGCTCTTCTTCGTTCCAAATCGCATTGACGTGCGCATTGGTACTGCCGATGAGCTGAGAATGTGGAAACAGACCGATGCGATCTTCAAGCAGCTGGGTGCCGTTACGCCGCGCATCACGGCTCGCGCCTCGCTCAAGCGAATCAACACCATGGAGATTTCCGCATCTCAGCGCGACGCTGTCAAACTTGCCTTCGACTTCATGGTAAGGCGCATGAGGGATTGATAAACATATAAACATATATATAGATAAATATCTATCCTTGCACATATTAATATAAGAAAACAAGAAAATAAAATATACGGTTATGGCTGCAAAAACAAATAAAACGAGAGTGACATTGCCAGGAAGTTTGGCTGACTTGGTTAGAGACCTTCAAGACGGTGGGGCGCAGGGCGTGAGAAATGCGCAAGATGCCGTCAAGGCAGAACAAGAAGAGATTAAAGCGGAAGAGCAAGTAGTTGACAATCAGCCGAAAACAACTGCTGATAGGGTAGTGGATGAGCCGGCTGTCTATGCATCCGCTGACGACAACAAACAGTCTGGCGAGGCTCAGAATGGTGAGGCCGTTAGCGAAGGCACGCCCGACGCTCGCGCCAACAAGATTATCGGTGGCGAACGCCAGCGCGAGGAAGGCGATGACGAGGGTCAGCGTCGCGGAAGGCCGCAGAAGGAGAACACAATGAAGACCTACCGCATTCAGAAAGACGATTCCGCCGACTCTTGGGACCTCTTCCTCGACCTTGCCAAGCAGTATAAGACAGGCGGTGGCCGTCCTGCAACGATTTATATCGACCCGGCGCTCAAGAACATCCTCGACCGCCTGAAATACCCCCTCTCGCTCACCACATCGTCCATCCTCTCCAGCATCGTGGCACGTTTCATCTACGACCACGAGGAAGACGTGCGCAAGGCCATCTTCTCGCAAAACATATTCTAAATAAGGCATATAAGGCACCGTTTTCTCGGATATTTTTCGTAACTTAGCGACAAAATAAGGAAAAGCCATGGAAGAGGAGATAAGGAG
>CAVAGT010000086.1:0-12040 GCA_963588155.1 Lachnospiraceae bacterium | reverse complement strand
ATGCCAAGGAGGAGCAAGAGCGTCAGCGCGAGGCATGGGCAACGGTGCAGCGTGGTCATGCCGTGGCCAACGGCTTGCCGGTGATAACCGTCAACCGCGTGGGCTTCGAGCCCGACCCGAGTGGTCAGACGGGTGGCATACAGTTTTGGGGTTCCAGTTTCGTGGCGGGGCCTCAGGGCGAGCTCCTGTTCCGTGCCGCCAACGACGAGGAGCGTGAGCAGGTGGTGGAGATAGACCTCGGACGCTCTGAGCAGGTGAGGCGCTGGTGGCCTTTCCTCAGAGACCGCAGGATAGACAAGTATGGCGACATACTAAGGCGCTTCGTAGACTGATAAAACAAGCAGGAAACACCGCGTTTTGCGGCCCTGTCTTAGCGCAATCGCCTTACCACTGGAAAGCCGTTGCCTTTCCAGTGGTAAGGCGATTTCATTTTAGTGCAATGCCGATGCCTTTTCACTGTAAAGCCGAAGGGGCACGATTTCGCGTTGTTTCACCCACTTGTGGCAATATGCGTTGATAGTCACTGCGGCCACCCTTTGATACCTACAAATTGTCATTTTTTCCCTTTTGTTGGTCAAAAATTCTGTTATTAGAGAAAAACATACTAACTTTGTACGCCTAAAGTTTAATAACCAACATAAAACGTTTTTTATGAACAACGCATGGCGCGCCTTCCAAGGCACACAATGGAAGGAAGAAATCAATCTTAGGGATTTTATTCAGAATAACTACACCCAGTACAGTGGTGACGAGAGTTTCCTCGTTGGGCCCACCGCGGCTACCGACACTCTTTGGGGCGAGTTGCAGAAATTGCAGAAAGAGGAGCGTGCCAAGGGCGGCGTTCTCGACATGGAGACGGAAGTGGTTTCCAGTCTTACCGCTTATGGTCCCGGCTATATCAACGAGGCGACAAAAGACCTTGAGAAGGTGGTTGGCCTGCAGACCGACAAGCCCCTCAAGCGCGCCTTCATGCCCTACGGCGGCATAAAGATGGCGGAACAGGCTTGCACCACATACGGCTACCAGCCCTCGGAGAAGCTCCACAACATCTTCCACAACTATGTGAAGACCCACAACGACGGCGTGTTCGACGCATACACGCCGGAGATGAAGCGCGTTCGCCACAACCATATCCTCACGGGCCTGCCCGACACCTACGGTCGCGGCCGCATCGTGGGCGACTACCGTCGCGTGGCGCTCTATGGCATCGACTTCCTGATACAGGAGAAGCAAAACGACCTCCTGAACATGGGCGAGCGCGAGATGATAGACGACGTGATACGCTTGCGCGAGGAAGTGTCTATGCAGATTAAGGCCCTCAAGGGCTTGAAAGACATGGCGGCGCAATATGGCTTCGACATATCAAAGCCCGCGGCAAACGCGCGCGAGGCCGTGCAGTGGCTCTACTTCGGCTACCTTGGCGCGGTGAAGACGCAAAACGGCGCGGCAATGTCGGTAGGCCGTGTCTCCACTTTCCTCGACATATACATACAGCGCGACCTCAACGAGGGAACCCTTACGGAGCAGGATGCCCAGGAGCTCATCGACCACCTGGTGATGAAGTTCCGCATGGTGAAGTTCGCCCGCATACCGTCATACAACCAGCTCTTCTCAGGCGACCCTGTGTGGGCTACGTTGGAGGTTGGCGGCATAGGCCAGGACGGTCGCCACATGGTGACCAAGAACGACTATCGTTTCCTCCACACGCTGGAGAACATGGGACCCTCGCCCGAGCCAAACCTCACGGTGCTCTACAGCAGCCGTCTGCCAGAGGCCTTCAAGCGATACGCCGCACTTATCTCCGTGAGGACCAGCAGCATACAGTATGAGAACGACGACGTGATGCGTCCTGTTTGGGGCGACGACTACAGCATCTGCTGCTGCGTGAGCGCCACACAGACCGGCAAGGAGATGCAGTTCTTCGGCGCGCGTGCCAACCTTGCCAAGTGTCTGACCTATGCCATCAGCGGTGGCGTGGACAGCAAGACACGCGAGCAGGTGGGACCGGCATACCGTCCGGTAGAGGGCGACGTGCTGACATACGAGGAGTTCATGCCAAAGTTCATGGACATGATGGAGTGGCTTGCCGCCGTTTACGTGAAGACGCTCAACCTCATCCACTACATGCACGACAAGTATTTCTACGAGGCAGCCGAGATGGCTCTCATCGATACCGACGTGCGCCGCACGTTCGCCACGGGCATAGCGGGCTTCTCGCATGTGGTTGACTCAATATCGGCTATCAAATACGCCAAGGTGAACATTATCCGCGACGAGACGGGCTTCCCATTGGAGTTCAAGACCGAGGGCGACTTCCCACGCTACGGCAACGATGATGACCGTGCCGACGAGATAGCCGTGTGGTTGCTCAAGACCTTTATCGGCATGGTGAAGAAGCACCACACCTACCGCGACTCTGAGCCCACGACCTCTATCCTTACCATTACATCCAACGTGGTGTATGGCAAATACACGAGCAACATGCCCGATGGTCGCAAGGCCGGCGCGCCGCTCGCACCAGGCGCTAACCCAAGTTATGGCGCTGAGAAGAACGGCTTGCTGGCTTCGCTCAACTCGCTGGCGAAGCTCCCTTACGAGTATGCCCTCGATGGAATCTCAAATACTCAGACCATCAGCCCAAGTGCCCTGGGACACGACGAGGCACAGCGCGCCACTACACTCGTGGGCGTGATGGACGGCTATTTCAACAAGGGTGCCCACCACTTGAACGTCAACGTGTTTGGCGTGGACAAGCTCAAGGATGCCATGGAGCATCCCGAGAAGCCTGAGTATGCCAACTTCACCATCCGCGTGAGCGGCTATGCGGTGAAGTTCATCGACCTCACCAGGGAGCAGCAACTTGATGTCATCGCGCGTCAGGCCCATGAGCGACTCTAAGCTGGTAGTACATTCAGTGGAATCCTTCGGCTCGGTAGACGGGCCGGGGATTCGCTTTATCATATTCTTGAAAGGATGCCTCATGCGGTGTCGCTATTGTCACAATCCGGACACGTGGCGGCTCGCGGACGAGAGCGACGGGACGATAACTGTCACAGAACTGCTCGACAAGGCGGAACGCTACCGTGCCTATTGGGGCAAGGAAGGCGGCATCACCGTGAGCGGAGGCGAGGCGTTGTTGCAAATAGACGGCGTGACGGCCCTCTTCGAGGAGGCCCATCGGCGTGGCATAACCACTTGCCTTGACACGGCGGCTCAGCCGTTTACGCGCGAGGAGCCGTTTTTCGGTAAGTTCGTGAGACTGATGAAAGCCACCGACACCGTGCTGCTCGACTTGAAGCATCTCGACAGCGACAGGCATAAGTGGCTTACGGGTCACGCCAACGAGAACATCGTTGATTGCGCACGTTGCTTGTCAGAACTTGGTGTGCCGGTGTGGATTCGCCATGTGCTCGTGCCCGGCGTCACCGACGATGAAAACCATCTGCGCCGCATGCGCTCGTTCATCGACACGCTTGACAACGTGGAGCGTGTGGAGGTGTTGCCTTACCACACGCTTGGCGTGTACAAGTGGGAACAGCTTGGGTTGAGATATACCCTTGGCGACGTGCCGGTGCCATCGGCTGAGCAGGTGAAGCGTGCCGAGGCTATTCTTCGCCCTTCAACTCGTTGATTTGGTCGATAATCTGTTGGCGTATTTTCTGTTGCTTGTTGTATTGGTTGAAGTCGTAGATGAAACCGCAAGCCGCGCCAATCAAGCCACCGATGATGCCTCCCAATGCCTCAGGGGGCACAGAGGTAAAATCGTGCATGAAGTGTTGCGCGAAGTCTATCATGAACCAGATGAACCACACCAAGACGAGCGGCATATTGATCCACATCTCGTAGAAGCTCAGCTTCTTGGCGCGTTGCAGGCGCAAGGCAGTGCCTATGAGGTTCTCGGAGGCAAAGGCGTCCTCTTTCAGGCGGTTTATCTTCCTGTCGAAAATCACGGCATAAATGCTTATGACGAAAAGGAAGATGGCAGGGTACCACGAAAGGCCGAAGTACAATATGAGCAGCGGGAAGCCGATGAAGATCGCTGGCAACAGGCACAATTGCAGGTTCAAGTAATTGTCGATGTTTGAATAGCTGTGCTTCATCGATTCGCGCAGCAGGCGCTCGTTGATGATGGTTTCCTTATTGAGCTTGCTTTGGAGAATGGCCATTTGCGAGCGCATTTCCTCCAATTGGTTGATGTCTTGTGTATTCATGATTATTGTAGTTTTTTGAGTTGTTCCTTGATGCGGTAGAGGCGCACGCTCACGTTCTTTGCGGTGATGCCCACCACTTGGCCTATTTCTTCGTAGCTCATGTTCTCGAGCCATAGCAGCACGATGGCACGGTCGAAGGGAGCGAGCTTGGTGATGCGCTTTCGCAGCATCTGCACCTGGAGAGTGTCAGCGTCGTTGTCCTCAAAGAGGTTAATGTCCATGCTCAGTGGCACGGTCTTTCTCTTCCGTTTCTTCCGGTCGGCGGATATGCAGGTGTTCAGGCTCAAGCGATAGACCCATGTGCGAAGGTCGCTGCGTCCCTCGAAAGAGGAAAAGCCTTTCCAAAGATTGATTAGCACGTCCTCGAAAAGGTCGGCCACCTCATCCTCGTCGTTGGAGAACATGTAGCACACGGTGTAGATGGTGCTCTTCTGCTCGTTGACGAGTTTGGCAAACTGCCGTTCATCTTGGTGTTTTCTGTCAGTTGTCATCTTTCCTAAGATTATTTACACACATTAGACGCACCATCTTGCCAGAAAACTACAGAAACCGGCAAGAAAGTGCGTTTTTTTTACAAAGGTAATTGGATTGTGACATGTTGACAAGCATTTTTCAAGTTTTAGCCTAAAAAGCTCGAATAAAAGTGGTAACTTTGCACATATCAATAGATGAAGATTGTTTTTACTGAATTCATGACCCGTTCATTTCATCATAGGACGACACTTGGCGCGGTATGTGGCATAGTGCTCTTCCTTTTGCTTGCCGTCTACGCATTTTGGATAAAGAATGTCATCGTGGGGCTTCTCATGGCATTCCTTCTTGTTATCCTCACGGAGAGAACCCTGCACAGCCAATATGTCATCTCCGACGGAAAGCTTATTATCGACAATGGCAAGCTCTCAAAGACAAAGGTCATCATGATAAGCCAGATTAATTCGTGCCGCCCCATGACTTCGGTCTTCGGTCTCGTGCGCTATCTGCTCATTACCTATGGAGCGACCGATGCCATGGTGTCGGTGCAGCCAGTTAACGAGGCGGCATTCGTAGCCGCGCTTAAAAAGGAAAAGGGGGATTGCGATGCTGAATAAGTTGTATGCCTTGTTGCTGTTGTTTTTCGCGGTCTTGCCAGTGGCGGCGCAGACTGATGTGGCTGATGACAACGATGATAACGATACGACCCTTGTGGCCGACTCGACATGGGCTGATTCGCTCATCCATCGCAACGATACCTTGATTTGGCCGAAGAACGTCCAGGCGGAGATAGAGCAGCTGCTCAAGAGCGACATGTTCAAGACCTCGCAAGTGGGTATCATGGTCTACGACCTCGATGCCGACTCAGCCATATTCAAGCACAACGAGAGGCAAATGATGCGTCCCGCCTCAACGATGAAGACCATCACCGCCATCACCGCTCTCGACCGCCTTGGCGGAAGTTACCAGTTTAAGACGGAGTTGTGCTACACCGGCAAGGTGGATTCCACGACGCTCAACGGAGACGTGTATTGCGTGGGCGGATTTGACCCGCGTTTCAATCGTGACGATATGCATGCCTTTGCAGAGGCGTTGCGCAAGATGGGCGTGGACACCATCCGTGGCAACCTTTATGCCGACTGCTCCATGAAGGATGCCGACAGGCTCGGTGAAGGCTGGTGTTGGGACGATGACAACCCCGTGCTTTCGCCATTGGTCTTTCAGCGTAAGGACATTTTCATGGACAAGTTTCTCGATGCCATCCATAGCGCGGGCATAACGCTCATTGGCAACGTGTCGGAAAAGCGTAAGCCGCAGGATGCCTATTGCATAGTGAGCCGTTTCCATACCATTGACCAGGTGCTTATGCGGATGATGAAGGAGAGCGACAACCTTTACGCGGAATCAATGTATTATCAGATCGCGGCTTCCACGGGCAACCGTCCGGCTTCGGCGAAAGATGCCAAGAACATCGTGAGGCAACTCATTACGCGCCTTGGGCTAAACGCCTCGCGTTATCGTCTCGCTGACGGTAGTGGCTTGTCGCTATACAATTATGTGTCGCCTGAGTTGGAAGTGAAGTTCCTGCGTTATGCCTTTGAGAACCAGAATATTTATAACCATTTGCTGCCGGCGCTTCCTATCGCGGGCGTTGACGGCACGTTGAAAAAGCGCATGCGCTCACAGTTCACGCGCGGCAATGTGCATGCCAAGACTGGTACGGTTGAGGGCATAGCGAGCTTGTGTGGTTATTGCACCGCGGCGAATGGTCATCGTCTGTGTTTCTCCATCATCAACCAAGGCGTGATGCACGGCTCAAATGGCAGGAACTTTCAAGACAAGGTTTGCTATATCCTTTGCAAGCCATAGGTCATCCTTTGCAAGCTATAGGTCATGCTTCGCTAACCGCTGGAGCCATGCTTCCCAATCCATAGGTCTTTCTCCGCGATTCTTAAACAGGAGCTTTATGGGGACCTATTAGACTAAGCTAATGCAAGGCTTTGTCTATAAGTAGAGACGGATGGTCTTGATCCAGTCTTTTAAGACACCTCCGTACTGGTCTTGCGAGTCTGCCACGAGAATAAGGACACGCGAGCCGTCTCTCAGTTTTGGCCCAAGACACATGCCCTCATAGTTGGCTATGTTTCGCTTTGTGAGAGTAAGCGACGTGCGCCACTGTGCGAGGAGTTGTTTGTCGCCTTTGCCCGGGACGAGATGGAACAGTTTGCAGTTGACAAATGAGCCAATCTTCTTGTGTGGCACGTAAAACTCCCTTTCAAGCAACAACAGTGACCCATCGTCGAGGGCGCAAAGCGTGCCTATGCCGTGAGCATAGAATTGTGCTTTTGCCTTGTCGCCAATGGGCGCGTCGAGCGTGTAGGCATAGTGGTCTTGGGGCTTGAGGTCAAGGTTATAGTTTTGTATGCATATCTCCCCACTCTCGTTGCACGTCCAGAGCAGGCGCGTGGAGTCGTTGTAGCTCAATGCCTCAAGTCCGAGGTTTCCGGGAAGTTGCTGAAAAAGTAGGGTAGGGGGGATTTCCCTGCCTGTCAGCTTGCCGTCTAAGTCGTATTCCTTTATGTAATTGTCCGTTTCTCCACTAATGAATATCGTGTTAGAGCGTGGATTGAAGGCAATGCCCTCGCCGTCACGATTAGGGCGGGATGCAGAGCGGAAGCCCTCATTCTTTGCGGCTTTTACCTCGCCAGTGACCGAATCTATGTCAAGCGTCCAAACGAAGAAGCCATCCTCTGGCGACTTGTCGCTTACCACGGCATACTTGTCGCCTCCCATCCAAGTGATGCCGCTGTAGTTGCCTGGTGGGATGCTTGAGAAATGGTGTTGAGGAAGCAGTTGTGCTACGATGGAAAGAAGAAGTGATAACGCCAACATGGAGAAATGAAGATTTGTTAAAGTTGGTTATGCCGGAAAACAAGGCATTGCAGATAAACAGAAAGCCCTCTCCTGTCAACAAAAGATTGGAGAGGGCGTGTCTTTATATGTCAAAAAAACGTGTTAGCATATTCTGCGGGAGCCATCGCCTATGACGACATCGATGACTTGTGGCTCGTGGCCATACTTCTCGTTGAACTTTGCCTTGGCATTCTCGATGAACTTGTCGTAAAGTTCGTCCTTCACGAGGTTGATGGTGCAACCACCGAAGCCGCCACCCATGATACGGCTGCCAGTGACGCCGTTCTCCTTTGCCAGGTCGTTGAGGTAGTCGAGCTCCTCGCAGCTAACCTCATACTCCTTGCTAAGGCCGTAGTGGGTCTCAAACATCTTCTGTCCCACTGTCTCGTAATCGCCTTTCTGCAAAGCATCGCTGACAGCCAACACGCGGTCAACCTCGCCGAGAACGAAGTGAGCACGCTTGTAGTCTTCAGCGCTGACCTCGGCCTTCACAGCTTCAAGGTCATCCCAGTTGGCATCACGCAACGTGTCGAAATGGCGGTCAGTGAACTTGGCGTTCAAAGTCTTTACTACATTCTCGCATGAGTTGCGGCGGTCGTTGTATGGAGAACCCTTCAGTTCGTGCTTAACCTTTGAGTTGAGCAACACGAGCTTGTAGCCCTTTGGCTCCCATGGGAAGTATTCAAACTCACGGCTGCGGCAGTCGAGACGCATGAGCTTGCCCTTCTGTCCGAAGACTGAGGCAAACTGATCCATGATGCCACAGTTCACGCCAATGTATTTGTGCTCAGTGGCTTGTCCGGCAAGCACGAGATCCCACTTCGACACCTTGTTGTCGCCGAAAAGGTCGTTGAGCGCGAAGGCGAAGCAGCTTTCCAATGCGGCGCTCGACGACATTCCTGCTCCCAATGGCACGTCACCGGCGAAGGCGGCGTTGAAAGGCTTCACGTCAACGCCACGTTCCATCATCTCACGGCAGATACCATAAATGTAACGTGCCCATGTTGCTGAAGGGCCTTTAGGATCGTCAAGCGAGAAGTGAGCCATGTCCTTCAAGTCTATTGAATAGACATTCACGCTCTTCTGTCCGTTAGGACGAATCTCTGCCATGATGCCTTGCTCCACGGCTCCAGGGAATACGAATCCACCATTATAGTCAGTATGCTCACCAATGAGATTGATACGACCTGGTGAGGCGTAGACGTTGCCTGTCTCCCCATCGAAATGCTTAAGGAAACGGCTTCTTACGAAATCTATCTGCATAGTTATGGTCAATTTAAAATATGGTTAAATGTTAAGTCTTGGTTGAGTTTACGGAGCGTTTATTTGCTTACCCCAAACTTGTAAATGGTTGTCTGCTTGTATCTTTCTCCTGGATTCAACACAACCGACGGGAAATAAGGACGGTTTGGAGAATCTGGGAAGTGTTGGCACTCTAAGCAGAAAGCAGAGCGCTCCGGGTAAGTGGCTCCATGTGCGCCCTTGAAACCAGACAGGAAGTTTCCGGTGTAGAGCTGTACGCCTGGCTCCGTGGTATACACCTCAAGAGTACGGCCGCTTACAGGCTCGTGTGCCTTTGCTGCCAATGAAAGCTCGCCTTCCTCGTTCTTGTTGAGCACGTAGCAGTGGTCATAGCCTGTGCCATTCTTTATTTGCTCGTCGTTGGCGTTGATGTCGCGACCTATTGGTTTGGCAACCTTGAAATCGAAAGGAGTGCCTTCCACTTTCCTTATCTCGCCCGTTGGGATGGATACAGTGTCTATCGGGAGATAGAAGTCGGCATTGATTTGCAGTTCTACGTTGTCGACGGAAGGGGTAGGGTCTGCCGTGCCTGCCAATGATATGAACGCGTGGTTTGTAAGGTTGACGATGGTCTTCTTGTTAGTCGTGGCAAGATAGTCGATGTGCAACTCGTTGTCGTCGGTCCATGTGTATACCACTGTTACCTTCAATTCGCCCGTGTAGCCTTCCTCGCCATAAGGGGAAACGTAGTTCAGCGCGAGTGCTTGGTCGTTCATCTGCTCTGGTGACCAAACCTTTACGTTGAAGCCGTCCTTGCCGCCGTGCAAGGAGTTAGGACCGTTGTTTACAGGCACTTGGTATTGTTTACCGTGCAAGGTGAACTTGCCCTTGGCGATGCGGTTGCCAAAACGTCCGATGAGCCTTGAGAGATACGGCTCGGGCGAGTTTATGACATCTTGGATGTTGTCGTGGCCCATGATGACGTTGGCCATCTTGCCGTCCTTGTCGGGAACCATGAGGGCTACAATGGCGCCGCCATAGTTGGTAATGGCAACTTCGTTGCCTTTGCTGTTTTTCAAGATGAAGAGATCTGTCTTCTTGCCATTCACTGTAGTCTGAAAGTCTTCGCGCTTCAGACCGCAAACATTTGGTGTTACTTCAGAGTTTGCCATATGGATGTGTCTTTAGTTGTTGTTTCTTATAGTCTTTTGCAAAGTAAGTAAAAATAATTGAGAATGACAACTAAAATATAAAAATAATACGGCATTCACGTGTTAAATATTATTTAGAAAGACGCAACGGGGCAGAACTGGTTGATTGTGGATAGATTTATGTAGAAACTCGTTATATGGAAGCGTGTTTTAAAGATTTAGTCTTACTGCTTAATTTTCTCCCTACAACCTTCTTATAAGGGATATAAGGGTTGGTTTACCAACTGGGCATGGATTATAAGTTGAACAATTAAAATAACAGGAGAAACAAAGCATGAAACGAGTATTCAATCTTTTGGTAGTGGACGAGAGCGGTAGCATGAGCGTAATCAGAAGTCAGGCGCTTGCAGGCATCAACGAGACGCTTGCCACTATCCAGAAAATGCAGAAGGCGCACAAGCAGCTGGAGCAGCGCGTGACGCTCATCACCTTTGACAGCACCCATAAGAACGTGATATACGACAACGAGACAGCCTACCACGCTCGCCCTCTCCGCTCCAAGGACTACAATCCTTGTGGTGCCACGCCGCTATACGATGCCATCGGCATGGGCATCGCCAAGGTGAACGCCCAGACTACAGAGGTGGACAGCGTGCTGGTAACAATTATCACCGACGGCGAGGAGAACTGCAGCGAGGAGTACAGCCTGAAGATGATAAAGAACCTCATAGCAAAGCTGAAGAAGCAGAACTGGACCTTTACTTTCATCGGCACCGATGACCTCGACGTGGAGTCCATCGCCAGGGGCATGGGCATCGACAACCACCTCCATTTCTCAGAAGACGAGGCAGGAACTCGGGAGATGTTCGCCCAGGAGAACAGGGCGAGGGAGCGATACAACAAGTGCAGGTCCATGGATCGCCCTGTGGCGGAAGGGTGCTATTTCGAGAAATGACAACAGTAAGGCAGACTAACGCAATGCTATCACTAAAGAATGATGTGGTTGCACTGCGATACCGCATGTAAGAGGAAGGCAAATACAAACTACTATCACTTACAAGTGGATGACTAAACCAAATGAGGGCTACACGGTAAAGATTCGTGCAGCCCTCTGCTATTATACCTGCTCGATTACAAAATGTAATTCAGCAGAGATAGTTACTCCTGTAGTCAATCTATGGGTACACACCACCAAATTCTTACTACTTATTTTTCATCTTCTCCTCAAATTGGCGATAGATTCCACTCATGTCGGCTGGGAGATAAGCCATAGCCTTCTCCTTCATTGCCTCGGGAATGCCATATCGTGCCTCGGCGATGGAGCCGACGATGGCACCAATGGTGTCGCTGTCGCCGCCATGGGATATGGCGAGGCGGATGGCATCCTCGAACCCCTGCGACTGGGTTATGATGTGGAAGGACAAGGGGACGGCATCCATGCAGGTCTCGTCGAACACGCCCCTGGGATATTCCCTCGTATCGAAGTCTTCGTAATAGCTTCGGGCGATTGTTTTGAAATCCTCCAATGCCTTGTCAGCCTCCTTGTCTTGGCGGAAGTGCCAGATGGCGTGCGCCACTGCCTTGGCACCTTTGATGCCTTCTGAATGGTTGTGGGTGGGGAGTGCCGTCTTCTCTGCCTCCTCCAGCACTTGCGACAAGTCATCGAACAGCCAGGCTACGGGCGATACTCGCATCGCCGAGCCGTTTCCGAAACTGCCGTATGGCTGAGGAATGTCAGAACGAACCCATGCGGCAAACCTTCCGCCATACGCTCCCTTGGGCGACGGATAGCGCCGGCACCAATCGTGCAGGCTATCCTGGTAGCTCCGTTGGTTCAACACGGCATCGGCTATTGCCACCGTGCAAATGGTGTCGTCGGTGAAGTCGCTTCCCTCGCCGAACATCTCAAAGTTATAATCAAACGTATTGTTGAACTCGTATTTCGAGCCAACAATGTCACCTACTATTGCTCCTAACATATTTCGTTGTTTCTCAGTCTATTCATCTTTCCACTCTTTCATCCTCTTCTTGGCCAATGGGTGTCCTTCCTTG
>CAVAGT010000085.1:0-12163 GCA_963588155.1 Lachnospiraceae bacterium | reverse complement strand
GTGTTCGCCATCCTAAAGTCTGACGACAAATATGAGAGGTTTGTCTTTATCACAGGCATCACCAAGTTTACGCAAATCTCGCTCTTCTCCGTACTCAACAACCTCAGCAACATCAGCTTCGACGGTCTCTACGCCTCCATCTGCGGCATCACCAAGCAAGAGATTACCGACAACTTCATGCCCGAGATCAAGGCAATGGGTGAGGCAAACGGATGGACTGAGGAAGAAACGGTCTATCAGTTGAAAGCCAACTATGACGGTTATCATTTCAGCCGCCACAACATGGTGGATGTCTTCAATCCGTTCAGTCTCATCAACGCCTTGGCAGACAAAGAAACAAAGAACTATTGGGCTTCGTCGGGTGCTACCTCCCTACTCCCTAAGTTTGTGGATGACATGGAGATACGCTTGAAGAACTTCGACCATAGCTCCCTGTTGGGGGTCATAGCCGAGACTTCCGACGTGACGGGAGGAGGAGCGGAACTGTTTCTATACCAGTCAGGCTACCTCACCATCAAGGACTATCAGTCGGGGGTCTACCTCTTAGGAATCCCCAACCATGAGATTCGCCAGGCACTCTACGAAATCGTACTGCCTACACTCACATTGAAAAGGAGCGCAGACATCCAGTCTACCCAAGCAAACCTGTTCTTGTCCCTGCAGCTCGGCAAACTCCCCGAGGCCAAGAAATGCCTGAAGGCATTGGTCGCCGATGTGCCCTACAGCAACAAGAAGCTCGCTTCGATGGACATGGAGGAGCGTTACCGCCTCGTCATGAGTACAATATTCAACGCTATCGGTTGCCGGGTGGAAGTGGAGAAAATGATTTCCACTGGCAGGATAGACATGGTGGTAGGAGTGACCCGCTACATCTATGTGCTGGAGTTGAAGCTCTCCAACAACGGCGGTCTCGCCGCTGCCGAGCAGCAAATCAGAGCCAAGCAATATGCCGAACCTTTCAAGGCGGACAAGCGCAAGGTCATCGCCTTAGCCGTAGAGCTGGACGAACAAGGCAAGGGACTTGTGGACTGGAAAGAGGTGGAGTAGGCCTACGGCTTCGCGGCGAAGATGACGGAGAGCAAGTGCGTGGCGGAGCTGTTCTTAAAATGCTAGGAAAAAACTAACTAAAACATTGATATGAATGGGAAGTTGGTGGGCGGTCACCCTTATGGCGATTCCACCCACAAGACGTGGAAGGGACGTGCGCTCATCGTGGTTCGCAGCACCCGACGAGCAGGCAAGGCGAAACTGACGGTAAAAGCAGAGGGGCTGAAATCGGCTTCCGAGACGATACTCGTCAAATAGATTTTCCCTTTACCAAGGGGAGATGATGGAGTAGGGGACTTTTCACCTCCGTAAAAGCTTATAAGAAAGGCGTTTCGGCATTGCACTGAAATGACGATGGCTTTACGCTGAAACGACGACGGCTTTGCACTGAAAAGGCAACGGCTTTTCAGTGCAAAGCCGATTGTCGTTTTGGCGCATCACCGTAGATCACCAGCAACGACCACTTGCCACAAACATGTGACAAGACTTTTTAAAAAAGGGTTTATGTTTTTACGACAAGGGCTGCCCGTGACGTTGCGCACGAGCAGCCCTGTTTGTGTCATTCTGCTGCCTTGTAGCCCACCTTGTCTTTTTCCGTAATCTCACGCAATACCCGGCAAGGGTTTCCTGCCGCTATCACTCCCGCCGGAATGTCGTGGGTGACCACGCTGCCAGCCCCTATGATGGTGCCGTCGCCTATGCTGACACCCGGCACAATGCTCACGTTGCCGCACAACCACACCCTCTTTCCTATAGTGATGGGCTTGGGTATAAGGCCGCCAGCCGCGCGCTCCTCAGGATCGGTGGTATGGTTGCCAGAAAACAATCCCACATTGGGGCCTATCAAGGTGTTGTCTCCAATGTGTATCTGTCCGCAATCGAGCATCACGCAACCGAAATTGATGTAAACGTCATTGCCGATGGTGATGTTCTTGCCGAACTCGCAACGGAAGTCGGGCTCTATCCACACGTTTCTGCCAACCGCCTTGAAGAGTTTACGCATTATGTCATAGCGCTTTTCCACCTCATGGTCCTCGGTGCGGTTGTAAGCACGAAAGAGTTTTTTCGCCTCTACTCTGCGGTTGAACAAGTCTTGGTCAAAATCATTGTAGACTTTGCCCTCTTGCATCTTATCCCATTCTGTCATACTCATCATCATTTTTTTAAAACATGGATCATGTTTTTGTGCAAAGGTAACATTTTGCTCCCGAAATGCCATGTATGCGACGCATGACAATAAACGAAATGTCGCCTATTCATTTTATTTAATAGTATTTTCAGCACTCGTTATGCAAATAGGTTGTAACTTTGCGGCACGTTGAGCGATACAAGATGAAAAGACTGATTATCATATTGCTACTTGCGTTTCCTATCCTCGCCATGGCTCAAAACAACAATGACGCAAAGCCGGAGGACAGGGAAGTAGACATGGACAACCCCACTTTCGTGCCAATGGTAAAGATTGGCAAGGTGAAGCAGGGCAGCGACTCCATACAATATGTGGAACTCAACAACATCTGGGTGTATCCTCAACCAGAGTTCAAGAGCGCGCGCCAGCGTGCCGCCTACAACCGCTTGATATACAACATCAAGCGAGTGTTGCCCATAGCCAAGGAATGCGACCGCATCATCATTGAGACAGGCGAGTATCTGGAGCTTCTGCCCAACAAGAAAGCCAAGGACGAGCACATGAAAGTGGTGGAGCAAGACATCAAGAAGGAATACACGCCTCGCGTGAAGAAGCTCACCTACTCGCAGGGCAAACTGCTCATCAAACTCATCGACCGCGAGTGCAACAACTCATCCTACGACCTCATCAAGGCATTTCTCGGCCCCATCCGCGCCGGCTTCTACCAGTCGTTCGCCTGGATTTTCGGAGCCTCGCTGAAGAAGTCGTATGACCCCAACGGCGCCGACCGCATCACCGAACGCATAGTGAGGCAAGTGGAGGCTGGACAACTGTAACAGGCAAAAGCTAATACTTGCCACGGCCAAAGCAAGTATATAAAACTTTCATATTTATAAAAACGTTTCCGCGGCGCGACATTGCTATTCCCCAATTTCTTCGTATCTTTGCACTTAGAAATTAATAAGTTAGCAAAGCAATGGATTACAATTTCAGAGAGATTGAGAAGAAATGGCAAAAACAGTGGGTTGACGACAAGACCTACAAGGTGACGGAAGACCCCGAAAAACCGAAATATTATGTGCTCAACATGTTTCCTTACCCTTCTGGCGCAGGACTGCATGTGGGCCATCCCCTTGGCTATATAGCCTCCGACATCTACGCGCGCTACAAGCGCCTGAAGGGCTTCAACGTGCTCAACCCCATGGGCTACGACGCCTATGGCCTGCCCGCCGAGCAGTATGCCATAAAGACCGGACAACATCCGGCTATCACCACCAACGAGAACATAAACCACTATCGCGAGCAGCTCGACAAGATAGGGTTCTCGTTCGACTGGGACCGCGAGGTGAAGACCTGCGACCCAGGCTATTATCATTGGACGCAGTGGGCATTCGAGAAGATGTTCAACTCCTATTACGACAACGACCTGAAGAAGGCGCAGCCGATAGACAAGCTCATCAAGCACTTCGAGGAGAAGGGCACTGAGGGCGTAAACGCCGCTCAGACCGACGACACATTGCAGTTTACCGCCGAGGAGTGGAACGCCATGGACGAGAAGCAGAAGAGCGACACCTTGATGAACTACCGCATAGCCTTCAAGGGCGAGACCATGGTGAACTGGTGCGCCGGCCTTGGCACCGTGCTTGCCAACGACGAGGTGGTGGAGGGTGTCTCCATACGTGGCGGCTTCCCCGTGGTGCAGAAAAAGATGAGCCAATGGTGCCTGCGCACGTCGGCCTACGCTCAGCGCTTGCTCGACGGTCTCGACATCGTGCAGTGGAGCGACAGCATATCCGACACGCAACGCAACTGGATAGGACGCTCGGAGGGTACCGAAGTGGAATTCGACGTGAAAGGCTCCGACGTGAAGTTCACCATCTTCACCACACGCGCCGACACCATGTTCGGCGTCACGTTCATGGTGCTTGCACCTGAGAGCGATTACGTCAAACAGGTTACCACGGCAGACCAGCAAGCCGAGGTGGAGACATATCTCAACTACGTGAAGAGCCGCACCGAGCTCGACCGCATGAGCGACCACAAGGTGACGGGCGTGTTCAGTGGCTCATACGCCATCAACCCCTTCACGGGCGATGAGATTCCAATCTGGATTTCAGAATACGTGCTTGCCGGCTACGGCACGGGAGCCATCATGGCAGTGCCTGCCCACGACAGCCGCGACTACGCCTTCGCCAAGCACTTCAACCTGCCCATCATACCGCTTATCGAGGGTGCCGACGTGTCGGAGGAGAGCTTCGACGCCAAGGAGGGCATCGTGATGAACTCACCGCGCGAGGGTCACGCGAGCATCGACGGATTCACGCTCAACGGTTGCACCGTGAAAGAGGCCATAGCCAAGACAAAGAAATTCGTCACCGAGAAAGGCATAGGCCGCGTGAAGGTAAACTACCGTCTGCGCGACGCCATATTCTCGCGCCAACGCTATTGGGGCGAGCCGTTCCCCGTGTACTACGACAACGGCATACCAAAGATGGTGCCCGAGGAGTGTCTGCCCGTGGAACTGCCCGAGATAACGGAGTATAAGCCAACCGAAGACGGTGAGCCACCATTGGGAAGAGCCAAGGTGTGGGCTTGGGACACCGTGGAAAACAAGGTTGTGGAGAACTCTAAGATTGACAACAAGACCGTGTTCCCGCTCGACCTCTACACCATGCCTGGATTCGCCGGCAGCTCAGCCTACTACATTCGCTACATGGATCCTAACAACGACAAGGCTCTCGTTGCCAAGGACGTGGACGAATATTGGCGTCACGTTGACCTCTACGTGGGAGGCACCGAGCACGCCACGGGTCACCTTATCTACTCAAGGTTCTGGAACAAGTTCCTCCACGACTACGGAGTGAGCTGCGAGGAAGAGCCTTTCCAGAAGCTCGTGAACCAGGGCATGATACAAGGACGAAGCAATTTCGTTTATCGTGCCAACGAGCTTTCCACCGCCGACAAGCCGGTATTCGTGAGCCTCGGACAGCGCAAGAACTACAACGACGTGACACCTATCCACGTTTGGGTGAACCTCGTGAAGAACGACATTCTCGACATTGAGGCTTTCAAGAACTGGAGCCCTGAGTATAAGGACGCTGAGTTCATATTCGAGGACGGCAGCAAGTCGACCGACGGCGCAGAAGGCAAATACCAGTGCGGTTGGGCGATAGAGAAGATGTCGAAATCGATGTACAACGTCGTTAACCCCGACGACATCGTGCGCGACTATGGTGCCGACACTCTCCGCCTGTATGAGATGTTCCTCGGTCCCGTGGAGGCATCCAAGCCTTGGGACACCAATGGCATAGACGGTTGCTTCCGCTTCTTGAAGAAGTTGTGGGCTCTGTTCTGGGACAACCGTTCCGACGAGAACCTCGTAGACGACGCTGAACCATCACAAGAGAGTCTGAAGAGCGTTCACAAGCTCATCAAGAAGGTGACGCAAGACGTTGAGACATTCTCATACAACACATCCATCTCGGCTTTCATGATTTGCGTCAACGAGCTCGGACAGCAGAAGTGCCACAACCGCAAGTTGCTTTCCGACATTGTGGTGCTCATCGCGCCTTTCGCCCCGCATATCGCAGAGGAGCTATGGCACCAGCTGGGCAACACAACCACAGTGTGCGACGCCAAGTGGCCTGAGTGGGACGAGAAGTATCTGGTGGAGAACGAGATGCAGATGACCGTGAGCTTCAACGGCAAGGCACGTTTCCAGAAGACATTCGCAGCCGATGCCGACAAGGACACCATCGAGAAGGAGACGCTTGCCGACGACAGGTGCGCCAAGTATACCGATGGCAAGAAGATAGTGAAGGTCATCGTGGTGCCAAAGAGAATAATAAACATCGTGGTGAAGTAAGCCACTGATGATTGATGGGGTCTGATTATTTAATCAATTAATCATTAAGCAAAATGACAATTAACCAGCAAGTAATATTCAACGAGATCAAAGACTACGCGGGAATCACCTTTGGCGTTTCCCTCTATGCCTTTGCATTCACCCTTTTTCTTCTTCCCTATGAGATCGTGACTGGAGGAGTGACCGGTATATCGGCCGTTATCTATTACGCCACTGGTTTCCCCATCCAGAACATGTATCTCCTCATCAATGTAGCATTGCTGATAGTGGGTCTGAAGGTATTGGGAGTGAAATTCCTCATGAAGACCATCTATGCCATCAGCGTGCTGTATTTCATGCTATGGTTTGCCCAATGGCTCATGCCAATGGATGCCAACGGCCACTATATCAAGATATTGGGAGAAAACCAAGACTTCATGTCGCTACTTATAGGCTGTATGCTCACTGGTTCTGCCCTTGCCATAGTTTTCCTAAGCAACGGCTCCACGGGCGGCACCGACATAATAGCGGCATCGATAAACAAGTACTACAACTTCTCGCTGGGCCAAGTGTTGCTTGCCATCGACTTGTGCATCATCGGAAGTTGTATGTTCTTCCCTCAGTTTGGCGACACCATAAACAGGGTGCATAAGGTCATGTTCGGCTTGTGCACCATGGTCGTGGAGAACTTCATGCTCGACCACGTGATGAACGTGCGCCGCGAGTCGGTGCAGTTCATGATTTTCTCAAAGAAAAGTCAGGAGATAGCCGATGCCATCGGCACCCAGCTCGACCGTGGCGTTACCATTCTCGATGGTCACGGCTGGTACACGGGGCAGGAAATGAAAGTGCTTTGCATACTTGCGCGCAAGAGTGAAAGCACGCCGATATTCCGACTGATAAAGATGATTGACCCTAACGCTTTTGTGTCGCAAAGCTCAGTCATCGGCGTATATGGCGAGGGCTTCGACCATGTGAAGGTGAAACTGCCAAAGAACAAAAAAGATAAAACAAACGAAAAGATAATAGATGAAAATAGTTTTCGCGACAAACAACCAGCACAAGCTCCAGGAAATACGGGAGATTCTCGGGCCAACGTTTGATATTGTCTCACTTGCCGACATAGGTTGCCATGAGGATATTCCGGAGACTGGCAACACCTTGGAAGCCAACGCGCATCAAAAGGCAGAATACATATTCGACAAGTATCATATAGACTGTTTCGCCGATGACACGGGGCTTGAGGTTGACGCGCTCGACGGTGAGCCAGGGGTTCACTCGGCACGCTACGCTGAAGGCACCGACCACGACAGCGAGGCCAACATGAGAAAACTGCTCGACAGGCTTGGCGACAACACCAACCGCAAGGCCCGTTTCCGCACCGTAATATCGCTCATACAGATGGAAGGCGGCAATCCAGTATGCTCGCGCGAATATCGTTTCGAGGGCATCGTGGAAGGCAGCATCGCCCATGAGAAGCATGGAACGGAAGGCTTCGGCTATGACCCAATATTCATCCCAGAGGGCTACGACAAGAGCTTTGCGGAACTCGGGGAAGAGGTAAAAAACAAGATAAGCCACAGGGCAAAGGCCGTGGAAAAACTCGCCGACTGGCTCATACACGAAGAATAATCCACTAATATAGTAACGTACACGAAAACTTTTTGTCCACGAAAAACATTGAATAGACAAAATTTTGAGACCTTCATTTCTCATGCATTTCATGTCTTTCGTGGACAAATAATATTAGTAGACTGAGTGGATGCGGAAGCAATACTTTTCGCGTAAATACGTTGTTATAAGTATACCTTTATAATAAGCAATGAAAGGAAGAAGAATTCTTTTGTGTGCCTTGTTTTGGATAGCCTTCATTTGTGGAGCGTCAGCTCAATGGAAAGCTTACCTGAGCTATTACGAGCCAAAGGAGATAGAACAGACCAACGACGGTATGCTCTATGTTCTCGCCTCTGGCGGACTGTTCAGCTACGACACACAAGACCATGAGGTGAGAACCTACGACAAGACCACGGTGCTCTCCGACTGTGAAATATCACACATAGCATGGTGCAAGACCGCGAAGAAGCTTGTCATAGTGTACGCTGATTACAACATCGACTTACTCTCACAGAACGGCAATGTGGTGAACATGCCGGCATACATGAACACGTCGATGACCGCGGATAAAACCATCAACAGTGTGGATATCAATGGAAACGACGCTTATATCTCCACCAATTTCGGGATAGTGAGGCTCAACGTGGCAAAGGAATCGTTTACCGACACTTACCAACTCGGCTTCCGCGTGGACTATTGCTACACAGACAACAGATACATCTATGCCGCAAGCTCCACGAATGGTCTTTACCGCGCGGAACTCACCTCAAACCTCCTCAACCCAAACCAATGGATACGCATTGGTAATTTCACGGCACGACCCAAGACCATTGACGCAGACCTGCTCACCATTGTGAACAAGGTAAAACCCGACGGACCCAAATACAACCACTTCGGATTCATGAAAATGCACAACGGAAAACTCTACAGCTGCGGTGGTGTATTCAACTATGAACCAGGATGCTTGCAGGTACTTGATAATGACAAATGGACTGTTTATCAAGACGACATGGCCTCTTCTACAGGCATCAACTACCAAGACGTGATGAGCCTTGACATTGACCCACGAGATGAAAATCATGTAATGGCGGGAACGAGAAGCGGTATCTATGAATTTGAGAACGGAAACTTCATAAAACTGTGGAACCACAAGAACTCGCCCATAGAGATGTTTGACAAGAAAAGTCAAGACTATGAAATGGTTTTCAGCGTGATGTACGACAAAGACGGAAACCTATGGGCACTCAACAGTCAGGCACCAACACAGTCAATCTTGGAATACACCAAAGACGGACAATGGGTGTCGCATGAACAAAGCTCACTCATGAAACTTAAATATCTCTTTGATACTCCACAAAGCTTGGGGCAAATGCAAGGACTAATGACAGATAGTCGTGGACTTACATGGTTCGTCAATAATCATTGGGAAATACCTTCTTTTTATGCTTATCAAGCAGACAAAGATGCTATCAACAACTATGTAGAGCCTTTTGTCAATGAAGATGGCAGCACACTGTCAATTACTTCATTCCAATGTATCTCCGAAGACAACAATAATAATATGTGGTTAGGAACCAACAACGGGATATTCATGCTGGAATCTGATCAAATAACCGCAAATTTTCCTATTCTTACACAAATAAAAGTGCCACGCAATGATGGTACCAACTATGCCGATTATCTACTTAATGGGGTGAATATAAAAAACATTGCCATTGACAGAAGCAACCGAAAATGGATAGGGACAAGCGGAAATGGCCTTTATGTCATCGATTCAGACAACATAACCACACTTGCCCATTTCACTACATCAAACAGTAAAATCCTTTCCGACAACGTTTTATCCATTACTTTTGACAATAATAAAAATACGGCATACATAGGCACAGACAAGGGTTTGTGTTCCTACGCTTCAAATTTCGTGGATAACAGCGACGGCATGACTAAAAACAACGTATGGGCTTATCCCAATCCTGTACGACCAGGCTATTCCGGGGCTATTACCATTACAGGAATGGAAAATGGTGCAACCGTAAAGATAGTTACAAGCAACGGCGTACTGGTAAATGAAGGCACTGCCAGCAACGGACAATACAAATGGTACGGTTTAGACCTAAACGGCAAACGTGTGGCAAGTGGTGTTTACATGGTTGAGATAGCAACAAGTGAAGGTGATAAAGGAGTAGTATGCAAAATAGCTATTGTAAACTAAGTATAGCCTACTTTCTCTTTCTAATAGGCATTTTACTTTTGGTGGGCTACACACCTACCAATGATGGTAATGGTTATATAGAATATGCCGTTCAGGCTATCAATGACCACCAACCTTATCCATCTATATCTACCATAATCGGAAAACCGTTCATTTGGAATATAGGCCAAATAAATCTCATAGCCCTTTCTCTGTGGCTATTCAAAAGCATATATCCATTATTGGTATTGATGTGCGTCTTGAAAGCATTAACGGCTTATATCATTGCACGCCTGACAGAGTTTATTTTTGACCACAATACTGGTATATTATCCATTTTGCTATACATCATTTACCCAAACAACTGGGGACAAAGCACTACATTGCTATCAGAAATACCATCAGTGTCATTGGCTTTGTCAGCCCTATACCTCATGCTTAAATACAACAATGTGAAAATATGGATTGTTGCAGGTTTACTCTTTGCTATTGCTAATTGGATAAGGCCTATTTCACTTATTTACATAGGTTCCGCCTTATTTTTTTGTCTATTGTATCAAAGAGAAAATATCATTAAAAGATACACAACAATAATAGCTTCATATTCTTGCATAACAATATTTTTAGGCTTGTCTTGTTGGCACCGGACTGGCTATTTTGTCACACAGCCAACTACTGTTTGGTTCAACTTTGCAGCTACAACCTACGAAAAGAGTACCAAGATAGTATATACAGATGATTTCTATCCAAAAGGCACCGCACGCTATATAGAGGGTAGAGAACATCTTACGGCATTTCAATGTGCTGACATTTGGAAAAAACGCTCATTACAATGGCTCGTAAACCACAAAACAGAATATATCAAGAAAATACCAGGAAGGTTATTTTGGATGTATTATGAGGATAATGACTATATACCAGCTTTTCTAAAAGACAAAAGCAAGGCAGAAAACAATCATGTCACTTTACCAATAAGAGATTTACTGCACAGCATAAGTTCCCTATCTGATATTCAATGGTTTACCTTGCTAAATCAAATAGCTTACATGGCTGTACTTATTCTTGCCATTATTAGTTCATATACACTTATTCTACGCAAACAATACAGAAAAGCGTTCTTACCATTATTCATCATTATCGCAGGGTCTTTATGCCTGGTTCTCATTTCACACGGCGAGACACGTTTCAAGTCTCCGTTCATGCCATTTATCTTTATAGTTGCCGCCGCTTTCCTGTCATCCAAGGAAAATAACGATAAACTATCCACACCACGCCCGTGATGATAAGCGTATTCAGAAAAAATATCGGTATCACTTCCCAATGGTGACCCTGGTAAACATAACCAGCCCTCGCCAATGCAATGGTCAATGCCGTTGGAATGCCACTACTAAAGAAATAATAAACAAGGGAATGGCGGCCTACCCATGACAGAGCATTAACGGCAACATTATCATTATGCATCTGTCCTTGCGGAATCCTGCTGAAAAGGATAAACAACAACATAACCGATAAACTGACCGACAACAATGAACCACGTGGCCAAACAAGCACATTAACAGCCACGGAATGCTCTAAATGCCCATAAGTATAGCATTTCATGCACAATAACGCCACGATAAACATTGACACGGCAATGGCATATTTTCCTTTTCTAAGATGAAAAGACAGCAATCTACAATATCTATGGCATAAATACCCAAAAATAATGAATATAAAGGATATAGAAGCCTCATTAATGTGCCAATAGTCTGTCACAAGCAGCATATTGCCTGAGCCTACTACAATATTCAATGTCATTGCGACAACGAGAAAGACCATTAAGCCAGGCATTTTCTCTTTTGTAAGCCAAAGGATAAGGCTAAACACGAGTTCGCATACAGCCAAAGCAGAGATGAACCACGACTCCTGACCAGACACAATCCGCCATGCCATTGTCGAAACCACGACAGCATTGCCATGCAGAAAAGCCTTTGGAAGGGCAAGGAGAGTGACAAAGATGAAATAAGGCATCACCAATGACCGAAACACCGACATGAGCTTATGGCGCACATTAAATCCCTGTGGACGGTAGAAAAGATAGCCCGACAGGAAGAAAAAAGCCATAAGGACATCAGGCACATATAGCTCGTATGGTATGATGTTATTCCCCGTGAAGCATACCTCCGTATGGTCGAAGACAATCATCAACATACAGAATCCACGAAGCAAGTCTATCCAAAGTTGTCTACTCATATTATAATATCCACCTACAGCTTGCCCTGCTCACCCAAATAGCTGTCCTTAAACCCAAGGAAATAGAGTATGCCGTCAATGCCCACGGTATTGATGCTCTGCTTGG
>CAVAGT010000084.1:0-12248 GCA_963588155.1 Lachnospiraceae bacterium | reverse complement strand
GAAATCCGTGTGAAAATGGAGAGTGAAAAATCAGCAAGAAGGATTCATTCGGTGCTGATAAGCGCCACGGCGTAGGCTGACATTCCCTCCTGGCGCCCCGTGAAGCCGAGTTTCTCGGTGGTGGTCGCCTTGATGCTGATTTGATCTTCGTCGCAGCCCATCACCTTGGCGAGGCACGCCTTCATTGCCGGCACGTGAGGGTTGATCTTTGGCCGCTCGGCGCACACCGTGGCGTCGATGTTGCCAACCTTGTAGCCCTTTGTGGCTATGAGGTCTATGACCTTTGAGAGTATCACCTTGCTGTCCATGTCGAGCGTGTCTGCCGACGTGTCGGGAAAGTGGTATCCAATGTCGCGCATGTTGGCGGCGCCAAGCAGGGCGTCGCAGATGGCGTGGATGAGCACGTCGGCGTCGCTGTGGCCGAGAAGCCCGAGGGTGTGGGGAATCTCTATGCCGCCGAGGATGAGTTTTCTTCCCTCTACGAGTTTGTGGACATCATAGCCCATTCCTATTCTGAACATACTCTGAGTGCGTGTTTATAAGGGTAGGATTATTTCTTGAACAAGTCTTTCAGGCCATCCATGTCGAATGTCAAGGAGAAGCGAAGCGTCTGGTCGAGAGGGTTCGACTTTGCCGTGGCAATGACATATCCCGCGTCGAGCTGGAAGGCGCTCATCCTGAAGCCCGCTCCCACGGTGAAATATTTTCTGTTGCCCTTGTTCTCGCTCTCGTGGTGGTATCCGGCTCGAATAGAGAAGCGGTCGTTGTAGGTGTATTCTGCTCCCACGCTCCATTGTATCTCTTGCAGTTCCTCCTTGAATCCGCCCGGCGCGTCGCCGAAGCTCTTGAAGATGCCGCTTATGCTCGACACGTCGTAATAGTCTTTCTGCACCCGCTGCTGGTATTGGTCTGTTGTCTCCCCATCGTTTTGCTTAGGGTAAGTGGGCACCAAGAGCTTGTTGGCATCCACTGCGAAGCCAATGGCGTTGTATTCGTCGAGAGGATATTTAAGATACGCGCCCAGTCGGAGGTTGGTAGGTATGAACTCGCTGTTGTCGCTACCGCCAAACGTTATCTTGCTGCCGATGTTTGATATGTTCATTCCCAAGCCGAGCTGGCACTCATGTTCCGCTATTATGGGGTTGGTCTGGTAATAGAGCGAGAGGTCGGCGGCGAATGCCGAGCCTGGCGACGTGTCGGACGTGTAGTCGTAGGTAAGGTCAGAATAAATCCACCTCACCGCCGCGGCTATGGAGAACTTCTCGCTGAGCATGAGCGAGTAGGCCACGTCTACCGACATCTCGTAAGGGTTGATGGTCATGCCGGGCTCGTTGGAACTGTGATCGCCCATGTCGACCTCGCCAAGCGAGAAATACCTCAGCGATCCCGATATAGCCGAGTAGTCGCCTATGCGGTAATAGCCGGCGATATAGCCAAGGTTGATGTCGTTGACGAGCTGGCGCAGCCAAGGCGTGAAGTTGACGCCCACGCCTGCGCGGCTTATGGCAAAGGGATATTTGGCAGGGTTCCAATATTGCGAGTTGACGTCGGCCTCTGTTGCCGCGCCCACGTCGCCCATGCCGCCGGCACGCGCGTCGGGAGCTATGGTTTGCGATGTCACCGAGGTGTTGATGGGGTTGAACATGTCTTTCTTCTCCTGGCCGTTGGCGTTGAGTGAGGCGAGGATCATGAGCAGGAAGGCGATGTATGTTTTGAGTCTCATATTCTTTATTGATATATATGATAACGGCCGGGCGGCTCAATTATTGTTTATCACGACAAGTTTCTTCGATTTTGTCGCCATCTGGCTGCCGTCGGAGGCGAGGCGTATGCGGTAAAGGTATACGCCTGTCTGCAGTCGCTGCCCGTTGCTGGTGGTCAGGTTCCAGTCCACGCTGTAGGAACCAGCCTGTGTGCCGCTCTCGCGGTAAGTCCATAGCTGTCGGCCGCTCATGTCGAACACGTCTATCGTAATGTCGACAGGACATCCGGCAAGGCTGTGGCTCACGATGAACGTGGTGCTTGTGGATGCGGGGTTCTTCGTCACGTCGACACTGTAAATCCTTGGCTTGAGCGACTTCACCACGTTGAACCTCAGTTGTGCCGTGGAACTGTTGTTCATCGTGTCCCAAGCGCGGAAGAGCAAGGTGTGGCTGCCGGGCTCAAGTGTCGGTATGGTATAATAGGTGCTGCCCGAGGTGTGCGACCCGAAGTCGTAGGCGAAGTTGTCGTTGAGGTCGTAGGTCATGTTGGCATCGCCGTCGACCACGAGCTCTAGGTTGTGACCCACGCCGTTGCCCGTGGCGTTGATGCCGTTGTCGTCGCTCAGTCTTGCGACAAAATAGGGACTTGTGTTCACGTCGTCGCCGTTGACAAATTCCGGGCTGTTGAGATAACAGAATATCTTTGGCCCCACGGTGTCGGTTTTCTGCGTATTGTCGTCATCGAGCACTATGGCATCGGTGTGGCCGTGGGCTATGGTAGCGTAGTCGTCGCTTGTGGCGAAAGCGTGGAGCTGTCCCGTGCCGCCGTAGTTGAGGTCGTAGGGCACCACGAAGGAGACGTGGAACTTGCCGTTTGCCACGCTGTCGCTGCCGCTGAAGATGGTCTTCTGCCTGTCGTAGAAGGTGAACACCGTGTCTTGCACCTCCGCGCTGGCGTTGCCGTGGCAAGTGATGAGCTGCCTGGAGTCGAGCACCTGCAAGCTCACCGTGCCTTTCATCGCAGCGTCGCCAACCACGTGCCCCGCCACTCGTGCCGTTTGCCCGGCGTAGGCACGTGCCGTGGAGCCGCCGCCAACAACAGTGCCGTTGATGGAGTCGATGACCACCGTGCCGGTTGGCTGGTTGAGGGCTATGGCTGGGTCGCCGAGCAAGGTGTATTGCAGCTTGTTCACGGTGGGGTCGCTTCCAAGCCTTATCACCTCGTTCTTGGCGAGCCGTTGCGCCTCGCCGATGGTCGTGGGCTTGCCGTTCACGGTGCCGAGCACATATTTCATGAACGCCTTGTTGAGAATGTGGTTGTAGTTCTCATACACGGTGCGCGTGGTGCCAAACACCGCCACGGCTCCGCCATTGGAGTTGTTCATCGCCGTCACGCCTATGTTGTCTTCCACGCCGTCGAACGCCATTATGTCGCAGGCGGCAAACACCCACAGGGGCAGGTTCTTGTTGCTGAACGCCTTGAAGTCGCTCTGCGTCAGCACCTTCTCGTGAGACATCTGGCTGGCGCTGCCGTGCCCGTAATAGTCCATGACGAGGGCACCTTTTGCCTGTTGCCTCTTTATGATGTCGGTCACTTCGGGGTAAGAGTTTCCCGTAGCCGCCGTCACCTCGTTGTAAGCGTCCCACATCACCTTGCGCACGTTGTAGGCGGGGCGCATGGTTTGCAGCAAGGTCGCCATCTCGTTGGCATCGCGCATGTGTATGTTGTTGTTGCCGTCGTCGCCCATCACCATTATGGTGTTCTCCCAGTCGCCGGCGTTGAGGTTCTCCACATAGTTTATGGTCTTGTCGACCATTGTCGTGGCATCGTCTTCCGAGTAGGCGGGCATTCGGCCCACAGCCACGTCGCCCATGTCGAGCTTGTCGCTTGATGAGTTGATGTTGGAGCCCTCGCCGTCGTCGAGATAAGTGAAGAACCCGTCGTCTACATAGCAGTCGATGGCATTGAGCGAGTTCTCGCTCTCGTAGGCAAGGAGGAAGTCGTCTGCATCCAGGTTTTTGCATTCAGAGGTGAGCATTCGGTTGTCCCATACGCAAGGGCCGAAGAGCAGGAGGTGCTTGGGCGCGTCGCTGTCGGATTGCGCGCGATCATACAACATCTTGACGTATCTGCGGTAAGCGTTGGCATCCGGCGTGCCGCTGGAGAACTCGTTGTAAAGCTCGTTGGCAGCCACAATCTTCACGCGCATCGCGTCGTGCTTCTCGTGAAATTGCGCGAGTCGTGTTGCCTGTGCGAGCAACTTTTGCGACGTTGGTATGATTATCACCATGTCTATTTCCTTGTCGGCGTGCAGGTCTTGGTTGGCCACCGCTCCCGCGTATCCTGGCGTGGGGAAGGTGCCGTTGAGGTCTGGCGCTGCCATGGGAACATCCCATGCCGCCGACACGTAGTCGAGCCGCATAGGTCCGCCCGATAGCACCTTGATGGTCACGGTGTCGGTTCCTGCCGCGTTCACAGGCATGGCATAGGTGCCACTGGCCATTTTGCCGTGGTCGTATTGGCTGCCTATTGACATGGAGAGCGTGCCTACCGTCTTGCCGTTGATGCTGACTTGCGTGGTGGTATTGGAACCAGCCGACACGCGCACGGAAAACTTGCCCGTGGTGGCACCGTCGGGATGCGCGAGTGTCACCGTCTGGCTGTTGCCTGCCGTCACTGCCGTGGGATCGAAGAGGTTGCGTCCGCCGGGGTACCAGCTGTAGCCGTCTTCCTCGTGCAGGCTGTGATAGAAGTCGGGCGAGGGATAGAAAGAGTTTATGAATGTGGCAGAGTCTACGCTGGCAGGTTCGCCGTCGCCCTCCGTGATGAAATAATAACCGTAGTCAGAATAAGGGTTGCGAGTGCGCTGCCCGGTGTTGTTGTCGCTCCAGCTCACGGGTCCCTTGGCATAGAACAGCCGCTTGCCGTTCACCGTGCATGTGGCAACCTCGCTGAGGTCGTCGGTGGAGGCAAGCTTTGAGCCGTCGAGCACCTCGTCTTGCAGGTTGCCGCCGTAGCCATAGACGCGCACCCGGCTCAAGTCGCTGAAGCCGGCACGGCTCACGAGGCTTTTAGTGAGCTGATACACGCCCGAAGCCGGCACTCGAATCTTGGCCCATTTGCCACTTGCCAACACCGAGTGGTCGGCGTAACGTCCGGCTTGCGGCGCATGGCTCGCGACTTTCGTGCCAGCGTTGGCAACTGCATTGGTGCGATGGTTTGCGGCTGCCTTGAGAGCCTTGGCGTCGATCTTCTTGCTGTCGACCCTGAGCATGAAGCTCACGAGAAACTGGTATTTGCCGTCGCGTTTGACAATGGGGCAGAAGCTCATGCGGAGCATAGGCTGCTTGCGGTCGGTCACCACCCTTTGCGTCAGCGTGGGCAACGACGATGGCTCCGTGCCGCCGAGCTTGCGGTAACGCTCAAGGTCGAGAGGAGTCATGTCGATGAACTCGGGGTAGAGGATGCTGGCGGTGTAAACAGAGTCGCCATGGTTGGTTGGCAGCGGCATGGTGTAGGCAAACGATGGCATGACGCTATCGACGCTCACCTGGTCGGAGGTGAGGTTGAAGAATCGCTGGGCGTGAGCCGGAAATGCCGCGCACGTCAGCAAAAGGAGCAGGAACAGGCGGACGTGCCTTGTCCCGTGAAGAAGTCTTGCCACTCTGCTATGTCTTGTCACTCTGCTATGTCTTGCGATAAAAAAGTTTTATTTGCACCTGCATTCCAGCACTTTGCGCTCCTCGACCCATCCTTCGAGCAAGTCGCCGATATGCACGGGACCCACTCCGGCTGGCGTGCCGGTGAAGATGAGGTCGCCCGTCTTGAGTGTGAAATACTTGCTCACGTATGCCACGATGTCGTCCACGCCCCACAACATTTCGCAGGCACACCCCTCTTGCGTGGTGGAGCCATTGACGTTGAGATGGAAGCGCAGTCGGCTCACGTCGGGCAGCAGTTCCTTCGGCACCCAGTCGCCAATGGTCGCCGCCCCGTCGAAGCTCTTTGCCAAGTCCCATGGCTGGCCATTCTCCGAGAGCTTGCGTTGCAACTCACGTGCGGTGAAGTCGATGCCGAGCGTCACCGCGTCGTAGTAGCGGTTGGCGAAGCGCGTGGGCACGGTCTTGCCGAGCTTGCATATCCTCACCACGAGCTCAGCCTCGTAGTCGACGCGCCCGAGGTCATCGGGTATGAAAAAGGGCTTGCCGTTTTTCTGAAGGCTGGAGTCGGCCTTGAGGAATATCACAGGGCTATCTGTCTTCAATAACGTGTCTTTCAGCTCTTTATTGTGTTCGGGATAGTTCATTCCCACGCAAAATATCTTCATCTTCTTTGGGGATTATAAAAATGTGCTATTTATCTGTTGCAAAGATAACTCAAAATCGCAAGAAAAGAGTCATGCAGACAAACTGAAATCATAAAAGGCTTAAAAAATAAGCAAGGCGTTGTCACGGATAGAAAAAGATTTATTATCTTTGCGGCATGAACAGGCAACTGTCGGCATTTATAGTGACCCACTTGCCGACATCCAATAGTAAGTAAATATTTTCATATACAAATAACAAGTCGAAAATGAAAAGAATCGTTTTAATCCGCCACGGCGAGAGCCAGTGGAATCTTGAGAACCGTTTCACAGGTTGGACAAATGTAGACCTCACCGAGAAGGGCAAGCAGGAGGCACTCGATGCCGGCAAGCTCATGAAGGAGAAGGGCTTCCACTTTGAGATTGCCTACACTTCTTACCTGAAGCGTGCCGTGAAGACCTTGAACAACGTGCTTGACTCAATGGACGAGGACTGGATCCCCGTGGTCAAGACATGGCGTCTCAACGAGAAGCACTATGGCGCTCTCCAGGGTCTGAACAAGAAGGAGACAGCCCAGCAGTATGGCGACGAGCAGGTGCTGCTCTGGCGTCGCAGCTTCGACGTGGCTCCTCACGACCTCGCTGCCGACGGCACAGGCTCAGCCCTCGCTGACCCTCGCTATGCCAAGGTGCCTACACAGTATCTCCCTAAGACAGAGAGCCTTGAGGATTGCATCGCTCGCGTGATGCCTTTCTGGGAGTGCGAGATCTTCCCGAAGCTCAAGGAGGTTGACAGCATCATCGTGGCAGCTCACGGCAACTCGCTCCGCGGCATCGTGAAGCACCTCAAGGGCATTTCCGACAAGGACATCTCTGGCCTTAACATCCCGACAGCCACTCCTTACGTGTTCGAGTTCGACGACGAGCTCAACCTTGTCAACGACTATTATCTCGGCGACGCAGCTGCTATCGCAGCCAAGGCCGCTGCCGTGGCTAACCAAGGCAAGGCATAAGTCTCGAAAAAGACAAACCATAGAGAAGGGGGCGTGCGGAAGTCATCGGCACGCCCCCTTTTTGCTTCTTGTTTGTGGACAGTTCCACTAAAGCTCCTTATGCTTTTGAAATGTAAAAGAGATTATTGCGATTGTAATTTTCTGTTTACATCTTTGAAAAACTGTCTTCTTAATTTTGCCGCAGTTTTAATCAATTACTTTATTTTATGCGTAAAAAGATTATTCTTGCGGCAGCCTTATCCCTGTGTATGCCAGTGTTGCCAGCCTTGGCTGAAGGCGACAACGGCTCCAAGGCCATAGAGGAGAATGTGGCCGTGGGGCAGGTGACAGGTGTTGTCAAGGACGTTCACGGAGAGCCTATCATAGGCGCGAGCATCGTGGAGAAAGGCACCCATAATGCAGCTGTGACCGACGTTGACGGCCGTTTCACTTTGAAATTGGAAAGCAAGGGCAGCGACATCCAAGTGTCGTATGTGGGTTTCACCTCACAGACCATCAAGTCGGCAGGCAAGATGGTTATAACATTGCAGGAAGACCAACATTCTCTTCAGGAACTGGTCGTGGTGGGTTATCAGAGCATCCGCAAGACCGACATCGTGGGTGCCGTGGCAAGTGTCAAGGCTGGAGAGCTCAATACATCCACCAACAGCATCGGCGAGAGCCTGGTAGGAAAGGTCGCGGGCGTACAGATTTCACAGGTCAGCGGCGCTCCATACAACTCCACGAAGATAAGAGTTCGCGGAACAGCCTCGATCAACGCGAGTTCCGATCCCTTGTATGTCATAGACGGTTACCCGTCGAGTGGCGACCTCCTTCTCGACCCGGAAGACATCGCCTCGATAGAGGTGCTGAAAGACGCGGCTTCTGCCGCTATCTATGGCTCACGTGCCGCGGGAGGCGTGGTCATTATCACGACCAAGCGCGGACAGAGCGGCAAAGCAAAGGTGGGTTACGACTTCCAGTTGGGAGTCAACAGTCTTGCTCATAAGGTCAAGGTACTAAATGCCAGCCAGTTTGCCAACCTTGTGGTCGATGGCCGCAACAACTATTACAAGCGGTTGCTTCAGAGCAAGGGCATTGCCTGGGACGACAGCTATAATGGTGACACCAACGCCCAAAGAGCAGCCCGCCTGGGGGCGTCGAACAGCGCGGTGAACATCCCGGAGTTTCTTTATGACTTTGAAAACCAGAAAGTAAAAGAGCCGCAATACGATACCGACTGGCAAGACGAGCTCTACCGTACCGCCATATCGCAACGTCACCACATCACCCTCAATGGCGGCAGCGACAAGGTGAGATACGACTTGAGCAGCAGTTTCATGGACCTTGGCGGCATTGTGCGCACTTCACAGCAGCGACGCCTTAATTTCAGGGGAAACATCGACGCGAAAGTCACCGACAGGTTCACGGTGGGTGCCAACTTCTCTCATGTCTCCAACTGGAACCACGAGATAGACGAAGGCCGTTTCGACCACGGACCCATTCTCGGAGCGTTGATATACGCCCCAATCTTCCGTTGCTACGACGACAACGGCAACCTTTCCAAGGGAGAAATGACATCCTACTCTTCGCAATATGGATTCCAGCAGATAGAAAATCCCGTGGCACTTGCCGAGGAGACGAAGATAAGGCGCAACGGCGACCGCAACACATATAACTTCAACGTGTCTTTCGAGCCGTTGAAAGACTTTGTGTTGAAAGCCAACTTGGGCATGTACACATATTATGAGAAATATGAGTATTATCGCCCAACAAGTCTTTCATCGGGCGCCTACCAACCTGGTTCGGCGCAAGCACAGGCCGCTGCCTACGACATTGCCACGAGCGCGCACACCAACGACTACTTGGGCGAGTTTACCGCCAACTACAATCATTCGTGGAAAGGTGTCCACAACTTCAGTGGAGTGGCTGGCTATTCGCTTCAGAAACACGAATACGACATCCTGGGTGTCAAGGGCACGGGATACGAAGACGACCACATCAAGGAGGTCACGGCACACGGCGCTGACCCAAGCGACATCTCGCTCTATGGCACGTCGAAGTCGAACTGGACAATGTTGTCGTATTTCTCCCGCCTGAATTATAATTACCGCAACACCTATTACCTCACCGCCTCTTTTCGAGGTGACGGCTCGTCGCTCTTCGGCCCGCAAAACCGTTGGGGATATTTCCCGTCGGCCTCATTGGCGTGGACAGTATCCAACGAGCCTTTCTACAACTCGCTGTTTGGCAACAAGTCAACACTTAAATTCCGCGCAAGCTGGGGAAAGAGCGGAAACAACAACATTGGCAACTACAACTACGAGGCAGTGATGAGCTCGCCCGAAGGCGCCATCTTCGGCAATGGCACCGTCTATTCTGGCGTGGAGCCCGGAGGAGTGAAAGACAACACGATTGGCTGGGAGTCGACGTCGCAATTCAACTGGGGCGCGGACCTCTCGTTGTTCAACAACCGCATAGCCGTCTCAGCCAACTATTATCTCAGCTACACGAGAGACCTGCTTTTCGAGCAGCCAATCTCGGCTATTGGCGGAGCCAACTCCATCTTGACCAACCTGCCCAACTCCAAGATACGCAACTGTGGCATCGACGTGCAGGTCGACGGACGCGTCATAGCAAAGGAAGGGATGCATCTTAACGTAAGCGGAAACATATCGGTCAACCGCAACAAGGTGTTGGATCTCGATGGCGGCAACACGCTCATCGTGAACGGCGCGGAGAGATCCTACAAGACCCATATCACGCAGATAGGCCAGCCCGTAGGCATGTTCTATGGCTTCAAGGTAGCTGGAATGGTAAGGCAATCTGACATGGCGAATATCGAGGAAGACAACAAGCATTACGACTCCACGACCCATTCTTTCCCCGCCGGCTATAAGATCAAGGGTCCGGCGCGATCTTTGTCGCAGAGCTTGCCCTTGCAGCCGGGCGACATCTATTTCGAGGACACCAACGGAGACGGAGTCGTGGACGACAACGACAAGACCATCATCGGCAACCCTCACCCCAAGTTTACTTACGGTTTCAATATCAGTGGCGACTACAAGTCGCTGGATTTCTCGGCCTCTTTCAACGGAAGTTATGGCAACAAGGTCCTCGATGGCCAGGATTACTATCTTTTCAACATGGAAGGCTCCGGCAACCAGTATGCCATTGTGGACAACCGATACAGGAGCGAGGACAATCCCGGAAACGGATGGATCTACAGCGCCTCACGAGGCGGCACGCAAAGCAACAGCACCCGACTTTCCACCTTCTATCTCCAGAGCGGATCGTTCTTCAGGTGCACCAACCTGACGATAGGCTACTCGGTTGCTTCCATAGCGAAGTTGACAAACAACGTGGTCAGCAAGCTGCGTCTATATGTAGCTGCCGACAACCTCTTCACCATAACCAACTACAGAGGCTACAATCCAGAAGTGGACTACAACAACGGCTCCAACCTTACACCAGGCGTGGACTATGGCAAATATCCCTTGGTAAGGGCATTCAACTTTGGTGTACAACTGATGTTCTAATAAATAAAGCAAGCAGAATAAAATGAAGAAAAACATAATGTTACTTGCCGCGTCGGTATTGTTCCTGTTGCCGTCGTGCAGCGATTTCCTCGACGAGAAGAACCCCAATAAAATACCTGTCGATTCATATTTCCAGAGCGTCAACGACGTAGACAAGGCGCTGAACGGCGCCTACTATTCCTTGCGCAGCAGTTATTGCATGGGCGAGTCGAGCACGATGTTCACCGAGGAGCGCTCCGACAATACCGGCCGTCTCGACAACCAGTCGGCTTCGGGCGAGCCTTTCCAGTTTACCGACTTCTCCATATTGCCCAGCAACACCTATCTCAAGAAATACTGGACTGGGCTCTACGCCACGGTCAACGACTGCAATTTCACCATCAAGGGTGCCAACGAGGTGAGCATGGACGAGACCACGCGTGCCAATGAGCTGGCGCAGGCAAAATTCCTTCGCGCCTTGGCTTATTTCGACATCGTAAGGAAATGGGGCGACGCTCCGCTCGTGACGACCTATTCGTCTACCAAGAGCGACATCACCGCCAACACCTCCAGGACGCCAAAGGAGCAAGTTTATGCGCAGATAGTGAAGGATCTCGAGGACGCGCTTGGCAGCACTCTGCCCAACCGACAACCAGCAGGCAGCAGGGGACGCGCCGACAAGGCTTCCATCACGGCTTTGCTCGGAAAGGCGTATCTCACCATGGCTGCGGTGCTCGACGACGGGAACACCAGCACATATCTTGCCAACGCAAAGAAATACTTGACCCAGTGTTATGAGATGAAGGAGTTCAACTCGCTCTCAGACATTCCCTATGCCGATGTGTTCGACGTCAACAAGAAGTCGACTTGCACGGAGATAATCTTCCAGATTGTATACAAGCAAGGCGACAAGGACTATCATTCTTCCATCGCCGCCAACAACCAGTCGAAAGGCGAGACCATCAACTCGCAGGTGGCTTCCAAGGGAATGGGAACGTTTGTCAATCCCGACTTGGTCAAGGAATATGAGAATGACGACATCCGCAAGGCGTGGTCGGTGAAATATTGCAGCAACCCTGCCGCACAGGCCTGGTTCATCACCAAGTTTCGCGACACGAGCGACGAGGCAGGCACCTTGGGCTATGGCGGCAACGACTGGATAATCCTGCGCTATGCCGACGTTTATCTCATGCTGGCGGAAGTAAACGCGCGTCTGGGCAACGAGGCAGAAGCCGTGAAATGGCTCGACGAGGTAAGGCGGCGTGCCGGACTGGAAAGCTACGAGAACGTGAAAAACGATGCTTCCTACAAGGCGGTTTGCCCCAACCTCATGAGGGCTATCCTCCACGAGAGGCGTTGCGAGCTGGCGTTTGAGAACCAGAGGTGGTATGACCTGTTGCGCTTCTTCAGCACGGCCGACTTGATAGAATACATGCACGGCAAGAATTCTGCCGACTATGGCATTTCCAATCTTAACAACTTTGGTGAAAAAGACATCTACTTCCCCATTCCCTACGATGAGTGGAAACTCAACCCGGAGAAGATGTATCAAAACAAAGGTTATTAAGACATGAGAAAGTTGTTGTTTTCCTTGATGTTGCTTCTGGCCATGCAAGCCATTGCCCAGAAGCGGCATTTCTTGGCGCCGGTATGTCCCGACGACGTGATGAGCAAGAATTGCTATTTCTCTTTCATGCTGGACAGGAATCCGCGGATGAGGGCTTTGGTAAA
>CAVAGT010000083.1:0-12724 GCA_963588155.1 Lachnospiraceae bacterium | reverse complement strand
GAGGAGTGACTTTTTTTGAAGATTCCATACAATATTTTGCCTTCTTTTGCGTTTTGTACAATGAGAACCAAATAATAGTACAAGACAATATTTAGAAAATATATGTGTGCCAAATTAAACAAAGACAAGGACAATCCTCGTTTTATTCCTGATGGTATGAATGAGGTTGAGCGAAATATCAAGCGCATAGGCGACTTCTGTATCGCTGCCATCTGCCTTGTGGTATTCTCCTTTCTTTTTCTCATCTGCTTCATATTAATAAAACATGAGGACAGAGGACCTGCCATTTTTAAGCAAGAACGAATAGGTCGTTTCGGGCGACCTTTTTTTATATATAAGTTCCGCACAATGATAGTGGACGCAGAGAAAAATGGTCCTCAGTTGTACCAACACGACGCAGAAACCCGCATGACAAAAATAGGGTTGTTTCTCCGCAAGCATCACCTCGACGAACTGCCCCAGCTATGGAACGTCATAAAGGGCGACATGGCTTTCGTCGGGCCACGACCGGAACGCAAGTTCTACATCGACCAAATAATGCAGCACGACAAGCGGTACAAGTATCTCTACCAAATACGACCCGGCGTGACCTCGTATGCCACATTATATAATGGCTACACGGATACTATGGACAAGATGCTTCGACGGCTAGACCTTGACCTCTATTATCTTGAGCATCGCTCATGGTGGTTCGATGCCAAGATACTTTTCAAGACCTTCACCAGCATCGTTTTCGGCAAAGTGTTCTAAAATTCGGGCACAACTAACAAATCGTCAGCAAAACCGCAGCACGAGATGCGCAAACCGCCTATTTATTCCAACTTTCCCTTACAGATTATCACGTAAGTGTTAAAAGATGAAGGAAGCAAAGAATAAAATGGCGGTTTAGCGTTACATTTAGTGATATTTTTATTAATTTTGCAAACGAATTGATAGGTAAAACACAAAAACATTAGCAAATGCAAACAAATGGACTGTACAACAGTTCCTACGAACATGACGCTTGTGGCGTAGGAATGGTGGTTAACATCCATGGCGGAAAGAGTCACCAGCTTGTGGACGACGCCTTGAAGGTTCTTGAGAACCTGCGCCATCGTGGCGCGGAAGGTGCCGACGGCAAGACCGGCGACGGAGCTGGCATACTGCTGCAGATCCCCCATGAGTTTATTCTTCTCCAAGGCATACCAGTACCCGAGAAGGGAAAATATGGCACAGGCCTTATCTTCCTGCCGAAGGACGAGAAACGCCAGCAGGAGATTCTGTCCATCATGATCGAGGAGATTGAGCGCGAAGGCTTGCAACTGATGCACCTGCGCACGGTCCCCACCAACCCCGACTGCCTCGGTGAGGCTGCCGCCGAATCGGAGCCCGCAATAAAGCAGGTGTTTATCACGGGTGTTTCCGATGACAAGGTCGCCGAATTCGAGCGCACGCTCTATCTCATCAGGAAAAAGATTGAGCGCCGCATCGAAGACAAGAGTTTCTACATTTGCTCCTTGTCGAACAAGAACATCGTCTACAAGGGCATGTTGTCGAGCCTTCAGCTCAGACTGTATTACCCAGACCTCACCAACAGCTATTTCACGAGCGGACTGGCCTTGGTGCACAGCCGATTCTCCACAAACACGTTCCCCACGTGGTCGCTGGCGCAACCCTTCCGCCTTTTGGCACACAATGGCGAGATAAACACCATCCGTGGCAACCGCTCATGGATGCAGGCACGCGAGGCAGTGCTGTCGTCGGACGCATTGGGCGACATACACGAGATATCGCCAATCATCCAACCCAACATGAGCGACTCGGCAAGTCTCGACAACGTGTTCGAGTTCTTCGTCATGAACGGCATGTCGTTGCCAAAGGCCCTGAGCATCATGGTGCCAGAGAGTTTCAACGACAAGAACCCCATCAGCGAGGATATCAAGGCCTTCTACGAATACCACTCCATCCTCATGGAGCCTTGGGACGGTCCAGCCGCCCTGCTTTTCTCCGACGGCCGCTATGCCGGCGGAATGCTCGACCGCAATGGCCTGCGCCCAGCCAGATACACCATCACAAAGACAGGTACCATGGTCGTGGCATCGGAGGTCGGTGTCATGGATTTCGACCCGACGGTCATCGCCGAGAAAGGACGCCTGCAACCAGGAAAGATATTGCTCATCGACACGCAAGAGGGCAAGATATACTATGATGGCGAAATAAAGGATCGTCTCGCCTACGAGCATCCTTACCGCCAGTGGCTCAACACCAACCGCATACAGCTGGAGAAGATACATACCGGCAGAAAGGTAAGCAACGCCGTGGAGAACCTTGAGGCTAAGGAAGTGGAGTTCGGCTTCGGCGAGGAAGACGTTAACGACACGCTCATCCCAATGGCCATCAAGGGTCAGGAACCCACGGCTTCGATGGGCAACGACACGCCTCTCGCAGTGTTGTCGGACCAGCCACAGATCTTCTTCAACTATTTCCGTCAGCAATTCGCGCAGGTCACCAACCCTGCCATAGACTCCATCCGAGAGCAACTCGTGATGAGCCTGACAGAATACATAGGAAGAGTGGGCACGGGAATACTCAACCCCGACGAGACCAACTGCAAGATGGTGCGCCTGCCCCACCCCATCCTCACCAACAGCCAGATCGACATTCTGCAAAACATACGCTACAAGGGTTTCAACACCCGCAAGCTCAGCATCAGCTTCGTGCCGTCGCCCAAGAGTTCTGAACATCCTGGTGAGGCATTGCGCGAGGCGCTGGACAAGCTCTGCCATGATGCGGAGAAGAGCGTTGACGATGGTTTCAACTACATAATCCTTTCCGACCGCGACGTCGACAAGGACCACGTGGCCATTCCTTCACTCCTTGCCGTAAGCGCCGTCCACCACTACCTCATCAACGTGGGCAAGCGCGTACAGACTGCCTTGATCGTGGAGAGCGGCGAGATACGCGAGGTGATGCACGCGGCGTTGCTCCTTGGCTACGGTGCCTCGGCGTTGTGCCCATACATGACCTACGCCATCCTCGACGACCTCGTGAAGAAAGGCAAGATACAAGAAAACTACGCCACGGCGGAAGCCAACTACATAAAAGCCGTGAAGAAAGGCTTGCTCAAGATAATGGCAAAGATGGGCATCTCTACCATCCGCTCTTATCGTGGAGCGCAAATCTTCGAAGCGATAGGCCTTTCTGAAGGATTGCTTAGAACCTATTTCGGCACTGAGACTAGCACAGTGGGCGGCATAGGCCTTGACACAATCGCACGCGATGCCATTGCCTACCACGACAAGGCCGTGGAGGAGGCTGCCTCCGACATCGAACATCCTCTGCCAAACCTCGGACAGTTCCATTGGCGCGAGGACGGCATCAAGCACGCGTGGAACCCAGAGACAATCGCCGCACTTCAACTCGCCACGCGCACAGGCAACTACGATACATACAAGAAGTTTGAGGATCTCGTAGACAACAAGCCCGAACCGTTGTTCTTGCGCGACTTCCTCGACTGGAAGCGCAATCCTATAGACATAGACAAGGTAGAGCCGGTAGAGAAGATCGTGAAACACTTCGTCACAGGCGCGATGTCGTTCGGCGCTCTCTCTGCAGAGGCTCATGAAGCTCTCTGTCTCGCCATGAACGCCCTTGGCACAAGGTCAAACACAGGCGAAGGCGGCGAGGACAACGAGCGTTACCACTCCGAGGTCGACGGCATCAGCCTGTCGTCAAAGACCAAGCAGGTGGCATCAGGCCGTTTCGGCGTGACAACAGAATATCTCGTCAACGCCGAGGAGATACAGATCAAGGTGGCACAAGGCGCCAAGCCTGGCGAGGGTGGTCAATTGCCTGGATTCAAGGTGAACGAGATCATAGCCAAGACACGTAACTCCATACCCGGAATATCACTCATATCCCCTCCACCTCACCACGACATCTACTCTATCGAGGATCTCAAACAGCTCATCTTCGACTTGAAGAATGTCAACCCCAAGGCCGCCATCAGTGTCAAGCTCGTAGCCGAGAGCGGCGTGGGCACGATTGCCGCCGGCGTGGTCAAGGCAAAGGCAGACCTAGTGGTAGTATCCGGCGCTGAGGGAGGAACCGGTGCGAGCCCTGCCTCGTCGATGCGTTTCGCAGGCATATCGCCTGAGATTGGCGTTGCCGAGACACAGCAGACTCTCGTGAAAAACGGGCTGCGTTCGCTCACACGCCTGCAAGTGGACGGACAAATGAAGTCGGCGCGCGACGTCATCATCATGGCGTTGCTCGGAGCCGAGGAGTTCGGCTTCGGCACGACACCGCTCATCACTCTCGGATGCGTGATGATGCGCAAGTGCTCGTCAAACACATGTCCAATGGGTGTTGCCACACAAGACGAACGTCTGCGCAAGCACTTCCGTGGCGATTACCACTACGTTATAAACTACTTCAAGTTCCTCGCCCAACGCGTAAGGGAGTACCTTGCCGAGATGGGATTCACGAGCCTCAACGACATCATTGGTCATACAGAGCTGCTTGAGAGGCGCGACACTTCCAAGACTTGGGCCAAGGCTCCGGCTAACGTTCAGGCAAAATGGAACAGCCTCAATTTCTCACGAATGGAGAAGAAGGAGACTGGCGACGTGAGCCTCTATTGCACCAAGACGCAAGACCACGAGCTCTTCAACCTTCTAGACCAGCAGCTCATAGCCGGGGCGCAAAAGTCAATACAAGACCAAGAGGAGGTCAACCTCGACTTTGCCATCCGCAACACCAACCGTGCTGTTGGCGCCATGCTCTCAGGTATCATTGCCGAGAAATATGGCGAGAAAGGACTGTCCAACGACACCATCAACGTGCGCTTCAAGGGCTCAGCAGGACAGAGCTTCGGCGCGTTCCTCGTACACGGTGTCAACTTCAAGTTGGAAGGCGAGACCAACGACTACTTCGCCAAGGGCCTCTCCGGCGGACGCATTAGCATCCTGCCACCTATCAGGTCCAACTTCAACGCCGAGGACAACATCATCGCCGGCAACACTGGCCTCTACGGTGCCACAACGGGCGAGCTTTATGTCAACGGCAAGGTAGGCGAGCGTTTCGCCGTGAGAAACTCTGGTGCCATAGCCGTAGTAGAGGGCGCAGGCGACCACTGTTGCGAGTATATGACCGGCGGACGCGTGGTAGTGCTCGGAAAGACAGGACGCAACTTTGCGGCAGGCATGTCGGGAGGCGTAGCCTATGTCTGGGACAAGGATCACGACTTCGACTACTACTGCAACATGGGAATGGTGGAAATCAACCTCGTGGAAGAGACCACGTACCGCAAGGAGCTGCATGAGCTCGTTCGCCAGCATTATCTCTACACGGGCTCAAAGCTCGCGAGAACAATGCTCGACGACTGGAACCGTTACATTGAAGACTTCATCCAGGTCGTTCCTATCGAGTACAAACGCGTGCTGCAAGAGGAACAAGTGAAGAAGCTCCAGCAGAAGATTTCCGATATTCAAAGAGACTATTAACAAATTAGACATTAAGACATGGGTAATCCAAGAGGATTTCTGGAGGTAGAACGGAAAGAGGCCGGCTACCGTCCAATACATGATAGAATACACGATTTCGGCGAAGTGGAGCAAACGCTCAACTCGCGAGACAGGCAGTTGCAGGCAAGCCGATGCATGGATTGCGGCGTACCGTTCTGCCACTGGGCTTGTCCCCTCCACAACAAGATGCCAGAATGGAACGACGCTTTATATAAAGGCGACTGGAAACTCGCCTACGAGTTGCTCAAGGCCACCAACGACTTCCCCGAGTTCACGGGACGCGTTTGCCCTGGCCTTTGCGAGAAGGCTTGCGTGCTCAACCTCACCGAGCACGAGCCCACGACCAACCGCGAGAACGAGGCGGCAATCATTGAGCACGCCTACAACGAAGATTTCGTGCGTCCTCACGTTCCAGCACGAAACGGCAAGAAAGTTGCCGTGGTCGGAGCAGGCCCTGCCGGACTCAGCGTAGCTACACAGCTGAACCAAAAGGGCTACGAGGTCACGGTGTTCGACGCTCGCGAGAACGCAGGTGGACTCTTGCGCTATGGCATTCCAAACTTCAAGCTCAACAAGGCTCTTATCGACAGGAAGATGGAATACCTGAAGATGGAGGGCATAAAGTTTGAGTTCGGCGTGATGCTGGTTCCAGTAAACCCAACGGAGCCAGTAAACATCCAAAACGACAACACCTTGGGCGATACCAAGAAGACCACGATAGAGCAACTCTCAAAGGAGTTTGATGCCGTGGTGGTATGCACAGGCACTCCGCAGGCCCGCGACCTCAAGATTCCCGGGCGTGAGTTGAAAGGCGTGCATTTCGCTCTTGAGATGCTTTCACAGCAAAACAGGGTGCTCGCAGGCGAGGAGTTCTCAAAAGACGTGCTCGTCAACGCCAAAGGCAAGGACGTGCTCGTGATAGGAGGTGGCGACACCGGTTCCGACTGCATAGGCACCTCCCACCGTCAAGGCTCAAAGAGTGTCACCCAAATAGAAATCATGCCCAAGCCCGTGGAAGGCCCTGAAGACCCGAAAAACCCTTGGCCCAACTGGCCTCGCACCCTCAAGACCACATTCGCTCACGAGGAGGGATGCATACGCCGTTGGAACATCAACTCGCTTGAGTTCCTTGGCAAGAACGGCAAGGTGACAGGCGTAAAAGTGCAAGAAATCACATGGGTGCCCAACCCCGATGGCGGACGCCCATTGATGAAACCAGCCAAGGAACCCGAGATCATCAAGGCCGACATGGTTTTGCTCGCCATGGGATTCCTCAAGCCACAACAACCAGAATATCCCGCAAACGTCTTCGTGGCGGGAGATGCCGCCAGCGGTGCCAGCCTTGTGGTCAGGGCATTGGCAAGCGGAAGAAAAGTTGCTGCTGAAGTAGATAGTTACTTGCGAAAGTAACCAACCTATCAATTTATATATTTTTTTTGGCAGAGGCAGGACACCAGTGGGTGTCCTGCTTTTTTTATGAGAAAAGGCCTTCTGCGTAACATAAATCAAGAAAAAGTCGGTAGAAAAATCGTTTTTTCTGAAAACGTTACACGACATTCAAAAAAAAGACATATCTTTGCACAATAGATTAAGCAAAAGCAATTATAAATAACAAATAACTAACACTATGAAAAAAGCGATTCTGGCCATGGCCCTTGTTGCCATGGGCTGTGGCAGCGCCAATGCACAGACAGGCCTGCAAAAAGCGAAATTTTTCGACAATTGGTATTTGGGAGCAAAGATTGGTGCGTCTACACCTCTTACGTTTAACAAAACATTCCCACTCAACCCCAACTTCGGCTTGAAGCTCGGCAAGAACTTCTCACCAGTTTTCGGTGCCAACGTCGAGGCTCTCGCAAACTTCGGTGACAACCGTTTCGTCACACAGCTTAACGACGACCCCATCATGGTTCTCAACTCAAAGACATTCGTCAAGTCGTTCAACCTCGGCTTGAACGGAACCATCAACTGGACAAACCTCTTCCTTGGCTACAACGAGGACAAGGTGTTCGAGGTGGGCACTGAGCTGGGCGTTGGTTTCACCAAGTACTATGGCGACAAGGTCGTCTGCGAGAATGGAAATGTTGGCGACGACAACGATCTCACCGCCAAGACCTCAATGACATTCGCGTGGAACATCGGCGGCGCAAGCAAGCCTTGGCAGGTCTACGTGGAGCCAGGAATCTATTGGAACCTGACTCACGGACCAAAGGATGCCGTGCAGATGGACAAGCGTTGCGCCCAGCTCGCTCTCCAAGTCGGTGTCAACTACAAGTTCAAGACTTCCAACGGCACTCACAACTTCAAGAAGCTCGACCTCACTGCCCTGAACGACGAGATCAACGACCTCCGCGCACAGCTCGCGCAGAAGCCTAAGGAGGTGGTCAAGGAAGTGGTCAAGGAAGTGGTGAAGGAAGTTCCAGTGGAGAAGGAGAAGACCAACACCGTCCGCATCGACAACCTCTTCTTCGTGACATTCCAGCAGGGCAAGTCAGCCCTTGTTCCTGAGATGAAGAAGGCCCTCAACAACATCAAGAGCGGCAGCCACGTGGAGATTGTGGGTACAGCTTCTCCTGAGGGTTCTAAGGAGCTTAACGACCGCCTGTCACAGGCCCGTGCCGACGTTGTGGCCAACTACCTGAAGACTCGTGGCGTCATCGTAGACAGCGCGTCTGGTAAGGGCGTACAGGGCGTTACATCCAACCGTCTCGCCGTGGTTTACGTCAAGTAAGAACAACACTTACAACCCAATAGAAGCGGAGCAGATACAGTCTGCCCCGCTTTTTTTGTTTTTTGCCACAAGGGATAAATAAATAATTTGAGTAAAACATATCGTCAAAAAAGCGATTAATGACATATTCTTTGTAACTTTGCAATCAAAAGAAAAACTATTTAAATACATACATAGTCATGCTTACATTAAAGCTCATTACCGAGGAAACAGAGCGCGTAGTTAAAGGATTGGAGAAAAAACATTTCCCCAACGCGCGCGAAGCCGTGGAGAAAGTACTCGAATACGACAAGATACGCCGTGAGACCCAACAAAAGCTCGATAGCAACAAGCAACAGCAGAACCAGCTCTCCAAGCAGATTGGCGGACTGATGAAAGAGGGAAAGAAAGAAGAGGCTCAGAAGATCAAGACCCAAGTGGCTGAGCTCAAAGCCGACGACAAGGCCCTGCAAGAGGTCTACGACAAGGCTCAGGCCGACATGATACACGAGCTTCTCGACATTCCAAACATTCCCAACGATGAAGTGCCTGAGGGCAAGGACGCCTCAAGCAACGTGGTCATCAAGGAAGGCGGAGTGAAGCCAGAGCTGCCCGAGGGCGCCCTTTGCCATTGGGACTTGCTCAAGAAATTCAACCTCGTCGACTTCGACCTCGGTGTCAAGATCACGGGTGCAGGATTCCCAGTTTACATCGGCAAGATGGCTCGTTTCCAACGCGCCCTTGAGGCATTCTTCCTCGACGAGGCCCGCAAGTCCGGCTACCTTGAGATTCAACCTCCATTTGTCGTGAACGAGGCTTCGGGCTATGGCACAGGCCAGCTTCCCGACAAGGAAGGCCAAATGTACCACGCCAACCTCGACAACCTCTTCCTCATCCCTACCGCCGAGGTGCCTGTCACAAACATCTTCCGCGACGAGATTCTCGACGAAAAGGACCTGCCAATCAAGCGTTGCGCCTATTCTGCTTGCTTCCGCCGCGAGGCTGGCTCTTATGGCAAAGACGTGCGCGGCCTCAACCGCCTGCACCAGTTCGACAAGGTGGAGATCGTGCGCATCGACACACCTGAGCACTCTTACCAGTCATGGCACGAGATGCTCGACCACGTGGAGGGCTTGCTCCAGAAGCTTGAGCTCCCCTATCACCTCCTATTGCTCTGCGGTGGCGACATGAGCTTCACATCAAGCATCTGCGTCGACTTCGAGACATGGTCAGCCGCACAGAAGCGCTGGCTGGAGGTAAGCTCAACAAGCAACTTCGAGAGCTATCAGGCCAACCGCCTGCACTGCCGTTTCCGTCGCTCAGACAGCAAGAAGATCGAGCTCTGCCACACGCTCAACGGCTCAGCGCTCGCCTTGCCTCGCATCGTGGCCACAATCCTGGAGAACAACCAGACGCCGGAAGGCATCCGCGTGCCAAAGGTGCTTGTGCCATACTGCGGATTCGACATGATCGACGACAAGATGGACTAAAACCATAGCTTTTTTATCAGGCTCTTTTTGAGATGCCTATATCGCCAAGGCCGGGCTTTGAGAAACAAGTCTCGGCCTTTATTTTTCCCTCTCCACCTCTAACACACGACAATCCACCTCTAACACACACGACAATCCACACCATCCATAAACGTAAAAACCACACATGAAAACAGCAAGACTCTGCATAGCCGCACTCCTCGCGTGCCTGTTGCCTTCGGCCCTTCTTGCCGACAACTACGCGCGAAAAGTGAACACCTTGATAGGAACCGACTACACCGGCAACACATACCCTGGAGCACAAGCCCCTTTCGGCATGGTGCAGCTCAGCCCCGACAACGGGTTGCCCGGATGGGACCGCATAGCAGGATATTTCTATCCCGACAGCACGATAGCCGGATTCAGCCATACCCATCTGTCGGGCACAGGCGCGGGCGACTTATACGACATCTCGTTCATGCCGGTGACGCTGCCCGTGTGTGAAACCCAAGCTCCGCTGGGAGTGCACTCTCGTTTCAGCCACGCCGACGAGACTGCCCATGCCGGCTATTATCAGGTGCGACTCACCGACTATGACATCAACGTGGAACTCACGGCAACGCCACGCTGTGGCCTGCAACGCTACACCTTCCCCGCCAACGGCAAGGAGCGCATGGTCATACTCGACCTTGCCAAGGCCATGAACTGGGATGCCACCAAGGATTCCAAGATCATGGTGGTAGACTCATTCACCATCGAGGGCTACCGCTTCTCCGACGGATGGGCACGCAACCAGAAGGTGTGGTTCCGCACGCGCTTTTCCCAACCCATTAAGTCGGTTGATGTAATGAGATCTTATCTCGGGGCCGACAAGCAAGGCGAGGGTCAGGTGGCGCGCATACGTTTCGCCACCGACGGCCCGAGCCAGCTCGTAGTGGCGACTGCCATATCTCCCACAGGCTTGGACGGCGCAAAGAAAAACCTCGAGGCAGAAGTATCATGCCTCGACTTCGACACCATGCGCCAGCGTGCCGAAGCTGAGTGGAACAAGGAACTTGGAAGGATAGAGATAACAGGCGGCACCGACGCCCAGCAGACCGTTTTCTACACGGCTCTCTATCATGCCATGACAGCGCCGACGCTGTTGTGCGACGTGGACGGGAGCTATCTTGGGGCAGACAGGAAACAGCACAAGGCCACGGGCTGGAACAATTATGAGACTTGCTCCTTGTGGGACACATATCGCGCCGCCCATCCTCTCTACGACCTTCTCATCCCTTCGCGCGCAGGCGACATGGTAAACGCGCTCTTGGCTTTCAGCAAGGAGAACGGCCGACTTCCCGTCTGGAACATGTGGTCATCGGAGACCGACATGATGATAGGCTATCATGCCGCGTCCGTGATAGCGGAGGCCGTGCTCAAGGGCGTGCCCGGCATCGACAAGAACGAGGCGCTCAGGCAATGCGTCAACACCGCCAACTTGGACGACTATCGTGGCATAGGGCTTTACAAGAAGCTCGGATACGTGCCCTACGACGTCAAGGAGCCAACCTTGGGCGACGACTGGTCATTGTCGCGCACCTTGGAGTATGCCTACGACGACGCCTGCATAGCTGCCCTGGCAAAGAGCATGGGGAAGACAGACATCTACAAGACTTTCGCCAAACGCGCGCAAAACTACCGCAACGTCTACTGCAAGGGCACGACGTTCATGCAGCCGCGCCGCGCCGACGGCACGTTCCAGCCCAACTATTCGCCCGACGAGTACACATCGCACATCTGCGAGAGCAACGGATGGCACTACATGTGGTCGGTGCAGCACGACATAAAGGGCCTGGAGAAGCTCGTGGGCAAGAAGGCTTTCGCCGCCAAGCTCGACAGCTTCTTCACCTACACGCCTAAGGCAAACGCCGAGCTGCCGCTCTTCAGCACGGGCATGATCGGGCAATACGCTCACGGCAACGAGCCAAGCCACCATGCCGCCTACATCTTCAACAAGATAGGGCAACCACACAAGACGCAGAAATATGTAAGGGAAATCCTTACGCAACTCTACAACGACACGCCAGCCGGTCTCTGCGGCAACGAGGACTGCGGACAGATGTCGGCATGGTATGTGCTCAGCGCGCTGGGCTTCTACCCTCTCAACCCCGTCAGCTGCGAGTATGAGCTCGGCACGCCACTCTTCAAGACCGTCACGCTGCACTTGGAAAACGGCAAGACGCTCACCATCAAGGCTGACAACTACGCCCAAGACCGCTATCTCGTCGACGGCGCGACGCTTAACGGCAAGCGCGTCAAGGGCACGGCCATCAACCACGCCGACATTGCCAATGGCGGCGTATTGACCTTCCAGATGAAAGACTGACAAGGGTAAATAAAACGACGAGCAGGGGCGGGTAGGAATGGTTAGGCCCCGTCAGCAACCCGAACGGTAAAAATCAGAGTAAAGGCGGTAGGCGTAATCGGCGAAGCCGACATCTTTAAAATCTTTTAGATCCGTGTGAAACAGAAAAAACGGACAATGAAATTTGTGAAGAAAGTATGAAACTCTTGAAAGACAGCGGCGTAAGCCTTCTGGCATTCGATGCCGACGACACGCTTTGGGACTGCCAAGGCCACTTCAACGAAGTGGAGGACAGCTATTGCCAAGTGCTCTCACGCTACGGCACCAGGGAAGAGATAGCTGCAAGCCTCTTCAGCACGGAGACTGCCAACATGGCCCTGCTCGGCTACGGCAGCAAGGCGTTTACGATCTCGCTCATCGAAAACGCCATCAAAATATCCGGCGGAGAGGTAGACTGCGCCACCCTTACGCAAGTCATCGACCTTGGCAAGAGCCTTCTCAACATGCCCGCAACGCCATTGCCGGGCGTGGAGCAAACGCTGAAGGCACTGCACGACAGCGGCAGGCACAAGATGGTGGTTTTCACCAAGGGCGACAACCTCGACCAGGAAAACAAGTTCAAGAGGTCGGGCCTCGCACCTTTCTTCGACGACTGCATCGTGGTGGCCGACAAGACCGCACACGAATACAAGCA
>CAVAGT010000082.1:0-12904 GCA_963588155.1 Lachnospiraceae bacterium | reverse complement strand
CGGCAAACATCAGCCAAATCTTTATCGCAGGTGGTTATCGCACCAGCATCGCCCAATGCCCCAAGGTTCTTACCTGGATAGAAACTGTGGGCGGCAGCATCGCCCAATGAGCCTGTATGTCGTCCTTGATAGGTGCAACCATGCGCCTGGGCGTTGTCCTCAACCAGTAAAAGGTCATGTTCACGGCAGATTGCCGCAATCCGCTCTGTCATGGCGCAACGTCCATAGAGATGAACAAGCAACAAGGCTCTCGTCTTCGGAGTAATGGCTCGTTCTATCAACTTATCATCAATTTCCAAGGTGTTGATGTCTGGTTCCACCAAAATAGGTTTCAGTCCGTTCTCCGTTATCGACAGTATAGATGCTATATAAGTATTTGCCGGCACTATTACCTCATCGCCGTCGTTCATCTTTCCCATTTCCTTATAGGCACGAAAGATAAGCGTCAGCGCGTCAAGCCCATTGCCACATCCCACGCAATGGCACCCAATATATTCAGCATAATCACGTTCAAACTGTCGTGTCGCCTCCCCTTGAAGAAACCATCCACTGTCGATGACTCGGTTCACGGCTTCCTTTATTTCTTGCTTATGAAGATCGACCATTGACTTCAACGACAAATAAGGAATCATCTTGTATATCTTATTAACAACTACCCATTAATCATCACCTCATACCAATCATAGCACACGGCTCTGCCTCCGAAACCTTCTTTCTGGTATATAAGGCTCTCGTTAAGATATCGCCCCATGTCCTCGTTAGAAGTGCCAAAATCGAAGTATTTGCAGCCTTGCAAGTCATCCATAAGAATATTGCGTATTATAGCGTCTATGGCATGAAGCTTTTTCCCTTCCTCCGTGGCAGAGATATATTGTGTATGAACCACTTGTGGCGTGACGTATAGAAGCACGCCTCCTATAACCTTGGTCGCTAACCTTGCAACACAAAGACGTATGTTTTCAGGAAAGGCACGATAAAGGCGCCTCATCTCATCAAGAGAATGTACTGGCTTGGCTTGATATGTGCTATAAAGGTTGTCCTCCAAAACGGGCCAAAACTGCTCAAAGGCCGCATCGTCAATCTCAACAGTGATGCCTTCTTTCGCTGCCTTGTTTGCCCCGAATTGCCTGATGCGACGCCATTTAAGTGCGTTATCACGCATGATAACAGAAGAGACGTTACGCACACAGAGCCTTGCATGGCAACGGTTGAAGAGAGCATACAAGTCTTCTTCAGCCGGTAGGCGTTGATAAATCCAAGGCATTGGCTTGTAGATCATCTTCTTTATGCCAGCGTTTCCCAAAAACGACATCAACTCTTCAAACAAGGTGCAAACATCAGCCGAGGTAGCGTGGTCATTGGTGAGCAAGCCTCCATAGGTAAGTCCTTGATGCGACCAAAGCGCATCGCCAACTACATTGGCAGGGAGCACAGCATAAAGTTTGTTGTTCTTGAAGAACATCAGTGAACTGTCGGTGAATCGTTCGCGATGATAGTCCATATAAGCACGGTCAAAAAGAAATGTGCCTTGCTTAGACTGTCTCACAAAATCGTTCCACGCTTCCTTATCATCGTCACAATATCGCCTGATCTCAAACATTATCCGACTTATATCTCAAGAAATCACTGTACTCGTATATGTAATCTTCCTCATCGAATGGGTCTTCCGCAAGAACCAGACAGACGGCGCCAGAGGAGAAGTCGCTCAACGACCGCCAAATCCCCCGGTCAACAAACAAGGCCTTGCTTGGCAAATTGAGCATAAAGTCTCGTTTCTCCATGCCATCATCGAGCGTAACAATAAAAGAACCCGACACGGCTATTATCAGCTCACGACAATGCTTGTGGGCGTGCCCTCCACGGCGCGCCCCACCAGGAATGTCGTAAGTCCAATAGACCCGGCTTATGTCAAACGGCACTTCCTTCATCTGTTCCGCCACAGTGAGGTTTCCTCGTGGGTCTACTATCTTAGGTAGACTTATCAATCGTCCAAGTTGATGTTCCATATACAAAAGAACGAAAATCTTGAAGATATATTGTTATTCAGGAAGGAAGAAAGTCAAAACCTTGCCTTTTTTGTTGAAAGTCTAACCAATCCCTGCCGCGCCAACCAAGCAAAGAGAATTATGGCAATGGCATAGAAAGTATAAACCGTAAATGGATGGGTAGCATAAAGGCCACAATGAACCATGACTACATTAACGATATAAATCATCATCTCATGGGTAAGGAATATCTCCATTGACAAATCGCCCAAAAAGACAAATACCTTAATGGCTGGCATGGAAAAGAAACTTGGGCGTGACTTCTCTATTGCCATCAGCAACAACATGAAAAGTATGACGAACGGCCAGAAAAAACTAACTCCACGGAAATTAACAGGCAGCATGTCACGGTAAACAAAATAAGCAAGGCAAAACGACGAAAGCAACAACAGCATAAAAAAGCATTGCCATCTTTTGCCCGACATACATATTTTGCCCAATAATCGTTTACCACACCTTGAAATAACAAAACGATAAAGAATAATGCCAAGGCCACAATCAACCATACGAAACAATGGAAAACTGTAAAGGGTATAATTGAAACGCTCAGAAGGAATCCAAACTACAAAAGGTAGATATATCGCCAAGACTACGGCGCACGTCAGAATGAGCCCCTTTACGCTCATGCTCATGACACAACGGTTCAATGGCTTGAAAAACAAGTAGAAAACAAGAATGTCGCACAAGAACCAAGAGGATCCCACATAGGAGAATACTAAGCTCTCGCTGCAAAACCAAGTCTGGATCAACAAGAGATTGGTCAACAACCTACCAAAATCAAGAGGATAGCCGGCATTCCAATAAGCAAACACGAAAAACGATATGGATAACAACAAGAGTGGGTAAAACTTCCTCAACTGGCGGACAAAAAAACGCTTGGTGTCAAACTGTCCCACTCTCAGCTTTTCCTCATTGGCCATCGAGAGAACAAAACCGCTCATGACGAAGAAAAAGCAAACACCCGACTCTCCACCAAAATCGAAGACATGCCCCACAACGTGTGACACGACAATCAATAAGATTGCAAAGCCTCTCAATGCCTGAATGCTCATCAGCCTGTGGCCTAGTCTTGACTCAATCATAATGGAAACTGCTTGTTGTTTAAGCCTAAACATAGTTTAATCGCGTACGTAAGCAATATGGATCACGTACGCAAGCAAACTTGCCCACGAACGTGATCGATACGGTTCACGTACGTGGGCAATCTTATTTTTGGTGTTATCACTTCTTCACGTAAGGGTCGGTCCCAAGCACCGTCTTTGCCAGACGCTTGGTCTTGTCGCGCAGGGCGTTAATGTCGCAGCCTACCTCATCGTAGCATAACACCACGCCCATGCGTCTGCCAACGTGGGCGACAGGCTTGCCGAAAATGCGGACGCGCGCGTGATCCTCACGGCAAACGTCTTCGAGGTTGTAGCTGAGCGGTTCGGTGCTTTCCTTCGGAGAGAGCACCACTGCCGAGGCACCGCAATGCTCCAAGTGGATGGCAGGGATGTTCAAGCCCATGACACTTCGGAAATGAAGCTCAAATTCTGAGAGGTTGGTGCAGTGGCTCAGTGTCACCATGCCCGTGTCGTGAGGGCGCGGGCTAAGCTCAGAGAATATCACCTCGCCCTTCTTCGTAAGAAAGAACTCCACGCCCCACAGTCCATATCCCGTGAGCGCCTTGGTCACCTCGTCGGCCATGTGCTGCGCCTTGGCCAAAGCCTCTTCACTTATCTGGAACGGCATCCAGCTCTCGCGGTAGTCGCCACCTTTCTGCACGTGCCCGATGGGCGGACAGAAAACTGTTGGCGCGTTCTTTTGGGTTACGGTAAGCAGTGTGAACTCTGAATCGAAGTCGATGAATTCCTCTATGATTACTTCCTTCACGTCGCCACGGCCCTCCTCCATGGCATCACGGAAGGCCTCTTGAAGCTCATCATCATTGTGGACATAACTCTGTCCATGACCCGACGACGACATCAGCGGCTTTACGACACACGGGAAGCCTATCTCATCGGCTGCCCGCTTAAACTCATCGAAAGTCTTGGCATAGAAATACTTTGCCGTGCGCAATCCCAATTCCCTCGCGGCAAGGTCTCGTATGGCGCGTCGGTTCATGGTGTAGTTTACGGCACGGGCAGAAGGCACCACTTGCACACCCTCCTTCTCGAACTCGAAAAGGCGCTCGGTGCGTATAGCCTCTATCTCCGGCACTATAATGTCGGGCTTGTGCTTGCTGACCACGGCGGCAAGGGCATCTCCGTCGAGCATGGAGAAGACCTCACGCTCGTCGGCCACCTGCATGGCTGGCGCGTTATCATACTTGTCGCAAGCAATGACATACTGTCCGGCACGCTTCGCGGCGATAGCAAATTCCCTGCCCAGTTCTCCTGAGCCCAAAAGCAGTATTCTCTTCATATAGTAAAACCTATTTTCTTCTGAACGATTGGTTTCATTTGTCTCATCATCATCTGCCACTCGGGAGAGATGGACAGCCTGTGCAAGTCCTTGCTTATTATCTCGCAAAGCGCGTCCTGCGTGACACGATATTTCAACGCCAACTGCTCCACAGGCTTCATGGCCACACCAAAGAGACCATAATAGGCATCAAGGATGTCCTTGTCGAGCGCGCCGAGCATCGTGAGAAGGATGTGGAGATTTGCCTTGTCCACCTCACCTACGAGCAAGGCTGAGCTATGGGCAAGAAGCAGATAGTTGTGCAACTGTCGTGAGAGCTTGTCCAACCGAAGGCCATCAGACGAGTTGTCCATGACGCTCCTTTCCATACATTTCGTCATAGTATTTCTGGTAATCGCCACTCGTCACCTCGCTTATCCATTGTTGGTTGTCGAGATTCCATTTGATTGTCTTCACTATTCCCTCGGCGAACATTGTCTCAGGATACCATCCGAGTTCCTCCTTTATCTTCGTCGGGTCGATGGCGTAACGCGCATCGTGGCCGAGGCGGTCGGCAACGTGCTCTATCAGGGAATCGTTGATCCAAGATATGTCGATGTCGCCGTTGGCATCTTTCACCTGCTTCTTCAGCACCTTGCGCAAATCCTTGTCGGCCTCCATCATGTCGTGGATGGTCTTTATGGTGAGCTTCACGATATCGATGTTCTTCATCTCGTTGTGTCCGCCCACGTTGTAGACCTCGCCTGCCTTGCCTTCGCGTACCACGAGGTCGATGGCCTTGCAGTGGTCTTCCACATAGAGCCAGTCGCGCACGTTTAAGCCTGCACCATAGACTGGCAACTTCTTGCCCTCAAGGATGTTGTTGATGATGAGCGGGATGAGTTTCTCCGGGAAATGGTATGGCCCGTAGTTGTTTGAGCAACGGGTTATGCTCACTGGCATATGGTAGGTGTCGCGATATGCCTGCACGAAGAAGTCGGCGCTCGCCTTGCTTGCCGAATAAGGACTGTGGGGGCACAACGGTGTAGTCTCCATGAAGAATCCCTCCGCGCCCAACGCGCCATAGACCTCATCGGTTGACACCTGGTGGTAACGCTTTCCGGCCTTCCACGTGGGATAGCCCTGCGCGTCCTTGCCCGTGACCCAAGCCTTTCGTGCAGCATCCATGAGGTTTTGCGTTCCGAGGATGTTCACGCTAAGGAAGAGTTGTGGGTCTTCTATCGAACGGTCTACATGACTCTCAGCCGCGAAGTTGACCACGAAGTCGATGTCATTCTCCGCGAAAAGTCTGTCCACAAGTTCACGGTCGCGTATGTCGCCCTTCACAAAGAAGCAACGCTTGTTGTCGATGTCGTCCTTGATGGTGCCCAAATTGCCGGCATAAGTCAAGGCGTCGAGAACAACGACCTTGATGTCGTCGTTGACATATTTCTTGTGCAGTAGATACTTGATGAAATTGGAGCCAATGAAACCCGCGGCTCCCGTGACAAGATATGTTTTCATAATTCGAAGCGTTTTTTAATGAATTCTGCGATAAAAAGTTCGGTGCCCTCAAGGCCCAACAGGCTGGAGTTGACGCATAGGTCGTAGCTCTCGGAGTGACCCCAGGTCTTGCCCGTGTAATAGTTGTAATACGAGGCTCTTGTCTCCTCCTGCGAGTGAATGTATTTCCGCGCCGTGGCAGGGTCGAAATCATGGCGTTTGCAAACGGCCTTGATTCGCTCGTCGAGATTGGCCGTGATAAAGATACTCACGGTGTTTTTACAGTCGCGCAACACGTAGTCGGCCGTGCGGCCCACAAACACGCAGCTGCCCTCCTCTGCCACTTTCTTTATGGCATCGCTCTGAAACTTGTAGAGAGAGTCTTGCGACAGGTTGTCCTTGTAGAAGTTGCTCTCACCCATAAGTGGCACCCTGACATGGAATAGCGACTTGAAAAAGCCTTTCTGCTCATCGTTTTGCTCGAAAAACTTCTTGCTGAAGCCACTCTCCTTGGCGGCGAGGTCGAGAAGTTCCTTGTCGTAGAACTTGCAGTTGAACTCCTCGGCAAGCATCTTCGCTATGATTCTGCCTCCGGAGCCTATTTGCCTGCCTATGTTGATGATGATCTTCTTATCAGTATTCATTGTTAGATTGTTTTATTTGCTGCTTGAATTTTCTCATATATGAAACCATGATGACGGCAGCCACGGCCGCGGCTATGAAGTCGGACGTTGGCAGGGCATACCAAACACCATCAACCCCGAACATCAAGGGGAAGACATAGAGCAATGGAAGAAGGAAGAGCAACTGTCTCGACAAAGAGAGGAAGATGCTTATCTTCACCTTTCCTATACATTGGAAGAAGTTGGTTACCACCATCTGGAATCCCACTATGAAGAACACGAGCATGTTTATCCTTATAGCACCCATGGCCATCTTGATGAGCACCGGGTCGCTGGTGAAGATGCGTGCGAGAAGGTGGGGTATCAACATTGCGATGAGCCAACCCATAGACATGATGACGGAGGCCGTGATCATGGCGAGCTTGAACACCCTCAATAGCCTGTCTATCTTCTGCGCGCCATAATTGTATCCGGCAATCGGCTGCATGCCTTGGTTGACACCAATAATAATCATTATGAAGACCGTGGATATGGCAGAGGCAATGCCGTAGGCGCCTACCATCAAGTCGCCGCCATACCTGACAAGCTGGTTGTTGATGAAAATAATGATAAGACAAGCACACAAGTTCATCAAGAAAGGCGATATGCCTATGGCAATGATGTTTTTCACGAGTCTCGCCTTCAACCCATAAATGCCTCTCTTGAGATGCAGCAGCTCGTTCTTGTTGGTGAAAAGCCTCATTTGGTAAACAAGCGCCAACGACTGGGAGATGACGGTGGCGAAAGCCGCGCCACGGATTCCCCATTTCATGACGAGGATAAACACCACGTCTAGCAAGACATTCATGACCACGGTGAAGATGGTGGCACTCATGGCCTGGCGTGGCTTGCTCGCCGCGCGCAACACCGCGTTCATGCCGAAATACATGTGGGAAATCATGTTGCCACAAAGGATGACTTGCATGAAACTGCGTGCGTAGGGAATGGTGTCCTTGCTCGCTCCGAAGAAATAAAGTATGGGGTCAAGGAAGACAAGGCATATTACCGCGAAGCAAAAGCCAATGATGAGGTTGAGGGTCACGGTGTTGCCGAGCAGTTCCTCCGCGGTGCGGTAATCCTTTTGCCCGAGCTTCACGGATATGGCAGTCGAGGCTCCCACGCCCACCGCGGCACCAAAGGCCCCGGAAAGGTTCATGAATGGAAACGTGATGGCAAGGCCCGATATGGCAAGCGGCCCCACGACCTGGCCTATGAAAGCACGGTCGATGATGTTGTATAACGACGATGCTACCATGGCAATGATAGCTGGCATGGCATATCGAAGCAAGAGCTTGCCAACGGGTTGGGTTCCCAGGGCAAGCGTGGCTTTTCTACTTTCGTTCTCTTTATCCATAGTGCAAAAGTAACATATTTATTTGGGCTTTCGCGTTTTTCAAGCTACTTTTGCAAAAAATATTTTCCATGGACAAGCACGCCCTAACACTTTTTGAGCTCAACTCGCTCGTCAGCAACGTCATCGACATGGCTTTCGACCACGCCTTCTGGGTCGAGGCCGAGCTTTCCGAGGCACGCGAGGTCAGGGGACATTGCTACATGGAACTCATACAAAAGGACATCTTCTCTGCCACACCTGTGGCAAGAGCGTCGGCAAAATGCTGGAAAACCACATGGGCGAAGCTGAGGCCGAAGTTTGAGCGTGCCACCGGGCAAGGTCTCCACGCCGGAATGAAGGTGATGCTTCGTGTCACGGCAAATTTCCATGAGGCCTACGGCTTTGCCTGGATAGTGCAAGACATCGACCCCACTTATACCCTTGGCGACATGGCAAGGAAGCGACAGGAAATAATCCGGCAACTGAAAGAAGAAGGGGTGTTCGACCTGCAAAAGGAACTCGCCATCCCCATGTTCGCGCAACGCGTGGCGGTAATATCAAGCGAGAGCGCGGCAGGATATGGCGACTTTTGCCACCAACTGCTCGACAACGACTACGGCTTCGCCTTCAGCATAAGGCTGTTTCCCGCCATCATGCAAGGCGAGCAAGTGGAAGCGACCATCATCAATGCCTTGAACGACATATATGACAATGTCGACGACTTCGACGTCGTGGTCATCATCCGAGGCGGCGGCGCCACGGCAGACATGAGCGGCTTCGACACCTTGGCGTTGGCTGAGAACGTGGCAAACTTCCCCCTCCCGATAATCACGGGCATTGGTCACGACCGCGACGAGAGCATCCTCGACATGGTTTCCAATACCAGGGTCAAGACCCCGACGGCAGCGGCGGCTTTTCTTGTTGACAATCTCGCCAACCTATGGAGCCACATAGATGCCATGCGTGAACGTGTGGCGACAATGGTGAGAAGGCGCATGGAGACCGAGCAGGAGCGCCTTGCCAGCATCTCCGGACGCGTGCCAATCCTCTTTTCTCTGGTCAAGGAAAGGCAGGAGGCCAAACTCTCGCGCCTCATGACCGCCATCTCCGGCTCCATAAGAGAACGACAGCAACGTGCCATGCATGAGATCGCGGTAATAGACAACAACATCCAGCCTTTGGTGGAAAGAAAGCTGACAAGGGAAAGCAACCGCATTGCCCAGCTGTCCCTTCGTGCCGAAGCTCTTGACCCACAGCGACTATTGAAGCGAGGCTACAGCATTACTTTGCTCAACGGCAAGGCTATTCACGACCCCGCAACACTAAAAGAAGGCGACACCATCGAGACAAGGGTAGAGAAAGGCTCGTTTGCCTCCACTATACATCTGAACAACCAAAAACAATGAGATATGGCTAAACAAGAAATGAAATACGAAGAAGCCGTGCGCCAACTGGAGACCATCGTCGACAAGCTAGAAAGCAACGAGCTCGGCATCGACCAGCTATCCACCGAGCTGAAAAAAGCCCAGCAGCTCATCAAGCTCTGCAAGGACAAACTGACCAAGACCGACGACGAAATAAGGAAATTGTTGGATAAAGATTAAATTATCGGGCAAACATTATCGCATTATTGTTTTTATTGCTAATTTTGCAATAAACTATCAGAAAACAGTATTAAATCATTATATTATGAAAGACTTAGATTGGGGGAATTTGACTTTCGGTTATCGCAAGACCGACTACAATGTTCGCTGCTACTACCACGACGGCAAATGGGGCGAGATAGAGGTTTGCTCAGATGAATACATCAACATGCACATGGCAGCCACCTGTCTCCACTATGGCCAGGAGGCTTTCGAAGGCATGAAGGCTTATCGTTGCCCTGACGGCAAGGTGCGTGTCTTCCGCGTGAAAGACAACGCCGAGCGTCTTCAGTCAACGAGCGACGGCATCGTGATGCCACAGGTGCCCACAGAGATGTTCGAGGAAATGGTAAAAAAGGTGGTGCGCCTCAATCAGGACTACATTCCGACCTATGAGAGTGGCGCAACGCTCTACATCCGCCCATTGCTTATCGGCATAACACCCCAGGTGGGCGTGCATCCTGCCAAGGACTACCTGTTCCTGATTTTCACCACGCCGGTTGGTCCTTATTTCAAGGGTGGCTTCGCCTGCAACAAGTATGCCATCGTGCGCGACTACGACCGTGCCGCTCCGCTTGGTACGGGTTGCTACAAGGTGGGTGGCAACTATGCCGCCTCGCTTCGCGCCCATATGTATGCGGCAAGCAAGGGCTATGGCTCAGAGTTCTACCTCGACGCCAAGGAAAAGAAATATGTTGACGAGTGTGGTGCCGCCAACTTCTTCGGCATCAAGAACAACACTTACGTAACGCCAAAGAGCACCTCAATCCTTCCTTCCATCACCAACAAGAGCCTCATGCAGATAGCCGAGGACCTTGGCCTGAAGGTTGAGCGTCGCCCCGTGCCCGAGGAAGAGTTGCCAACGTTTGAGGAAGCCGGAGCTTGCGGCACGGCAGCCGTCATCTCGCCAATCTCCGAGCTCGACGACCTTGATACAGGAAAGAAATATGTCTTCGGCGACAAGCCTGGACCATGGTCCACAAAACTTTACGAAACCCTCCGTGACATACAATACGGCATCGTAGAGGACAAGCACGGCTGGACGACCGTAGTGATTGAATAATATTATTAACATTGTATATAAAGCACGATTTGAACTATCCAAGGTCAAATCGTGCTTTTATCATTTGCCACATCCATAGACAACAACAGTTTTTCAAGAAACCATAAAACTTTCAAACCGTGATGAGAAAACAAATTTTGACTATCATTGCCTTGTGCCTCTCATTGTGCGCAATGGCACAATCGGGGCCACAAGTGACCTACCGTGACGGAACCCTTGAGGGTATAGACTCTTCTGGGGTGAAGATTTTCCGTGGCATTCCTTTTGCCCAGCCGCCTGTGGGCGACCTGCGCTGGAAAGCCCCACAGCCCGTGAAGGCTTGGACGGGCGTGCGCTCGGCAAAGGAGTTTGGCGCTGACCCGGAACAGAACAACATCTTTGGCGACATGGTTTTCGAGGGCAAGGGCAAGAGCGAAGACTGCCTATACCTCAACGTGTGGACACCTGCCAAGAAGATGAACGAGAAGCTGCCCGTGCTGCTCTATTTCAATGGTGGCGGTCTCGTGGCGGGCAGTGGCTCGGAGCCTCGTTACCAAGGTCTCCGCCTGGCGCGCCGCGGAAACATCATCGTGGTCACGGCAAACTATCGTGAGGGCATCTTCGGATTCTTCTCTCTCCCTGAACTGACCAAGGAGGGATGCCATGGCAACCAAGGATGGCTCGACCAAGCCGCCGCCATCAAATGGGTAAAGGACAACATTGCTGCCTTCGGTGGCGACCCTGACAGGCTCACCATTGACGGTGAGTCGGCTGGCGCGCAATCAGTATGCGCGCTCACCACATCGCCGCTGACGCGCGACCTCCTCAATGGCTACATGTGCTCAAGCGGCGCCATCGTCTCCAACGCCACGCCAATAAGCCTTTCAGAGGCGGAGCGGAAAGTGACGGCTTGGGCAAAGAAGAACAACCTCAAGAAGCTCAGCGACCTTCGCAAGCTATCCGCCGAAGAGCTAAAGAAGCTCGACGACGGCACCTTTGGCGAGGGCACCAAATGCATAGACGGCATCTTCCTCGACGAAGACCCCAACAAGGTTATCAGCGAGGGGCGCCAGTCTCAAGTGCCATGCCTGTTGGGAAACAACAACGGTGAGATGGCTGTCACCTCCTATGCCGCCGGCCAAGCTCCGACATTGGAGAACCTTAGCCCTGCCATTGCCAACTATTTCGGCACGGACGCAAGCGCCATATTCAACCTCTACGACATCCATACAGATGCCGACCTCCTTGGCGACAAGGGCACGGCTCTCGGCGGCGACATGTTCATCGTCTACGCCACATGGAAATGGGCAGACATGGTTCGTCTGAGCAGCAAGGCACCCGTCTTCCGCTATGTCTATTGCCACCCGCGCCCCAACATGCAGCTCGCTGGCAAGAAGCCAGGACTAGCCGGCGGAACGGTGGATGCCAATGACGACGAGCCCAAGCAGCCAGCCGCAACGAGTGCCGTACACTCAGCCGACATAGAATACGCCATGGGCAACCTGTCTACCAACAACGCCTTCCCATGGACTGCCGACGACTATGCCACCTCCGAGATTTTCCAGCAAGTCTACGTCAACTTCGTGAACCACGGCAACCCCAATGGCCCTGGCATACCGCAATGGGACACTTATAACAACAATGGCGACGTGCCGCCGGTGATGCTCATCGACACCAACACGCGGCAGGTGAAAGACGCCAAAGTTTACGCGCGCTACAAGAAAATAGACGCCTTCATACAGGCAAAAAAGAAGTGATTTGGCATTCCACTGAAATGCCGTTGCCTTTGCACTGGAAAGGCAACGGCTTAGCAGTGGAAAGGCAACGGCATTGCAGTAATAAGCCGATTTCAGAAATATAGCAATTTAGAAGCGGATATTTCCGCTTTATCATCTAATTATTCCGCTTCGCAGAGTCATGTGCTCATTTATGGATTATAATTGCTAATTTTACAAATATTACACAAGCAAATCATCAGCACGACTTTCTAATTGTCGTGAAGCAAGGCAAAGGCAAGCCGATACATCCGCTCATAGTTGTCGTGGAACAGCCGTTCCATCTGTTGTTCTTTTTCTTCTGTCATCATGCTTTTTCTTTCTTGCTTTCGCCGTTCCGCTTGTAAACGATTAGGGCTTCCCTTTCCCTTAACGAAGAACGCATATAAGTAAATATCTCCATCACTTGACGCCTCCTCACCATTGTCATGCCCATTGGAAGTTTTCCGTTCTTCCAAACATCGAAATGCGAGTTCCATCCACCCCGACCATACGGATTGATGTTGCCCTCATAGGTGG
>CAVAGT010000081.1:0-13321 GCA_963588155.1 Lachnospiraceae bacterium | reverse complement strand
GGGCTTGGCATATTCCTGCTTGTGGAGGATGGGCTGGAGCTGGTCGGAAGGCGATGACTCCACATAGTAAGCATAACGCTTCTCCACGGGGATGCGGCGATACACGAAGAGGTGCTTGCCGTCGGGACTCCACTGGATTCGGTTGCTGTAGTAGCAGCCGATGGTGCCGTCTTGAGTGAGGATGCGCTTGCCCTCTGTATAGGGTTTGCCAGCCTCGTGAAGCACCACATTATATCCCTCGATGTAAGCTTCCCACTTGCCGTCGGGAGAAGCGACGGGATAAGCCTCATGCTCCTCGTCCACCTCCATCCAGTGACGCTCGTGGGGTCTGCCAAACTGGGGTTTCTGGGCAGGACGTGGTTTGAGCCCCAACGCCTTCTCCATCGCCCCCTGTGAGTCGTAGCTCTTCAACTCCCCCTTGTCGGCATCGTAAGAGATGTATTTCTTGCCCTTGGAGGTAGAAATCTGATAGTGCAACACATGAGAAGAGTCGCACCACGCCGTCTGCCGTGCCCAATGGAACACGGAGTCTGAGCTGAATTGATGTCTGAGAGCATACGCCCTGTTATAATCTTCCACCGTGCCCTGCGCAGAAGCAACGGCAACAGGCATAGCCAATGCCGCTCCCAAGAGCAGAGAAGAAACTAAATGATGATTTTCCATATCTTATTCTTTCTTGTTTTTATCGTTTCAAAAGTCCTTTTTACTTTTTTACTTTTAAAAGTGTGTCATCAGCCACTCCGCCAGCACCTTGCAGTAATGGTCGTGGTCTTCCACGAATGGCATATGACGACTACCCACGAAGAGTTCCCACTTGCCATTGGGCAGTGCATCGGTCATGGCCTTAGCGATGGCGGGCGTACAGAGATCCTCGCTGCCACTGATCACCAACGTAGGGAGGTCGATGTTCTTCATCTTCTCCAAATATTCGAAGTCCTTCAGGTCGCCCGTGGCGTTAAGCTCGTTGGGGCCCCATCCGTAGATATAAGACAGCGTGCCCGACTTCTTCTCTCTCCTCAGGCACTCAGGAGATTCCTCAGTGACAAGAGCGGCACAGTGTTGTTCCATGTAGTGAGCTATCGCCTTTTTGTAAGCCTTGTCCTCGAAGTTGCCGGTAGCCTCAGCCTTGGCTATCGCCTTCTGCTCCTTCTCGGGCAGATATTTCACCATGCGATGCTGCTCCTCTACCCACATCGAAGCAGAGGGGTTGGTGCTGGAGAGGATGAGGGAACGGATGCCCTGGGGATGGCGCTCATAGACGTATGCCAACGCCAGCATACCGCCCCATGACTGACCCAGCAGATGAACCTGGTCGAGGTGGAGATGCTTGCGGAGAGCCTCCAGCTCATCCACCCACGTCTCGGTCTTCCAAAGCTCAGGATGTCCCTCCACATAAGACTTGCCACAGCCCAACTGGTCGTACATGATGACCTGATGACCCGTCTCAGCTATCTGGTCGAGCACCTCGAAGTAGTTGTGGGTACTACCAGGCCCGCCATGCAAGAGGATGATGGGAGCCTTGCCCTCCTGTCGCTCACCCACGATGCGGTAATACACCTGATGGCCACGGAATGGCATGTAGCCCTCCTCCACCTTCTGCTTCTGTCCGGTAAAGGTAAACTGCTTGGCTTTCTGGATGTCAGCCTCATCGCAGGTATAGAGGTTCTGCTTCTTGTGACGACTGATCTGCAAGGTGGTGGCAGGGAAATATTGCGCCAAGAGGTTGTACATATCCGGATCCATCGCCTGCAATTCCTCACGGGTATTGATCCAGTTGTGCTTGCCGTCGGCACGGGACACCTCGGCATTCACGTTGAACCAATCTTGCACCGCCTCGCCGAAATACTCCTGCGTGTTCTCCAAGCGGTAAGTGTTGGCATAGATGCCACGTGCCTTTGCCTTTTCCAAGAGTTTGGCGAGCTTGTCGTTGATGGTGGGGTCCACCTGGTAGATGCCGATGAGATGGATGGAATGGGCGAACTCGTGGATGAGGATGTCCTCGGCATGATACTTGTCTATCTGATAGGCAAGGATGTTCTCCTCGGCACAAGTGGTGACGGGAATCTCCATCGTACCCTCGAAGCCACGGGCACGGATGTCCATGTTGATGGATGTGTCGTTCGCCATGTAGCGATGCTCGGGGATGTCGGTCTCTCCCTCATAGCGTGCCATGATCGCCACACGGGTGCCTTGCTTCTTCATCGCCGCCAACACCTCGGGCTTCAGCATACAAGTCATGGCATAGAGCGTATGGTGAGCCGCCACGATACATGAGTCGGGCACGCGCCAGGAGGTGACGATGGGGATGCCATTCACGTCAACATATTTCTTATAGAACTTGTCGAGATGCAGTTCCTTAGGAGGTGCCGTAATCTTGCATTCCGGCACACGCAGGTTCTCGTCGCCCACATATCCCTTGTTGCCTTGTGCGTGCATCGGCATCGCCGTGGTCAAGGCAAGCGATGCAGCGATTATTCCTTTGTATTTCAACATATCTATTCTTATCTGATTGCCTTTTTTACCTTCTTACTTTTTAGAAGTGTAGAAGTCGGTGATGCGCTTGATGGCACGCTGGCATACGGGGCAGAAGTCATCGACCTCGTTGATGCGCATACGGCACACCTGAGCTGGACGGTAACAGCCCTTGCTCTGGTTGCCCGCACCCTCGAACACACCTATCTTGAAGACGGCATCGTTCAACTGCTTCTGCTCCTTCTCGTTCTTGATGTTCTTGTTGTTGGGGAGCTTGGCGAGAGGCGTAGGAATCTTCACGCCCTTGGGCATCATGTCCGCCCACTTGCTTTGGAAGTCCTTCAGCGTGGTGAGGTTGGGCTCCCAAGGCTCGGTGTCGCTTGGGTACATTGGGTCGTACTCGTCGGTGCTGTACTCATCGCCCAGTCCGGCATAGCCATGGCCGAACTCATGCACCAATACTTTCTTGAACGTGGGATGGTCGGCGGTGGAGAGCGTTACCTGGTTGTAGATGCCACCACCACCATAGGTCTCTGCATTGATGAGCACAATGATCTGCTCGAATGGCACGTTGCTCAAGGCATCGTAGATGCGATGGATCTTGCTCGTGGTGAGGTATCGCTTCGAATAGAAGGTGTCGTAATGAGAGTTGGCAAGGGTGGTCGTCCACTTGCCGTCGTGCGGAATGCTTGGTCCTTCATCGAGGGAAGGAGCGGCCACAGCCACCACATTGAACTGTGGTTTCAGCGACTTGAAAGGCTCTCGCTCGAAGATGGCATCGACGGCACGCTGGGCATCCTTGTAGAACTTGTCCATCTGGTCTTGACGGTAACCTTCTGCCACGATGGCGAGGTCGATACATTCGGCAGTGTTGCCGCTCTTCAAAATATACCGATAAGGGATTCCGTTCTCGCCAAGCGGACGGATGAGGATGTCGGTGGGGTCAACTGTGTGTCTCAACTCCGTCGTCACCTTTTGGTGGGTGTCGGTCAGGGTGATGGCTACATCTACCTTCTGCTTGGGGAATGGAACTATAAAACTGCTCTCAAACGCCTTTTGCAGATGCTTTGCCTCGGCGGTAAGCTGCCATTCCTGGAAGAGCGTGGAGAAGGTGTTTACATAAAGCACCTTGTCGGTGCCGTGCTCATAGACGGTCACCTGACCGTTGCCGTTGAGGAATTTCTCGGCGAGGCGTGTCTTCCTTCCCGCCCAGGTGGGAGTGGAGTAAGCCTGCTCGAAATAGATGGATTGATTCACGCTGTCGCCCGCCACGATATAGTCGAGCCTCAGCGTCTTGTCCTCGAAGTAATCATCGAAGTTCTGTGCAGAGGCGGCAACGGTTCCCAAGAGTGCCATTGCCACCAAGGACATGGATTTTGTTAGTCTCATATTGATGTACCCAGTTTTGTTATTTTTATTCTTTCTGATTGTCATTCCCAGTTTCAAGCGACAAAATAACAAAAACGATTCGACATAGGCTGACAAAATCGTCTAAATACACAAAAAAATCGTCCATAATATCACTATTACAGACGATTCTACTCCTAACAACTTTAAAATCAGGCTTCACATCTCCACCTGGCTCACTATCTCACCGTCAAACATATTGATGATGCGGTCGGCATAGTTGGCATCGTGCAGGGAGTGGGTCACCATTACAATGGTGGTTCCTTCCTTGTGCAACTCGGAGAGCAAGTCCATCACCTCCTTACCATTCCGGGAGTCGAGGTTGCCCGTGGGTTCGTCGGCGAGGATAATCTTGGGATGGGGAAGGATGGCGCGGGCGATGGCGGTGCGCTGCTGTTGTCCACCAGAGAGCTGGGATGGGAAATGCTTGGCGCGGTGGGTCATCGCCACCCGCTCCGTCACATCCCTGGCACGCTCCTTGCGTTCCTTCCTCGGCACACCCATATAGAGGAGCGGCAACTCGATGTTCTCCGTCACGTTCAACTCGTCAATGAGATTGAAACTCTGGAACACGAAACCTATCATTCCCTTTCGGATGAGAGTTCGGTCATGTTCCTTGAGACTGCTCACATCCTTGCCGTCGAGCAGATAGGTGCCGCCGGTGGGATTGTTGAGCAGACCGATGATGTTGAGCAGGGTCGACTTGCCACAGCCCGATGGACCCATGATGGCGACGAACTCGCCCTCCTTCACTTCCAGACTCACATTGCGGAGCGCCCATGTCTCCACTTCTTCCGTATTGAATACTTTCTTGATATTATCTAACTTAATCATAGTCATTGTCTCCTTATATAAAAATGTTTTAATTACTCTTTTGCCAAAATCTCGGATGGGTCTATACTCATGATGCGCCTCACCTGCCAAGCAACGATGGCAGCGATGAAGAAAACCACCATCAGTACGCCCAAGACAAAGGGAAGCACGGGATTCGCTTGTATCATGTCGCCGATGCTTGCCATCACCGTCAAGTGGAACAGTGTCGCCAGCACAACGGCGAGGAAGATGCCGATGATGCCTATCACGACATACGTCTTGCCAAACAACCGGGCAATGTCGCGCATCAAGGCACCGTTCACCTTGCGAATCGCCACCTCCCTCCTTCGGGCACGTGTGTCGAGCATCAAGGTACTGAAGATACTCATCAAGCAGATGACGAAGCTCACCACTGCCAAGATGGAGACAATGATCTGAAACACCTCCGTGAATTCATAGTCCTTTGCTAGGGCACTGCGCAGATTGGTCACCATCGGATTGACCACCGCAGGCTCCAACGCCTTGATGATCTTCTCCACCTGGGTTTTCAATGCCTCGTATTCCCCAGGCTTTGGCACGAGGATATAATCTTCGCTTTCAGAACGCATCTTCGGGTCTATCACGATCAGCGAGTACATATCGTTCCAGTCATGGTTCTGGTAAGGGATGGAGCTATAGGTTCCCGAAATGGGTAGAACGCCCTCGTTCTCAATGGTCAGCATCTCGTTGGGAGCTACCCCAAACTTGCGCATCTTCTGATACAGCTTTTCATTCACCAACACGCATTTAGTTCTATTCACCTTCGGTTTCCAGTTCACCTTCACACCCATATAGTTCAACCAAGTGACATCGGAGGCGAAATGGGTCTGGTAATGGGTCATTGCCGTCCGTAAAGTCCTATCTCCGTATTTCCACACTATGTTGCAGAACTCTTCGTTTTCCGCCAATTCCTCTACACGATAGAAGCCACGGTTATAGGGAATATATTTCTCCACCTCAGGCAACTTCACCAAATGGTCACGCAGACGCTGTTTGTCATCGGCATCATGGGTATGGAGATAAAGGCTCTCCTTATACACGCTCTCGTCTTTCGGGATGTTGTTGAACTCGCTCGCCTTGCCCGACCATTCCAGGAAATCGAAGGTGGCGCAAAGGAAGAAGGTGCTGATGACTATCTGGACTCCCAACATCATGTTGCGGAACCAATGCCCATGACTTCGCCGCATCGCCGCATCCAGTCCTTGCTCGCTCTTGCAGATGCGCAGAAGAATGCCCCATACCACCAACAAGCACAATGCCAGTACGATGACGGAAACGCCGATGGTGAATGGATATAAATTCCCCATGTCACCCATTTCCTCCACAAAGTTTGGAACCTTGGCAATCAGGAAGTCATGTACCCATGCCTCCATGCCAATCGCCACCCAACAAGCCATCACCACCACGAGCGTCACCTCCGTGGCGAAGAGGAAGAAGAGTTGACAGCGAGTGGCACCATTGGTGACACGAAGCGATATTTCCCTGCGGCGCATCCAGAACAACTGGGTCTGCATTCTCAAGAAACTGATGATGGCTGCCAACAAGATGAGCGAACCTATCAGATAAGTAATTGAGACACCGAAACGCACGGACATTTTCTCCTTGCTCATCGACTCATTTAGGTTCTCCACATTCGCTTTCAGTCCCAAGGGTTTCAAGCGGGCATTCGCCTCCGTCTCCAGTTGCTTCGGCGTGGCTTGCGGTTTCAGCACCACGTCCATCCAGACGGCATAATAGTTGTCAAAATCCATGTCCTCCAACTCGCAAGGAGAGAAGAAGAGAGATTTGCTTCTACAAACTCTCTCGATATTGGACAGTTCCTGATAGACATCCACCACCGTGAGTTGATAGCTCTGTCCATCCCTATCCAAGCGAAGCCTTGCACCCACGGGGTTCACATCGCCAAAGATCTGGCGAGCTTGCGACTGGCTGATGATTGCCTCATGGAGCTTCAATTCCTTGATTTTCTCTCCTGTCAGGGCAGAGTGAAAGCCAGCGAAATGGGGGTAATGTTTGTCGAGAGCAATGGCGGCAATTTGCATCTTGCGCCTCTCTCCGTTGCCTAGTGTAAACTCCGCCCATCCGCCCGTTCTCAAGCCATTGGGAGCATAAGGACCTTGTTCCACGCAGCCCAATCCCCCATTCGACTTCATAGCCCTCACGATGTCGCCATTGAGAGCCAACGGGTCTTGAGATTGTCGGGGACGTATGGAATCAAAACTGATGGTATAGACCCTATCGTAATAAGGTTCGCCGCAAATCTCCGCCAAGCGGAAATCCTCCAACGCAGCGTGTACCATCGACAGGGCCACCATGCCGATGGCGAGCGCAAGGATACTGACCAATGTCTGCACCTTGTACTTCCAGAGATTGCGCAGGGCAATTTTGAGGTTGTGTGATAGCATGTTCATATCTATAAAATGTTTTTAGTCCAAATTTATTGTTGTTTTCCTTGGGTTATTTTAGGATGAATTCCTGTTCGCTGCTGATCTTGTCGTAACCGCCCACAATGACCCGGTCGCCTTGTTTCAGCCCTGAAGTAATCTCATACTGCTCGGGATTCTGCCGCCCCACGGTGATGTTCACCCTTTCCGCCTTCTTGCCATCGGGCGAGAGACGGAAGATCCAATAGCCATTGGTGGTCTGGTAGAAGTCGCCATGGGGAATGACCAATGTGCGCTCGGGCTTACCCAACTCCAGCGACACCCGATAGCTCTTGCCCAGGCGGATGTTGGAAGGAAGACTGCCCGTGAAGGTCAACTCGCAGACGAACTTATGGTCTTTCACCTCGGGAATTACCCTCGCCACCTTCAGCGGATACTTAAGTCCCTCGTTCTCGATACTGGCAGGAAGTCCCGCCAACACACGATCGATGTAGTATTCCGCCAACGACACCTGCAACTTGAATTGGCTCATCACCTTGACCTGGCCTACACTGCTGCCGGCACTCACCTGTTGTCCCTGTGTCACACCCACATAACTGAGCTGTCCTGCCACTGGCGCACGCACCACCAACTGTCCCGTGCGTCCCATCATCCGTTGGAGTTTCTTGTCCGCCTCTTTTCTGTTTGCGGCTATCATCTCCCTCTTCAGTCGAGTGGCGATAGAGTCGTGGCGCAGGTTCTGCATCTGCAAGAGAACCTTTTGTCGCTGATATTCATAATCCTCTTCCGCCACCTCCAGCTCCGCCTTGCTCTTGATGCCCATACGGTATTCCTCACGGCTCTGTTTGAGCGATTTCTTCAGGCTCGCCATCTGGTGCTTGGCATCGAGGGCCTGCTGCTGGAGGTTGATGGTCTTCTGCGTCATCTCAATCTCCTGCTCACGATAGTTGCGCTGGTTGTTGTTCCAGGTGTCGCGCTCATCATCGATGGAGTGATTAAGGTCGGGATTGGAGAGTATCAGGATGGTATCGCCTTGGCGAAGCATCGCTCCTTCCTCAGCCACCACTTGCTCCACGAAGCCACTCTCCATGGCGTTCACCTGAATGGTCTGTATCGGTTGCACCAGTCCCTCCACGTCCACATACTCCATGAAGGGAGCCTCTTTGACGGTGGCTATCTCCAGCCGCTTCCCGCTCACCTTCCTCTGTCCAGAGGTGATGAGCAGGAAGAGGACATAGATGAGAAGTGCCGCTAAGGCTACTCCTCCCAAGAGGTGATAGCGGTAACGGATATACCAGACTTTGGGTTGTTTCTTGATGTCCATATTTTCTCTTTGTTATTCGTCTTTCTCGTCTTTGTTATTCATCGATGGGCAGTTCTTCCTTCAGTTCCTTGTCATGTTCGAAGTCATAGCCCGTCATGCTGCGGAGCGTATAGTAGAGACTCCAGTAGGTCTGCAAGGTGGAGATGTGGTTGCGCCGAGCAGAGTCTTTCTCCGTGATGGCGGAGTTGAGGTCGAGGATGGAATTGCGCCCCATGATGTAGAGCTTTCGAGCCACCAGGTGTCGCTGCTCCGCCCGTTGGTCGGTGAGGGAAGCCACGCGCACCTTGCGGGCTTGCATATTGAACTGCAACACGAGTTTCTCTACGTTCTGATAGAAGTCTCTCATACCCTGCTCCACCTGCGTACTGGTGAGGGCAAGTTGCGATTTGGCCTCCCTCACCTTTCCCTTGCCCCGTCCCCAGTCGAGGATGGGCAGGGCGATAGTGATGCTCGCTGATTCCTGGCTCATAGGATTCCGGTAAGCTGTCCCTAAGTTTGGTCCCGTCTGCGAGAGTCCAAACTGCATATAGAGTTCCGCCTTCAGTCCGGCGTTGGCTCGCGCCTGTGCCAAACTGCTTTCGCTCTCCTTCTTGATGCGGCGGTAATAGTCGGGATCGGGGCTATTCGCCAACGCCAATTCCACCGCCCTCTGCAAGGGCACATCGAAGTCGGGTACCTCGCGAGAAACCTGTAGTCTGATTTCCTCCGACTGCCCCAGTCCTAAGAAGGAGCGGATGGTCTGCATCTTCTCCCGCAACGCCACCTGGGCATCCATCACCTTGGTCTCCTCATTCAACCGGTTAATTTCCAGTTGCAGCATCTCGTTCTCCGAGATGGTGCCGTTGGCGTATCGTCCCCTTGCCATCTGGTAGAGCGTGTCTGCCGAGGCGAAGTTCTGCCTTGCCATCTCCCACTCTGCCTGTGCCGATGCCAAAGTGAAGAAATACTGGCAAGCGGTGGCTGACACAAGTTCCAAGGCCTCGGCATACTGCTTCTTCGACTCCTGGTAGCGCAGAGGCTCGATGCGGCGGTCCCACTTGAGCGAGTTGTAGCCAAACAAACTTTGCTCATATCCCACGATGAGAGGCTGACTGCTATAGGCGGTGGTCTTACCCTGCAATTCGTCGAGTCGGTTGAGGCTACTCTTCACAAAGAGACTTCCACCCGTCAAGGCAATGTTCTGGTTGATTTTCAAGGTGAGGTCGGCACCGAACTGGTCCTGCTTCAGGAAGAGAGCCGTACCATCGGACTGGGTGATCTTGTTCACCTCTTTATTTATATAAGGTGAGGAGGAGAGCGTCACCGATGGCAGATAGTTGGCGCGGTGATAGCGATAGTTCCAATAAGCCGAGAGGAAGGTGTTGCGTGCGCTCTGCACCGAGGGCGACTGCCGTTGCGCCAGGCTCACCACGCCTTGCAAATCAAGTATCAAGGTATCTGCAGTCGCAGCCTCAGCCCTAGGCAAACAGATGCCCCAGACCAACAACATTCCTATGATGTATTTTCTCATCTTCATGTTCATAGCTTTTGCTACAACACTTACAAAAGCCATGCCACGAAGATAACACTCGGTTAATCAATGATTTAGTAGTTTTTATTTCTTTTGTTCATCGTGCGATACCGCACGACAGGTGTGCGATTCCGCACGCTTCGCACATTCAATATACAGGTAATACAATGGTAAAGGTGGTTCCTTCACCCTCACAAGAAGAGGCGGTGATGGTGCCACCATGCAGAGTGACTATCTGCTTGCAAACACTCAGTCCGATGCCTGAGCCACCTTGCTTCGTAGTAAAGAAAGGTACGAAGATGCGGTCCAGCACGTCGGGGAGAATGCCATCGCCATGATCTGACACGGTGATGATGAAGTCGTGCTTATTGGCTGAGAGATGCGTGGAAAGTCGTATCACTCCCTCTTCTGTCTCTGCATGAGTCAGCGTTGCCTCCTTAGCATTCTTCAGCAAGTTAATCAATACCTGCTCCATCTGCGCCCTGTCCATCCTGAGCACCTGTTCCTCGTTCTCGATGTCATACAAGAATTGAGGGGCGGGAAAAAGACTCTGCAGGTCAGCCACCAACTCCCCCACACTCACATCGGCATAGAGAGGTTGGGAGATATGCTGCAACTTACGATAATTCTCGACGAATTGCAGCAGTCCGTTGCCCCTTCGGTGGATGGCTTGCAATGCCAAGAGTACATCGTCCTGACTGATCGTGCCTTGCTGGAGACCGTCGCAGAGAGTGTCGGAAAGGGAGATGATGGGCGTGAGCGAGTTCATAATCTCATGGGTCAATACCCTCACCAACTGCTGCTGGGCATCGGTCTCGTTCTTTTGGATGACGGGCTGCACGTTCTGCAAGGTATAAAGCCGGTAGGCAAATCCCTGATGAAAGAAATTGACTACGCTCACCACGACATCCATCTTTCCCTCGCCCTGCTTCCCGTCATGCGCCTTGACGGAAAGTTGTATGAGCTTCTGTTCACCGGGTCTGAGAACCCTCATCAACTCGGGCAAGGTTTCATTCACCGCACCGAGGTCTTCTATTCGGTAAATGGAAAAGCCACACAACTCCTCCACCGCCGCCCGGTTCATCCAATGCACCTCCCCAGCCTCGTCGGCGACAATCAGGAAGGCATTGATGGTGTCGAGCATCGTGCCGAAATACTGGTACTTCGCCTCTTGCCGCAGCGTCATCTCCCGAAACTCATTGACGACACTGTTGATTTGCTCGACAAGACTTCGCTCCTCGCCCTTCAAGTGGTCGAGGGAATACTGGAGCGAGAAGTCACGGGTGCGGATTGCCTCTATCAACTGGCGCATCCGCTCATTGCTCTTATTATATAATAGGTGGTTGATGATGGACATGAGATATCTTTCAGATGGTTACAATCCTAACTTGTCTATCTTGCGATAGAGGGCAAAACGGGTGATGCCGAGCATCTCTGCCGCCTGGGTAAGGTTACCATTGCTCAGCGATACCGCCCTCTTGATAGCTTGCCGCTCCAAGGTTTCCAAATTGAGCGACTCCATAGGTTCCATGCTGTCCTTTTCGTGAGAAGGAGCTGCCTTCTCCAACCGAATATCCTCCGCCGACAGTTCCGTCTTGTCGGTCAGCACAATGGAACGCTCCATGCAGTGCTGCAACTCACGCACGTTGCCTGGCCAGGAATGGGCCATCAGTTTCTGTCGTGCCGAAGCATCCAATGTCACCGCTTCCCTTCCATACTTGCCTGAGAAGAGGCGCAGGAAATGTTCCGCCAATAAGAGGATGTCGCCTGCCCTTTCTCGCAGTGGAGGCAGATGCAACTCGATGGTATTGAGACGATAGAAGAGGTCTTGACGGAAAGTTCCCTCCCCTACTTTCTCCCTAAGAGGGACATTCGTGGCGGCAACGATTCGGATGTCCACCCGTTTCGAATTGTTCGCCCCAATGTGTGAGGTCTCCCGCTTCTCTATCACTGTCAAGAGCTTCTGCTGCATCTGCAGGTTCAGGTTGCCTATCTCGTCGAGGAAGAGCGTACCGCCGTCGGCGGTCTCTATCCGCCCTGCCTTGCTGGACTTGGCATCCGTAAAGGCACCCTTCTCATAGCCAAAAAGTTCACTCTCGAAGAGCGAGTCGGGAATACATCCCAAGTCGATGTTCACGAAGGGCTTGTCCGAACGCTTGGAAAGCCAATGCAGGGCATGCGCCACCACATCCTTGCCGGTTCCGTTCTCGCCCGTCACCAGCACATTTGCATCCGTAGCCGCCACCTTTATCACCTGTCGTTTAACCTCCTGCATGGCAAGACTCTCACCGATAAATTGGGAGAATACATCCTCTTCCTCGGCATCCCCTCCTTCTTCCTTGTTTGAGGAGATGTGCCTCCGCTCATAGCTCAGTTCCACGGCACTATTCACCGTGTCGAGCAATTTCTGCTTGTCCCAAGGTTTGGGTATGAAGTCGATGGCTCCTGCCTTGATGGCTCTCACCGCCTTCTCGGTATCCACATAGGCGGTGATGAACAGTACCACGCTCTTCGCATCGTGCCGCAATATCTTGCCAAGCCACTCATAGCCCTCCTCCCCACTGATGGCATCCCGATGGAAGTTCATGTCGAGGAGGATGACATCGGGCGAGAAGGCATCCATGAACTCGATGATGCGCTCCGGCTTGCTGATGACCCTCACCGCCTCCACATGGGGTTTCAAGAGCATATTGAGCGACAAGAGTACATCCTCATTGTCATCCACTACCAGTATCTTTCCTTTCTTCATCCTTTTCTATTTTCTTTCACCTCCTCCATCCTTGCCAGTTCCCATCCCTTGAACTGCATAATGATTTTGTGGAGCGTCGTGCCTTGCCGAAGAGCCTCCACCCTCGGTGCCTCGGCATAACGCTTGATTTGCTCCACGGCATCACGCCATTGCTTCTCAGCCTTCGTCATCGGCTTGCCATTTTCATCGAGTACATCCTTCAGTTCCTTGTCAAACTCCTTCTTGGAAAGCACCTTGAGTTCGAGGATGTAGCTGTGCTGGCTGGCATAGTGGGTATGGTCGGGCAAGAGGAAGAAATCGCAATAGCCATGGTTCAGCTCCAGCTCGGGGGCGGTGATGTAATAGTCGTTGAGATTCAAGTAAGCCATGAAGAAGCCCTGCAAATTGCGCTCTGCCTCGATGCCGTCGCGCACGGAAGACACCTTGGTGTAAGCATCCGCCATGAAGCGGAGTCCTTCTTCCCAGATGCCGTCATATGCCATGTCATAATAATAGTCGGTCAACTTGTTGGTGTCAACATACGACTCTGCCTGATACTCTTCCTCCAGGTAACCATAATACTGCTTGCGCACATTGTTGTTAGGTATGCCCAATATCAACTTGGAGCCACGGGTGCCCTTGAT
>CAVAGT010000080.1:0-13515 GCA_963588155.1 Lachnospiraceae bacterium | reverse complement strand
CCCCCTCGCCGCCAAAGGTGTCCCCTGGCACGCCCCCCTGAATGGGAAATGAAATGAAATATTCTCATTACCTTTACAGCTCTTTAGAAGAATTAGTGTTACAACTTCACCTTCACTTCGGCACCGTTATACTCAACCATCTTACCCTGTGCATCGAAGTCGAGCTTCTGCTCTTTCGACGGTGACACGACTACGATGTTGAAGCGGCGGTTCTGAAGCATTCCGTCGAATGAGCCATTGCGCTTGCCGAGAGTCAAGGTCTTCGACTTCTCGTCGTAGCGGATATCGATAGTGGCATATTGCCCCTTCTCGTAGTCGTAGTCAAGGCCGTCGTCCTCGTAGAGGAGGAAGTCGGCATTCTTGCCAGTGTACACGTAGAGGTTGATAAGCTCAGGCTTCTTCTCGTCGCTCCACTGCATCTCGGGACCGAACGGAACGATGGCACCCTCACGAACGAACACCGGAATCTTCTCGTATGGAGCGTCAGCGTCGATGGTCTGACCACCAACGAAGTGCTTGCCAGTGTAGAGGTCGTACCAACCGCACTGCTTAGGCAAATAGACCTTGCGTGAGCGAGCCTCATATTTATATACAGGGCAAGCCATGAACGCCGTGCCGAACATCCACTGGTCGCCAATGTTCAACACGTTCTGGTCGTCTTGGAAGTCCATTGGCAGACCACGCATAAGCGTGTAGTCTTTCAAGTTAGCCCACGCTGCCATACTGTAGAGATAAGGCATGAGGCGATAGCGCAACTTGTCGTAGTAGACTATCGACTTGTAGCAAGGATGGTCTTCCGGTGCAATGTTCCACACCTCTCGCAACGGCCACTGACCGTGAGTACGGTAGAGAGGTACGAAGCATCCAAACTGGTTCCAACGAGCCTGCAGCTCACGCCACTCCTTCATGTCGGAGTTTTCCTCGCCCGTAGAATTATACAATCCCTGCGCTGCCATGTAGCGGCTTTCCACGCTGAATCCTCCCTGGTCCATGCCCCAGAAAGGTATGCCCGACATGCAATAGTTGAGTCCGGCTGTCATCTGCGCGCGCATATCCTCCCAACGAGTGCCAATGTCGCCACTCCAAGAAGCAGTGCTGTAACGCTGCAATCCGGCGAAACCGCTGCGCGTGAGCAAGAACACGCGCTTGTTGTTGCCCGTGGCACGCTGACCGTTATAGATAGCGTCGGCATTCTCTATGCTATAGGCATTGAAATATTCGGTAGACGAGCCGAGAGCCGTCGGTCCGCACAGTTGCTTGCGGTAACCGATAGGCGTGCAGTCGCGCACGTTAGGCTCTGAGGCATCCATCCACCAAGCGTCTATGCCATAGTTGTATTTCTTATAGAGGTTATCGTTCATCTGACGCCAGAACATCTTTCTCGCTCCATCAGAATAAGCGTCATAGAAACCTGCCACGTAGCCAGGGCCCACCCAGTCCTTAAGTGAATCCTTCACAGCCTGTGTATACATCCACCCCTTGGCGGCGAGTTCCTTGTAGTTGTCGGTATTGTGATAGAACTTCGGCCACACGCTAATCATGAATCTGCCGTGCATCTTGTGCACGTCGTCGAGCATCTTCTGTGGATTTGGGTAGCGAGTCTCGTCGAACTTATGACTGCCCCACTGGTCGTCCTTCCAATAGTTCCAGTCCTGCACGATGTTGTCGATAGGAATCTGGCGACGACGGAACTCAGCGAGCGTACTCGTGATTTCGTCCTCAGTCTTATAGCGCTCACGGCTCTGCCAGAAGCCAAGACTCCACTTAGGCATGATAGGAGCCTTGCCAGTAAGAGTGCGATAGCCGGAGATAATCTTGTCCATGTTGTCGCCGGCGATGACGTAATAGTCCATGTCGCGGCTCATCTCGCTCCAGATGTTCATCTGGTTCTGTTCCTTGTCTGTGCGTGGGGTTGCGACACGCAATCCGCAATAGGACACGTCGCCATCAGGAATCCACTCTATGCGAAGCGGCACGCGCTTGCCTTGCTCAAGGCGAACATTAAACTTATAGGAGTTTGGGTTCCACGCCGTGCGCCAACGCTCTGGCACCACCAGCTTGCCACCAATGTAAACCTTTGTGTAGCCAGCATAATAGAGAATGAACTGATAATTGCTCGACACCTTAGGCTCAATCATGCCCTCATAGACCACGTTGCCTCCTGCCAACTTAAAGCCTTGCGGAAGTTTTTTAACCTCATCGCAGTTCTCGAAATAGATGGAGTCTTCGTCGCGCACGAGCTGGCTGCCGTCCTTCGCATTGTAGGTACCTGTGAGCGAACCTTTCTTGCCCTCGCGGTTATAGAGCGTGAACTCCTTGCCAAGTTGTTGGTAAGGATTGGGGTTGCCCCAGCGACAAAGCGAGTAAGAGTCCCAAAGCACGCCATAATGCTTGTTGGACATTATGAACGGCACAGAAATCTTCGTGTTATACTGGAACAGTTCCTCGTTCTTGCCCTTATAGTTGAAGTCGTCAGCCTGATGCTGGCCAAGGCCGTAGAAAGCCTCATCAGCCGGACTGTCAAAAGTGGCATTCCACGACCAGCCATGGCGCTTCTCCTCTGGAAGAGTGGTGCCAAGACCAATCTCGTTGGCAGGAACAGTGTAAGGACGGAAGGTCATGCCGTTTTTAGCCTCGTTCAAGAGCACCCTACCCTTGGCATCGTAGAAAGTGATGTGTCCTGTCGCCTCAGTGACAACGGCCGAGACATTTTTTGCCTTCAAGGTGATGACACCATTCTTCTCGGTCACCTTATACTTTGGCGTCGCTGCCTGAGGCACGATGATAAGACTGTGCTTCTCAGGGAAAGCCGCCTCCTTGGTGGCGCGCACACGAATGATGTCATCGTTAACTACCTCAAGGCGCACAAGACGCGCGCCGTTCTCAGAGGCGTTCTTCACTTGCAAGGTGATACCCTTGCCGTTGTCGGTGTAGCCCGCGGCAAAAGATGCGGACGCACCGAGCATCAACATTGTGGAAAGTAATAACCTGGTCTTATTCATATATGCATTGGTTTTTATGTCATTTCTTATATTGTGACGGCCCTACGCCATAGTACTCTTTGAAGTACCTTGAGAAGTTGCGCGGCAGGTTGAAGCCCACCTTGTATGCCACCTCGCTAACGTTGAGCTGGCCTTCCTTCAACAGTCGTGCGGCATGTTTCAAGCGTATCACGCGGATGAATTCCGACGGTGTGGAGCCCGTAATCGAGAGCAAACGCTTGTAAAGATGCACGCGCGACATGCCAAGATGCTCGCTCATCATCTCAACCGACAACTCAGTGTTGCCAAGGTTCTGCTCTACGAAAGCCGTTGCATTGTCCACAAGCTGCTGGTCAAGCGAAGTAATCTGCTCCTCGGTTATCTTCGGTACAATTTTCTCTTGCCTTTCACCTTGCGCATGTTGCAGCTCATTCTGTATGCCAGCTTGCGCCGAATGAGAACGTATGAGATTGTCGATACGAACGTTGAGCAAGTCGAGGTCGAAAGGCTTTGTTATATAAGCATCGGCTCCAGACGTGAATCCTTCAATCTTGTGCTCTGTGGAGAGGCGGGCTGTGAGCATCACAAATGGGATTGAAGCCGTAGCCTTATCATCTTTCACACGCTTGCAAAGCTCGTTTCCGTCCATCTCAGGCATCATCACGTCGCTGAGTATTATGTCGGGCCTATGTTCGGCTATCTTGTCAAGGGCGTCCTTACCGTTTACGGCAGTGCGAACCTTATAGTGCTCGCCAAGCATCTCAGACATGAACGTGAGGAAATCGTCGCTATCGTCGACGATGAGCACTTCGTGTTGTCGCGATGATGTGTCGTGTTGTGTTGACGGCGTGACGACTGTCTCACCAGAAACTTCATTGTCAACGGGCTTAACCTCATTGTTATCAATAGTCTCCACCACGTGCTTAACATCATCCTTAATAGGCAAGTCGATGGTGAACACCGTGCCCTTGCCGCCATTCTCCATATTGTCGGTCACAGTGATGCGACCACCGTGCATGGCCACATACTCGCTGGCTATGTTCAACCCGAGACCACTGCCGCCGAACGGTGACTCCTTATGATGCCGCGTCTGGTAGAAACGGTCGAACACATGGCGCTTGTCTTCATCGCTGATGCCATATCCCGTGTCGGCAACAGATATGAGAAGATGTCTGTCCTCCTGATTGTTAGCAAGCGAATCGGTGTCAACCCAACGCACACACACAGTTATTTCTCCGCCCTCAGGCGTGAACTTATAGGCATTGCTCAACAGGTTGTTCATGACCTTCTGCATCTTGTCTTCGTCGAACGACATGACAAGCGAATCAATCTTCGAGAAGAACCGCAAGCTGACATTTTGCTGCGATAGCCGCGCGAAGTCGTCGGCAATGCCACGGATGAACTTTATGATGTCGCACTGCTTCAAGTCGAGCCGCATGGCATTGGTCTCAATCTTGCGAATGTCGAGCGTTTGGTTGACAAGGTTGAGCAATCGCTTGGCATTGCGCAAGACGAGTTCGAGTCGTGAGCGCTTATGGATGTCCTCCTCATTGTCTATCAATGCCTTCACGGGCGATATGACGAGCGAGAGCGGCGTGCGCAACTCATGGCTTATGTCGGTGAGGAACGACAGTTTCATCTCGTCCATCTTGCGGTTGCGCTCAGCCTCTTGGCGCATTTGCTCAATGCGCATCTTCTCTATCTGGCGACGTATGGTGAGGTGCCATGCGAGCCATACGGCTGCCGCGATGAGCAATATATATATAATGTAAGCCAACGTTGACATATAGAACGGTGGCGCTATGTGTATCTCAAGCTCACTCGTCTCCTTGCCCATAGTGCCATCACGCTCAACGACACGCACCTGAAGGGTATATGTGCCAGGATGGAGGTTGGTGTAAGTGATGCTTGGCTGCGACTCAACGGTGGTGAACCATTTGTCATCGCCGAAACCTTTAAGGCGATACATGAAATGGCATTTCTCTGGCACCGAGACATGATTTGTGGCAAGCAGCACGGTGAAAGCGTTCTCGTCGTACTTGAGATTGAGCTTATGCGACGTGTTGACCGACTTATCGAGTATGACACGTCCCATATAGTTCTCGCCCACCGACAAAGGATGGTCGAAGAGCACGATGCCAGAGAAGAGCACGCGTGTTCCGGCTGTGACTTGGTTACGTGAACGCGACGGGATGACGTTGATGCCATCTTGACCACCAACTATGATATGTCCCTGCTTGTCATTGAAGATGCTTCGGTAGTTATAGCGACGTTTCTGAAGTCCGTCAAGCTCGTCAAAGCTGTTGATGAAGAAGTTGGGCACGTTGTCCTTGCGAGTCACAACTACGCGAATGACCTCGTTGGGGAGCGTTGCCCAGATGTTGCCATCCTTGTCCTCGCAAACCGCGCAAGCCATCTGCTGACCCTTGTAGAGATGATAAACGCGACGGGTCTTGGGGTCGTAAACGTCAAGACCTGACATGTTTGCGTTCCATATCAGCCCACGACGATCCACGCAAATATCGTTAACAGAAAGGCTCGCGAAATAGCTGCCGTCAACAGTAGGTGGCAATTGGCTTACCGTGTGTTTACGGAAGTCGACGAGTGATATTCCCAATGAATGCCCAACCACTATTCGGCCCCACTTGTCGATGTCCAATGCCGACACGTATCTTGACGGCAACTTGGAATTGGTCGTTGAGATAGTGGTGAACTTCCCTGATTTCGGGTTAAGCATTTGCACGCCACCGCCAAGAGTGCCGATGATGATGTTGCCACGTGCATCCTCGGCAAGCGACCAAACGCTGTTGTTGGCAAGTGATGAGTTTTGTTGGTTATAAGCCTTGAAAGAACCATTGACATAGTGGGTCAGTCCGCCATTAAACGAGCCGAACCATAACGAGCCATCCTTGGCGACAAGACTGCTTACCACCACATCCGACATCAAACCGGTCTCTGAACCGTGATAATTGCGAGTAGTGCCCAAGGAAGGGTTATAACACAAGAGGCCCTTGTCGTTGGTGCCACACCAATAGTTGTTATTGCGATCGGTGGCAATCGTGCAAATATCGCCAAGCATGATGGTGGGATAATGAGAGAGCGATGGAGAGTAGTAGGCTATTCCATTCTTGTAAGTACCAATCCACACAGCATCGTTCCTGTCTATGTATATGCTCTGCAAGGTGTTATCCAGCAAGGTATTAGGATTCTTCGCGTCGTAGACCACGTGTTGTATCTCACGCTTGTGGATGTTAGCGATGAAGAGGCCCTCATGCTCAGTGGCAAGCCAAAGGTTGTGACGACTGTCCTCCTTTATGTCCTTGATGAAGGCATTGCTCATGCCTTTCATGCCAAGATTAGCGAAAAACTCTGTGGGCGAGGAGAACCATCGGCGTTCTATGGATGAATAAACCCATGTGTGCGCCTTGGCATGATTGCTCACCCAATAGTTATAATGAGAATCAATGTATGTGTTGTAATATTGTGATGAGTAGTGGTTTGATTTGGCTAAATAGTCGTTTATCCACACTATGCGCTTGCGAGGTCCGTCGAGGCTGGCAAGAGTGCCGTCCTCAAACGACAAGACCAACGAGTTGCCACGCTGTGTTATTCCTGTGACCTCCCCCGTGGGGAGGCATCCGCGACGACGTGAAGCCTTGAAAAGGTAATGTTCGTTAGTTGATGGATTATAATAATAACACCCCTTGGCATTGACCGCAATCCATATAAGACCCTTCGTGTCAACAAAGACGCGAGAGGGAACGCCTTCCATGCCGCGCTCCTTCATCCAAGAGGCCATGTCGGTAATGAAGTTTTCCTTATCGGGGTTGTAGACACAGTAGCCTTCATTGGTCTGCACCCATATTCGCCTGTTGTTATCCTCTGTCAGGCTTTCGATTTGATTGCTTAATAATGAAGATTTGTCAGCGGAATTATAATAGAAGTTCTTGAAACGGAATCCGTCATAACGGCAAAGTCCTGCCGCCGTGCCTATCCATAGGAAACCGTCGTGATCTTTAAGAATGCAAGAGACATGGCTATCGGCAAGGCCAGCCGAAATGTCGAGGCTGCGAAAGTCGAAACTGGCAGCCTGCATCCTCTCTGGAAGGACTTGCAGTAGCACGGTAAGGAAGATTACAAACAACTGCGTGCTGAATCTTTGTCCGTTGTGTCTTGGTTGAATAATCGTAGTCTGTCGCATTCTTTAGTTTTGATATTACAATTGTTAGTATTAGATTAATCTGATACCACAAAAGTAACCATTTCCTGTCAGTTCATAAGACTTTAGATGATATTTTTCAAATAAGATGAATCAAAAGCCAGGGCGACTCCTTGAAAGGATAGTAGAAAAACGGAAGCCGCCCATGGCCACTTGATGAAACAAATAATATTTGACCTTAATTCAATTCACAAGTCAACCGATATTTACCAACCGGCATTCTGCTTGTACAGACCGCCAGAGAGCGAAATCTCCGCACCTGGAATCTGCCAGAATCCACGCTTCTCACGAATGTTCTGCTCTTGGAAGGAGCTTGCCACCGTGGTCTTCTGCTGGTTTTCATAAACCTCCGAGGCCTTGCCCGATGTTGAGCCATTGTCGTAAGCCTGGCCCATGATGCCTTTCACGAAAGCGTCAAGGCCCTGACGGCGCAAGTCGAAGTAGCGGATGCCCTCGCCCATGAACTCGCGGCGGCGCTCCTGCCAAATCTGCTCACGTGTAGGAGCCGATGCCACATCGTGGTTGTGGTTGCCATAAGCGCGATATGTCACGAGGTTGTAGTATTGAGCGGCGTTTTGGCTGCCAAGCTCAGCTGCCATGAGCAACACGTCGGAATAGCGAAGGAGAATCCAATCGGCATCCTGAGATGTCATGAAGTTGTGGCCGGAAACGTCGCTCTCGTTGTCAACCACAAACGAGCCGTCGGTATATACGAGCGGTGTGTACTTCTTCAAGTTGTAACCCGTCAAGTCGCAAGCATCGGTCTTTGCCTGTGCCTCATACACTGTTCCCTTGCCATCGTTGTTGGCGAGATCACGCGCGTCGATGATGGAAGCCGCGAAGCGCTTGTCATCGGCAGTGAAGATGTTGCGAGCAGAGTTGGTAACAGTGCAAGCACCCCAACCGAAGCCATAAGGCGCAGCCCACGTATTACGTATGCCTATGTTGATGACGAAACGGTTACCATTTGAGTTGCCGCTCCATGTCTGGTCGTTGTTGAACTTAACCACCCACATTATCTCGTTGCTTGCCTCCTTGTAGGTGTCTTTTAGGCCCTGCTCCTTTGTTGAGGGCTTTGCGCTTGAGGCACGCCAAAGGTCAGCGTAGTTGGCATCAAGGCCGAACTTGCCCGACTTGATCACGTCCTCACAGTAGCGCAATGCCTCGTCCTTGGTAAGGTCTCCAGGCATTGTCTTGAACTCGTTGTTGTTGTACACGCCGTCATAGAAAAGGTACACGCGAGCCAGCATGCCCTCTGCGGCATAACGTGAGATGCGGCCGAGCGTTGAACTGTTGTCGGTGAACATGTCGGCAGGAATGTTCTCTGCGGCATATTTCAAGTCATCCACGATGAACTTATACACCTCGTCGGGCGCTGTCTGTGGAATCTTCTCCGACACTGGTTGAGTCTGCAATGGCACGTTCTCGAACATGCGCACGAGATCGAAATAGGCAAGGCCACGGATGGCACGTGCCTGACCTTCAACTGTCTTGCGCGCCTCGTCTGACGACCAAGCGATGTTATCGAGCGAGTTGATAAGCAAGTTGCAGTTGTAAATGCACTTGTAATAATCGCCCCAAATGCCTCCAAGGAGGTTGTTGCTTGCCGGATTGACCGACTGGTCCATGCGGTCGAGCAAACGGTTGTCGCGGTCATCAGGACCACCACCACCAAAGCAATCGTCCGACATCATCTCCGAAGCTTGGAAGAGCGAGAGGTTGCCGTTAGACACCGTGTTCTGATAACGGTCGTAGCAGCCTATGACAGCTTCCTCTGCCTGGCTTTGGGTCTTATAGTAGTTCACCGTGGTGAGGCTTGTCTTCGATGAAGTGTCGAGGAAACTGTCGGTGCATGAAGTAAGCACGAGAGAAGCAAGACCCACAAAAAGTATACTTGATTTTAATGCTTTCATTGTTATTCAACTTTTAGAATTTCACGTTTACGCCAACGATGAATGTGCGGGCATGAGGATAAGAGCCGGTGTCAACACCCGACATCCAAGCCATCTCACCGAAGCCGACCTCAGGATCCATGCCGTCGTAAGAGGTGAAGGTATAGAGGTTCTGCACCTGGAAGTAGAGACGTGCCTGGGATATTGCTTTGAGGTTGATGAGCTTAGAGAAGTCGTAGCCCACCGTGACGTTGGCAATGCGGAGGTAGTTGCCGTTCTGCAGATAAATATCTGAGAAGTTGGTCCAGTTGTGGTCATCATTGGTCAGGCGTGGGAGCTTGTTTGATGTGCCCTCACCGTGCCAACGATTAAGGAACGTTGTGGTATAGTTGGCCTTCATGCTGTTGCCCCAGTTACGGTAGCCGCCATTGGCCACCTTGAAGCCGGCGGCACCTGAAAGCGTAGCCGAGAAGTCAAGTTGCTTGTAGTTGAAGCCGAGGTTGAGACCGAAGTTGAACTTTGGAATACCATTGCCAAGGTCAACCTTATCCTTGTCGTCGATGGTGCCGTTGTGATCCACGTCAACTATCTTCAAATCGCCGGGCTCCGTGTTAGGCAGAACGCCATTGCCGGCTGCCTTCCACGCGTCAATCTCTTGCTGGTTCTGGAACACGCCAGCGGTCTTGTAGCCCCAGAAGAAGCCCATGGCATGACCATTCTCGCAACGGAAGAACTCAGGCTGGTTGTTGAACATGATGTTGGCATTTGTTGAGCCAGCATAGTAACCATGGATTATTCCACCTTCAGTAGGAATCTCGTCAACCTTGTTCTTGTTATAAGAGATATTGGCACCGACATGATAATTGAAACCTGCTCCAAAATGGTCATCCCATGTAAGGCCAAGTTCAAAACCCTTGTTGGTGACGTTGCCACCATTAATATAAGGTGCGTCGGCACCGGCAGTGGCGAGCACAGGAGCCTGTACTATCCAATCCTTTGTTTTCTTGAGATACCAGTCGAAGTTCACGCCAAGTCGTGAGTTGATAAGGCGAGCGTCAAAACCGAGGTCGGTCTGCTCTGATGTCTCCCATTTAAGGTCTGAGTTGCCAAGGCGGTCACTGATGGCACCATTGGTATTAAGCGTCGAACCCTTACCTGTGCCGAAGTTGTAACCCACATTGCTCAAAGTCACTGTAGCCGCATAAAGGAATGGGTCTATGTTGTTGTTACCAACCTGACCCCAGCTACCACGAATCTTCAGGAAGTCGAGCCATGAGTGCAGCGGCTCCATGAACTTCTCACCCGTGACTACCCAACCAGCGGAAACTGATGGGAACCAACCCCAACGATGACCTTTGGCAAAACGAGATGAGCCATCGGCGCGAAGGGTTACATTGGCCATGTACTTGTCATCATAGTTCCAGCCCAAACGACCGAAATATGATATGCGGCGATAGTCTTCAGTAGGATAACCACCAACCTGACCATTGTTGCCGCTGTTGTTGTTCTTCAAATAAGCAGTTATCCAACTGTCGTAAGTGGAGAGCAGGGAAGCGTCACCTGAGATATAGTCGCCTTGAGAACGCTCAACCTCCATTCCGAGCATGGAGTTGAACTGGTTGAGTCCCATCTTCCAATCATACATCGCAGTATTGGTCCACGTGAGCGTCCAGTTCTTAGTCGCGTTCTGCTTCACGGTAGAAGAACCAAGGTTGTTGTCGTTCGACGTTGAGTAATATGTAGGATTATACTCGCGATAAGAGTTTGAGTTATGATTGAAACCGAGCAACGTCTTGATGCGCAAGTTCTTGATAGGCTGAAGCTCAGCATAAACGTTTGCCACCCAGTTTTGCGCGTCGTTCAAGTTCTTGTGGCGATAAAGTGCTGCCACAGGGTTGCCGTCGTACTGATACCAGTCGTTGGCCGTTGAATATGAATAGCCGTCGTTGCGGTCGTCACGTCCGTCCTGTTGCAGGTAAACCGGCTGGAGCGGTGACGTGGCGTAAGCTCCACGCAACTTGTTGTTATACATATTGCCAGTGATATCGCCGTGGTTCTTTGTGTAAGAGAAGGCGAGCTCCTCACCCACTTTCAGCAGGTTGCCATAGAGCTTCTGCTCCATGTTGGAGCGGAAATTGTAACGCTCATAGTTGCTTGCCTTGTTACCACCTAAGATACCGTCTTGAGAGAAATAGCCGAGCGAGACGGCGTATGTGCTCGTGTCGTTTCCACCACTCACGCCGAGAGTGTAGTTTTGCACTGGTGCCGAGCTCTCAAACATCTCGTCCATCCAATCAGTGTCGTAGATGTTGCCATTGGCATCGTGGATTGACTTGATTGAAGCCCAGTCGTAAGCCGTGCCGCCAGAGTTGATGTTCTGCTCGTCCATGAGCTGCATGTACTGTGTGGCGTTGAGCATCTTCACCTTCTTGGCAACGGTCTGCCAGCCATAGTAGCCGTCGAACGTAACCTGAGCGCGGCCCTTCTTGCCGCTCTTTGTCGTTACGATAACGACACCGTTGGCAGCCTGCGCACCGTAGATAGCGGCAGAAGCGGCATCCTTCAAGACATCTATTGACTCAATATCCGAAGGATTGACCGTCGTGATGTCAAGGCCAGGAATGCCATCAATAACATAAAGAGGCTTGTTGTTGGTATTGGAGCCTTGACCGCGGATGATGACCTTCATGCCCGCACCTGGCTGACCGCTCTCAGAGATGATGTTCACACCAGGGGTCTGACCCTGCATTGCTTGAAGGGCGTTGCCAGTGTTACGCTTGGCTATGTCCTCGCCTTTCATCTGCACAGTGGCGCCGGTGACGAGCTTCTTCTTTTGTACGCCATAACCAATGACGACCACATCATTTAAGGAATGTGCCTCTTCCTGAAGCTTGATGTTGAGGTTGTCGCCTTTCACCTTTACTTTCTGCTCCACGAAACCGATGTAGCTCACCACGAGCGTCTCGCCCTCGTTGGCGTCGATGGTGAAGTTACCGTCCAAGTCGGCCACGGCGTTGACATTGCGGCCAAGCACCTGAATGGTAGCTCCCGTAAGAGGCTCATTGTCGGTGGTCGACACAATTCTTCCCTTGATAGGGCCAGCCAATACAGTTCCCGCTGACAACACGTTCATTCCGGGGAAGAGCAATGTTGTGGCGAGTGCGCACTTGCATAAAGTCGATTTTATGCCACCTTTGTTGTATAAGGTTTTCCTCATAACTGTACGTTTTTAGTTTATGAATAGTTTAGTTGATATTTCTATTTATTGGCATTGAGGATTGCTTTTTGCCTTCATTTTTACTCGGTTGCAAAACTACAAATAAAAGAAATTAAAGCTTTAAAACAGCCAATTTTTAAGATGCACATTATGTTTTCAAAATATGCACTAAATGTTACCACAAAAGATAATAGGCTGTATATTAGACTATTATACATGGCATTACAATTGTTAACCACAACAACGCTACATATAAAAAGTTGACAAAACGTTAGCATAACAAAAACAAAATGGTATCTTTGTAACTGGGAAACAACCCGTACAAAGACTCATCATTAAAGACTTACGACAACCATGATATATTTCGGCACATGGATTAGGCAAAAGACAAGATGCAGAGTGCAGAAGCTTGCCGTGGACGCGGGATTCTCGTGTCCTAACCGCGACGGGCGACTGTCCACTGGCGGGTGCACGTTTTGCAACAACGATGCTTTCAACACCTCATATTGTGACAGGCGAAAGAGCATAACCCAGCAACTGGAGGATGGGAAAAGGTTCTTCGGCAGGAAAAAGCCTGGCACGAAATATTTGGCGTATTTCCAGGCGTATTCCAACACCTATGCCCCACTGCCTGAATTGAAAGCCATGTATGAGGAGGCCCTTAGCGTGGAAGACGTGATAGGAATAGTCATCGGCACACGACCCGATTGCGTTGACAAGGAAAAACTCGACTACATTGGACAATTAGCGCGCCGCGCATTGGTCATCATGGAATATGGCGTGGAAAGCTGCAACGACGAGACCCTGCGGCGCGTCAACCGAGGCCACGACTTCGCTTGCAGCAAGCGAGCCATCGAGGAGACCCACAAGCGAGGCATATACACTTGCGCCCACGTCATCCTTGGCCTGCCCGGAGAAGACAAGGATGAAATGCTTAGGCAAGCTGACATCATATCTTCGCTGCCCATCGACATTCTGAAACTTCATCAACTGCAAATCGTCAAGGGCACCATGATGGCGAAAGAACATGAGACGTGTCCATTCAGAATGTTTACATTGGAAGAATATGTCAACTTGCTTGCCGAATACCTGCCTCGCCTGCGCCCGAGCATGGTGATTGAACGTTTTGTAAGCGAGACACCGTCAAGCCTGCTCATAGCGCCACGATGGGGTGTGAAGCCACAAGAAGTTACCCGATTGGTAAAC
>CAVAGT010000079.1:0-13645 GCA_963588155.1 Lachnospiraceae bacterium | reverse complement strand
CATATGCCAAGGAGTACATCTATGATATAATGATGGGCAGTATATACCGCCGTGAACCAGATACCCACGCAAATGAACGCAAACAGGCAAGAGGTGTACCACTTGCGACGACTCATCACCGAATAGAATGTGGTAACAAGCAGATATGCCGCATGCAAACTCGGCACTGCCGCGAAGACATTGGCATTCTTGCCATATATGCTATGGAATATGGGAAGCCCTGTCAATGCGTCGAAACGACCAAGGCCAGCCACATTGCCAGGCGTGTGAAGCACTGGCGTGAAACCATAGGTCATTGCGTACCATGGTGGCGCTGCAGGATGCACATAGTAGCCTATGAATCCCACGAGGTTAACCGTCAGGAATGCCCAAGCGAAACGTGTGGCCCATTCCTGATGGTTTGAAAAGTAAAGGTATATGGTGAAAATGATAGGCACTGGCACCCAACACAGATAGAAACAACCAGCCATGAAGTCGGCAACGGCACAATGGTGAATGGCAAACCATTCGCCAGGAATCATCTTTCCGGCAATTGTCGTAATGCCAAACAGACTTTTCTCTGCCTCATAAAGACCGCGAACGTCAATGGCGTGGAACTCATAGTTGGGGTAAAAGTTGAAACTACTGTATATAAACCCGAACAAGAACCACGGAGCCATGTAGAGCGTGAATCTCCTCGTGGGCTTGATGGCAACGAGCACGGCAAACAAGACGGCTATCAATAAGCAATCCATCCTATTGTCTTGAAATAATTGAACTGTTGTTGGCGTTACTCTGTCTCGGCAGACTTATTGGCCTTGTCACGCGCGTTCAGTTTACCATAACAATATGCCACACGCCAAAAGGCCGTTATGTTGGCAAGCACGGCGATAAGTATCATGCCACCCGCGAGCCACCAAAGTGAGCCCGTGACACCTGTAAGGATAGCCGTCAAGGCTGTTACCACGACACGCTCGGGGCGTTGCATGAAACCGACCTTACACTCAATGCAAAGACCCTCGGCGCGAGCTCTGACATAACTCACCATTACGCTGCCTACCAAAGCCGCAAATGTCACTACTCCCATCCAGAACCAGCCTTCGTCCTCAAGGAACACGAGAACAATTCCGAAAAGCGACACCAGCTCGCTGTATCTGTCGAGCGTGGAGTCCCACATGGCTCCAAACGACGAGCTCATGTTGCCCATGCGTGCCAATCGTCCGTCCATCATGTCAAAAAGACCAGAGGCGATAATGATGAATCCGCCCCAACCGACAAGGGTCGTCTGGTAACACAAGTCAGCTTGCTGGGATGCCACGATAAAAAACGCGGCAGCTATGATATTGCCGATGAATCCAATCGTTGTGACAATGTTTGGCGTGATGCCAATCTTAATCATACCCTTTATCAAGGGGTTTATGATTTTGTAAATGATCTGTTGCAGGAAATCCCTATACCACATAATATATATATTATTTATTTTTTTGTCGAAAAACCCATCCACGCTGGAGTGGATAGTTGAAACAGAAAGCCACACACATTGCCACCACGCATTTCACGATAACGAAGTAGCTTTTTCCACCCACAAGCCATGTCAGCAGGTTTGTGCCACCGCCATTAAGTACCAGGCTGCCTGTCCAGACACACAGATACCTAAGCGCCAAGCGACCTCCGCCTCGTCCTGTCTTATTGAAAACATAACGGATGTTGATGAAATAATTGGTCACTCCACCCGACACCACACCCACAACGTTTGCGTAGCCATAGGCAAGCAAACCCGTATAAGTGAGTATGATAGCCAAGCCGAAATCGACAGAGCTTGCCACCAAGGAACTTATTTCCGCCTTAGTGAATGTCCATATCTCATGACGCACCTTCCCCATCAAGCTGCCATAAAATTGGCAACCTGCATTGCCGCGACAAGTACAAACAAGGCATATATGCCACCCAATATATCGTCACCCATTACCCAAAAAGCCCCTTTCATGCGATCCAGCTTCTTTATGCCCAAGGGTTTAACAATGTCAAAAAAGCGGAACAACACAAGAGCAGCAAATGCCCAACCCCATCCGCGTGGATTCACGATGATGAGCGGTATCCACACGCCAACCATCTCGTCTACCACCACTCGCGAGGGATCTTCGCCCCAGAATGGTTGCAAACGTTTCGTTGCCCATGTGCCAAGTATCGTGAATAAGATCACGAGTGCCAACGTGACGACAGACAACATGAAGGAAGGCAACCAAAGACCAAGAATGCCCCAGACAATCGTGGCAAACACACTGCCAGCCGTGCCAGGGCCCCAAGGCCAAAAGCCGCTGCCAAACCCCGTGCCAATAAGCATCGGCAGGAAAGATGGACGCCGATCTATGATGTTGCCTTTATCGTTCATGTAAAGAAATAAGTGACTAATTTTTCGGGCTTTCAAGCCCATATTTTTGATTTATATTGCAAAATTAATATAAAACTCAATTCTCTCAAAGAGTTTTGGTAAGTTTTTTCCTAATTAATATATAACTTTGCCCACAAATTATAGATTGCGTTGCCCTTCTCCTTATAAAAATGGAAGAAATAAAGGGAGCAGATTGTAAAAGCAGGACAATTATTTATTATGAGCAACAAACGTTTGGCCATGGTACTGATGATGTCATTCATTTGCATCCTAAGTGCAATGGCACAGAAAATCACGGGTCAGGTTGTAGACAAGGATGGTTATGCCATTCCCTACGCAAGTATTACATATCGTGGACATCACATAGCCGTCTCAAGCGACATTGACGGTAAGTTTTCCATTGAAAAGCATCCCGGTTGGCCCATCACGGTGACAAGCGTTGGATTCAAGAGTGCCACGTTAAAGGTTGATGCCAACACCAACGACTTGGGCAAGATAGTGCTAAAGGACGACTCACGCTCGCTCGCTGAGGTGGTGGTTAAGCAGAAGCGCGGACGCTACCGCCGCAAGGACAACCCTGCCGTGGAACTCATGCGCAGGGTAATAGCCGCCAAGAAGAAGAGCGACTTGAGCAATTATCCTTATTATCAATACGATAAGTACCAAAAGATTACACTAGCCTTCAACGACATCACCGACAAGCAGCTTGAAGGCAATTTCTTCAAGAAACGCTCTTACCTTCGCGATCAAATAGAAGTGTCGTCTTTCAACGGCAAGCGCATTCTGCCTATCCAGGTCGACGAGACCGTGACGCAGCACGTCTACCGCAAAAGCCCGCAAAAGGAGAAAGACATCATCATGGGCCAACAGTCTAACGGCATAGGCGAGATGCTTTCCACAGGCGAGATACTCAACACCATGCTCAAAGAGGTGTTCACCGATGTTGACATCTACGACGATTATGTTCGCCTTGTGCAGTATCCTTTCGTCTCGCCCATTGGCAAAGACGCCATTTCTTTCTATCACTTTTACATAGAGGACACCACATACGTGGAAAAGGACAAGTGCTATCACCTCCAGTTTATTCCTGCCAACCAGCAAGACTTTGGCTTCCGCGGAGAGCTTTACGTGCTTGCCGACTCCACGCTGCACGTGAGAAAAGTGAACCTCTACATGCCGAAGAAGAGTGACGTGAACTGGATCGACGACATGCAGATCAAGCAGGAATACACAAAGCTCGACAATGGAGAGTGGGTGCTCACGCAAGACGACATGGTAGCGGAAATTCATGCCAACAAGCTCTTGCAGGACCTGCAGGTCTCACGCACTACCCGCCTTACAAACTATTCGTTCAACGACTTGCCCAAGCAGCTGTTCCAAGGCAAGGCCAAGGTGAAACACTATAGCGACGCGTACAACCGCAACGAGGCATTCTGGAACAGCTACCGGCAAGTGGAGCTGACGAAGAGCGAGTCGTCGATGTCGCAGTTCATCACCAATCTGCAAAACTCAAAAGGTTTCAAATATATCATCAAGGCCGTACAGGTGCTCGTAGAGAACTATGTGGAGACCAATCTTGACCCAAAGAAGAAAAGCAAGTTCGACATTGGACCTATCAACACATTCATCAGTTCCAACTATGTGGACGGCTTGCGCTTGCGCTTGGCTGGCCGCACACTGGCAGCCCTCAACCCACACTTCTTTTGGAATGGCTACGCGGCTTACGGAACCAAGACCCACCGTTGGTACTATGGCGATGAATTCACATGGTCGCTCAACAAGAAGCAGCTAAGCCCGTTTGAGTTCCCGCAGCGCAACCTTACGTTCGAGACCGCGCGTGACGTGATGTCGCCTTCCGACCTCAACCTTATCCACAACAAGGACAACATCTTCATGACCCTTCGCTCTTCGTCACAGAAAGAGATGTTCCTTTACAACCGCCAACGCCTCACGTTCAACTATGAGACCGAGGCAGGTTGGCGATACAACGCGCGTTTACAGACCCAGAGCAACGAGACGCAAGGGCTGCTCCACTTCTACAAGGTAAACACGGGCGAGGAAATAAGTAAGATTCGCCTTACCGATGCCACCGTTGGCATTACATGGAACCCTGGAGTGACCTACGTGAACACCAAGCGCACGCGCCTTCCCGTCAACCTCGACTCGCCAGACATAAGCCTCAGTCACACCACGGGCTTCAAGGGCGTGCTTGGAGGCGACTTCCATAGCAACATCACGTCGTTGAGCATATACCAACGCCAGTGGCTCGGCTCTTGGGGATACATGGACATCCACGTTAAAGGGCAGGCACAATGGAACAAGGTGCCCTTCCCGCTTCTCATTCAGCCACCCGTAAACCTCAGCTATGTAGAGACAGAGAATACCGTTTCGCTCGTGCACGACTGGGAGTTCCTGAACGACCGTCAGGTGTTCTGGAGCTGGAAATGGGACCTCAACGGAAAGCTGCTCAACCGCATTCCCTTGATAAGGAAGCTGAAATGGAGAGAGTTTGTCGACGTGAAAGGCTTCTGGGGAACACTGACCAACAAGAACAACCCCACGAAGAACCTCAACGACAACCTGATCTACCGTTTCCCTGCCGACTCCCACATCATGAGCAACAAGCCGTATTGGGAGGTAGAAGCTGGAATACACAACATATTGAAGATTATGAGTATTGGTTATGTGCGTCGTTTGACATACAACTATCCAGGCATAAGCAAGTGGGGAATAAGGTTCGACTTCCAAGCCTCGTTCTAAGCCTAACGTGGAATAAAACTCAAGGAGCTTCCTTAAAGGGAAGCTCCTCATTCAATTTAAAGGCATGAAAATCTATATTGCGGATAATCAAGACATAACGCGTGCCGGCTTGCTCTATATTGTCTCGCAACGCCCTGACAGCGAGAGCAAGCTGACATCCGACAAGACAAGCCTCATCGAGGCGTTGAAGGACGACAGCCAAGCGGTGATAATCCTCGACTACACCTTGTTCGACATCAACGACGCGGCGGAACTGAGCATCATCAGCCAACGCTTCCCTAAGGCGCAATGGATTCTCTTCAGCGATGACTTGAGCCACGACTTCTTGCGCGAGATAGTGCTCGTGTGTCCTAAATGCGGAATAGTGCTGAAAGATTGCTCACTGGCTGAGATAAGGGAGGCTCTCGACTTCGCGTCGAAAGGGAAAAGGTACATCTGCCAGCAAATCACCGAATTGCTCCTTGCCACGCCCTCAAAGGAAGAAACGCAACAAAGAGAGACACTGCCCAACCTCACGAAGACTGAGTTGGAAATCCTGCGAGACATAACATTGGGAATGACCACGAAAGAGATAGCGCAAAAACGCTTTTCGAGTTTCCATACAGTCAACACTCACAGGAAAAACATATTCCGCAAACTTGGTGTCAACAACGTGCACGAAGCCATTAAGTTCGCCCTGCGTGCCGGACTCGTTGATGCCGCCGAATATTATATCTAACAAGGCGCTTTTGCCTTTGCACTGGAATCATGTTGCCTTTGCACTAGAATCTCATTGCCTTTACACTAGAATCGTGTCGACATTCCAGTGTAAAGGCAATGCCATTTCAGCGTAAAATAAAACAGGAGGTAAACATCAATGATTGATGTTTACCTCCTGTTTTATTTAGATAGAAACTAAAGAACGCTAACTTTCTATTATACAGAGCGTTAAGCAATACACACAGCAAACCTACTCGATGATAATGCCACCGTTGGGCTGGATTACCACCTTTGCCTTACCGTCCTTGCCTACCTTCAAGGTTTTCTTGACGGAGGTGAAGAACTTCTCGCCCTTCTTCTTGGGCTGGTCGGTGATGTAGGTCACGGTCTTGCCAGCAAACATCGGCAAATCCAAAGTCAGCGACAAAGGCGTGTCGGTGGCGTTCAGTCCGCCCACCATCCATTTGCCGTTGTTCACGGAAGCCGTACCACCGTTAGAGGCGGAAGCCTTGCGAGCCACCACAGCATACTTCGTTGGATAGCCTGCAATGAACTTCACGTCGTCCCATGCCGTGGGCACGCCCTTGAGCCAGTCAAGTTCCCACTGGGGCACGTCCTCCAGATTGTTGGGATAGAGGCAGACGCAGTTCACGCTGCTTTGGTTGGTGATAGCTGTCGCCATCTCGAAGGCATCGCTCGTATAGCGTTGGTGGCGGCTCTTGTTATCCTTAGAGAAATACTTGTTCATCATCACCCCACCCCAGTCGAAGCTGGCCACGGCATTGCGAGAGAAGGGGTGCATCGTCATCTCGAAGGCCTCTTGCTTGGCGTGATAGTCGGTGAAGAATACGTTCTCAGATGCCAATGCCGCCTCGCTCGACACATAGTTGGGGTACATGCGCTCCCAGCCGCGAGGGATGGTGCAGCCATGGAAGATGACCTCCAGTCCGTAGTCGTTGGCGTCGCTGAGGATGTCCTCGTAGAGGCGCATGGTCTCCTGCTTGTCGCCACCAAAGAAATCGACCTTGATGCCCACCACGCCAATTTTCTTCATCCATGCCATATCCTTCTTTCGCGCGATGGCATTGTTCATAATTTGGCGAGGGGTCTGTGGAGCATCGTTCTCGAAGCCATTGGAGTTGTACCAAAGCATCAGGTTCACGCCCTTGCCCTTGGCATACTTCGAGAGTTGCTCGATGCGCTCCCTGCCTATCTGCTTGTCCCACCAGTTATCCACCAAAATGGCCTCGTAGCCTTGTGCGGCAGCCACATCAATCATCTTCACTTGGTCGTCGTAGTTGATGGAATTGTCCTGCCAGATGAGCCAGCTCCAAGTATATCGGGCAGGCTTATAGTCTTTGCCAGGCTCGTAGAGAGGGGTAACGACATCGTAGGGGATGGTGGTCTCCACGATGGGAGCCAACGAAGAGCCTACCGTGATGGTGCGCCAAGGGGTCTCGCCCGGCAACGGGATGCCTGCGTATTCCGACCCCACACCGTTGTTCTCGCCCTTCTGCGGGAAGGCTATGGTGTAGCCCTTGCCCTGCTCATAGTCGGAGAGACGACTTCCGGGGTATGCGCTCGACACACCGGTCTCGCTCACCAAAACCCATCCGTCCTGCCCTACCTTGAAGAGGCAAGGGAATGTATAGCCCACGCCATACTGCGACTTCACGTCCATCTTTGCGTCGGGCGTGTATTCCTCCTCGTAGGAAGGCTTGGTGCGCTCCCAACCAGTCATCGGGGTTATCTGCGGGCAGAGGAAGGTGGTGGTCTGGTCGGGGAAACGGAAGCCGCTCACCTCATTATATATGATCACCGCCTTGGGGTTGTCCTTCTTGGGGCGTGCCATTTCGTACTTGTAGGCGAGGTCGTTGTCGGATACGTGCAGGTGGAGGGTCATGGAGTCCTTGGCAGCGTTGAGGAAGCCGATGGTAGCCTCATACACGTCCTTCTCCACGTGCCCCTTCTTGGTGCGCGTCATGTCGTAGGCGAGGTGCTTCTTCTCGCCCTTGCAAGCACCCATAGTGAGACCTTGCGAGAAGTCACCATAGTTGGCCACCAATCCGAGCGCCGACGGCAGCAGCATCTGCTTGCCATCAAGTTCCACAGAATAGGAGGCCTTCCCCCCCTCGCACGCCACGTTCACCTTCAACTTGCCGCTGGGCGAAGTCACTGTGTAGTTGCCAGCTTGCGCACAGGCTGCGCCAAGCAACAAAATACTAGTCAGAATATTTGTTTTCATGATTTATTTTTAAATCGTTAGGTCTTCGGTGCAAAGATAGCAAATTATCTGAAAAAGGACAAGCGAAAAATTGTCATTTTACACTCGTCCACAAAATACGCAACTAAAATACACAATTATCCTTTACGCTCATGCCGAGTATACCCGAAAAAAGCCTGCAACGGATGAATACCGTTGCAGGCTTTTCTTATTATTAGTCCTAATATTTGAATATCAAGCAAAACCCTCTAATTGGCAGAACGTTACTTGATTTCCACACATGTCTATCCTTGGTTTGCTGCCATGAATTCCTCCACGTCTTTTGGATGATAAGGAATGCGGTCCTTGCCGATGAACCTGCAACCATCCTTGGTGATGAGCAGGTCGTCCTCGATGCGGATGCCACCAAAATCCTTATAGGTCTCAAGCTTGTCGAAGTTGATAAAATCCTTGCAATGACCAGATGCTTTCCAATCGTCGATGAGGGCTGGAATGAAGTAGATTCCAGGTTCATCGGTCACAACGAACCCTTCCTGCAAGCGACGTCCCATGCGAAGGCAATTGGTGCCAAACTGCTCAAGGTTAGGACGCACTTCGTCGTCGAATCCCACGTTGATTTGGTCGAGCGACTCCATGTCGTGAACGTCCATGCCCATCATGTGACCTAAGCCGTGAACCATGAACATGGCATGAGCGCCGGCGGCAATAGCCTCTTCGGTGTCACCCTTCATCAAGCCTATCTCCTTGAGCCTGTCGGTGATAAGGCGACATACTCCAAAGTGAACGTCCCACCACTTAACGCCAGGCTTAGCCACTGAGAGAGCGTAGTCGTGAGCAGCCTCTACAATGGAGTAAATCTCAAGTTGCCTTTGGTCGAAGTGTCCGCTAACGGGTGTCGTGCGAGTGTTGTCAGAACAATAGTGGTCCATTGTCTCGGCACCAGCGTCGCAAAGCATCAACTTGCCAGCCTGCAACTTGCTTAAAGAGGGCGCGCCATGCTGTATCTCACCATGTTGAGACAATATCGTTGGGAAGCTCACCATTGAGCCCATGCTGTTGGCAATACCATCCAAAGCGCCGGCTATTTCCTTCTCCACCACACCTGGACGGCACATCTTCATTGCCGTGGTATGCATCTTGTATCCTATGACAGCGGCTCGCTCAAGCTCGTCGATCTCCTCTTGCGTCTTGGTAGAACGCAACTTCACCACAGCCTGTATGAGAGGCATCGACGCGCTTTCCTTCTGTTGGTTGGGATGAATGCCAAGAAGGTCGAATATCTGTATCTTGATGTCAGCGCGGTAAGGTGGAAGGAAGTGGATCTTCCTGTGAAGACGCATGGCATCGTTGCAGATAGTCTTCAGCGACTTCATTGGAGCGGAGTTGTGTACGCCAACTTGAGCCGCCATGTCGTGAACGCTATCCACAGAGCCATACCAAACAATGTCGTCGATGCTGATGTCATCGCCGACGAGTGTCTCAATATCGTTGTCCACGTCGATCACGCCAACAAGACCATCGCGCTGCTGACCAAAAAAGTACAAAAACGATGAGTCCTGACGGAATGGATAATAAGTGTTGTTGGGGAAATTGGCAGGAGAGCCATTGTTGCCAAAAAGCAAAATGACGCCCTCACCTACGAGCTTCTTTAGCTCTGCCCGACGATTTACATAAGTCTCTTTGCTGAACATAGTCTGAATGTTTTTGAGTTCTTTATAAGGCAAAATTACAAAAGTTTGATAGAAAAATCTTAACTTTGCATACAAAATAACACTTTTTATATGCTTATTGACCCTCGTTCCATGGGTTTGGTACTTGAAGGCGGTGGCATGCGTGGCGTATTTACCAGTGGCGTGCTCGATGCTTTCATGAAACACGGACTCTACTTCGACTATATCGTCGCAGTCTCAGCAGGAGCCTGCAACGGCATGAGCTATGTTTCACGCCAGCCCCGGCGCGCCCGCCTCTCCAATATCGACTTCCTCGCCAAGTACAACTATATTGGATTTAGGCATCTGGTGACGCAAGGGTGCATATTCGACCAAAAGCTTCTGTACGACCGTTTCCCCAATGAGCTTATACCCTTCGACTATGACGAGTTCTTTAAGCATTCTGCCGGATTCGAGGTAGTTGCAACAAACTGCCAGACGGGACGCAGCGAATACCTTACGGAAACACACGACCGCCAGCGCACTTGCGATTTGGCGAGAGCCTCAAGCTCTCTGCCATACGTAAGCAAGATCACATGGATCGACGGACAGCCTATGCTCGACGGAGGCATAGTGGACTCCATACCCATAAAGCGGGCACAAGCCACTGGCCACAAGCACAACATCGTGATAACCACTCGCAACTATGGCTACAGGGAGTCGGGACACGACCGCAAGCAGCCAATGTTCATCTACCGCCACTACCCTCGCCTTCGCGTGGTGCTAAGCCACCGCATTGAGGCGTATAACGAGCAACTGCAAATGGTGGAAGACCTGGAGCGAGAAGGACAGATCACCGTCATACGTCCTCAAAAGCCAATGGAGGTGCACAGGATTGAAAAAGACATCACCAAACTCGAACGCCTCTACGAGGAAGGGTTCAAGCTTGGTGAGGAATTCTGTCTGAATAACGAGATTGCCACCTACTAAGCCAAGTGCGACATCTTGAGGCTATCGTTGGTAATCGTACTTGCGATAATAATCATTGCCCTGCTTAGGCATCCAGTCTTTCTCAACCGACAACTGAAGAGAGAAGTTCTTGTTTGGTGTCCATCTTATGGCGGCACCTAATCGGTCGGCGTAAGGATTGTAGCCAGGATAGCCAAATCCATTGCAGCCATAACTGTAACACCCGTAATAAGGATAGCCATAACCACTTATGCCAGTGTTGGCCAACGACTTTTGACCATATATGAAAGCAGACCAATTGTCGTTTATCTGATAACCCAATTCCCCATACAATCCAGCTGAAGTAGTGTTGATGCCACTCCAGTTGAGATGGTTCAAGTAGCCCCCAACCGTCAACCATCCACGTTTGCCAATGGGCATTGAGTAGTTGAGGCTTATGTCTTGGGCGAAGCCGGCTCCTTTTGGGGCTCCCTTGCCAAAGCCGGCAATCAAGCTAAGACCAACACTGCCGTGCAACTCGCCTTTAGTTTTCTTTTCTTGATTTTTTGTTGAGTCCTCATTATCATTGTAGGTGCCGTTTATGTCCTTCTTGTCGGTCTCGTCTTGCGTCTCAAGGTTCGCCGTGCGTTTGGCAAAAGGCGAACCTGTGGATTGAAACGACATGCCTGTGGCAGGGTTTGTAGCCATGATGACGCTGCCCGGCACGAACCTTACGGGTGAGCCAGCATTCAGAACACCGTAATCTGATTGTGCCGAAGCCACAACCGGAAGGCCAAGAAACGTATATATAATAATGAGTCTTCTCATGATCATGTAAGTTATTTCTTGCAAATTTAGTCATTTGAATAATATTTTTGCCATTTTTCTTGCAAGTTTTAAATAAAAACTATAATTTTGCCGATGATTTAACAAGAATAATACAACACATGAAGTTTTACGCAACATATTCCTACTATTATTTCTACTTTGCAAGCAGTTGTGAAGCGGGAAGTTGCGTGTAATTTCAACTTAAGACAAGAGATACAAAACCTCATATAGGTTTGCATTCAAGGTCCCGCTTCATGAATAGAATGAAGCGGGATTTTTGTTAAGACACAAGAATAAAACGAGTAAAGTAAAAGACACAGAATAGAAAACAAGATGAAGAGAATAGCGATACAAGGCATGCTAGGGTCGTTTCACGACATAGCCGCACACGAATACTTCAAGGGCGAGCAAATACAATTGATTTGCTGCGACTCTTTTGAGCAAGTGTTCGACAGCGTAAAGCATGACCCTACCGTCATCTGCATGTCGGCCATCGAGAACACCATAGCCGGCTCACTGCTCCACAACTATGAACTTCTGCGCGACAGCGACACGACCATCGTGGGCGAACACAAACTGCACATCACACATTGCATCTGTTGCTTGCCAGAGGACGATTGGGACACGATACACGAGGTTCACTCTCATCCTGTCGCGCTTATGCAATGTCGCGATTATCTCTTCAAACACGAAGAACTGAAAGTGGTTGAGGATGAAGACACGGCTGGAAGCGCCAAGTACATACACGAGAACCACTGTAAAGGTTGGGCCGCCATCTGTCATGCCGACGCCGCGAAAATGTATGGCTTGAAGGTGCTCGACAACCACATCGAAGACAACAAGCACAACTTCACGCGTTTCCTTATTGCCACCGACCCGCGCAAGGCCGACTTCCTAAGACCACTTAACGATGTGAACAAGTCGAGCATGGTTTTCACGCTTCCACACGCGGAAGGCTCTTTGTCCAAAATACTTACCATTCTCAGCTTCTACGACATCAACCTCACCAAGATACAATCGCTACCCGTCATTGGGCACGAATGGGAATACATGTTCTACGTTGACGTGACATTCGCAGACCTCATACGATACCGACAGTCGATAGACGCCATCACGCCACTCGTGAAATCAATAAAAATTCTCGGAGAATATAAAGAAGCATAAGATATGAAACCAGCATCAAGAGTAGACAGCATTCAGGAATACTACTTCAGCCGCAAGCTGAAAGAAGTGGCAAAGCTCAACGCGGAGGGCAAGGACATCATCTCGCTTGCCATTGGCTCGCCAGACATGCCACCATCGAAACAAACCATCGACAAGCTTTGCGCCGTGGCCCAAGAGCCAAACGCGCATGGCTACCAGCCAACGAGCGGACTGCCCGAACTGCGCACGGCAATGGCAGGATTCTACAAGCGCACCTATGGTGTGGATCTGGATGCGAAGACCGAGTTGCAGCCCATCATTGGCTCAAAGGAAGGCATCATGTATGTGACACTGGCGTTCTGCAACCCCGGCGACAAGGTTCTCATACCAAACCCAGGTTATCCAACCTATACCGCTGTAAACAAGTTGTTTGGCACGCAAATCATAAACTACGACTTATGCGAGGACAATGGTTGGCAACCAGACTTTGAGCAATTGGAAAAGATGGATCTCACTGGCGTGAAGGTCATGTGGGCCAACTACCCCAACATGCCCACTGGTGGCAACGCGCGTCGCGAAACTTTCGAACGTCTCGTGGCGTTTGCCAAAGAACACGATATTCTGGTAGTCAACGACAATCCATACTCGCTCATCCTCAACGATCACCCCATGAGCATCATGCAGGTGCCTGGAGCCAAAGAATGTTGCATCGAGTTCAACTCCATGTCGAAAAGCCACAACATGCCAGGATGGCGAGTGGCTATGATAGTGGGCAACAAGGACTACATCTCATGGATGTTCAAGATCCAGAGCAACATTGAGAACGGCACTTTCCGTGGAATACAACTCGCCGCTGCAGAGGCTTTCAACACAAACTCCAGCGAGTGGTATCGCGAAAACAACATAGAAAACTACCGTCGACGCCGTACCATTGCCGAGGAGATAATGAAAGTCCTTGGCTGCACGTTCGACCCAAAGCAGGTGGGAATGTTCTTGTGGGGAAAAATACCTGACCACTATGAC
>CAVAGT010000078.1:0-14257 GCA_963588155.1 Lachnospiraceae bacterium | reverse complement strand
TGTGGAATCTCCTTGGTGAATGTGCCGTGACGGCCAATCTCGGCAATGCGGCTCGTTGATGCGGCGAGGTCGCTGTAGATGTCATCGTACATCTTTGCCTTTATCTCGCTGTCGGTCTCCTCCGAGCCAGGGAGTGGCACCACGGCGGTGTCGCACTTCTTGTCTATGCCCAACTTCTGGCAGGCGAGATCGGCGGCTTTCTCTGCCATGAGTCGGTAGGTCATCATCTTACCGCCCGTTATGGTGACAAAGCCTTTAAGTCCGTCGCGTTTTTCGTGGTCGAGGAGCACTATGCCGCGACTTATGCTTCTGCCCGAGGGATCGTCGTCGGATGCCACCAAGGGTCTCACTCCGGCGTAGGCTCGGATGATGCGTGTCGTGGCGAGACTTGGCGCGAGATGCATGCCCTCGCGAATCATGAGCTCTACCTCGTCGGGAGTGGCGCGCATGTCGTCTATTTGGTCAAAAGGCACGCGCGTACTCGTAGTGCCAATAACGCAAACGGCATCGTCGGGCACGAGGATGTCGCCATTGGCAGGTTTGCGGCAACGGTTTATCACCATGTGGTTGACACGGTGGCCGAAGATGAGCAGCGTGCCCTTGGCGGGGAACATGTTTATCTGCACGCCAGCCAATTGGGCGACGGGTTGTCCCCAGATGCCAGCGGCGTTTATCACGAGACGACAGTGGGCCTCGCTTTGCTCGCCCGTGCGGTTGTCGCGCAGTTTCACGCCTTTCGTCTCACCGTTCTCTATGATGAATCCTACCACCTCCACGTATGTGCGCACCTCAGCGCCATGGCGCTTGGCGTCGATGATGTTGGCGGTGGTAAGACGGAATGGGTCTATTGAGGCATCGGGCACGCGAACGGCTCCGATGAGTGCGGGATTGACAGCGGGTTCTATGCGACGCGCCTCTTCCGGGGAGATGATGTCTGCCCTGATGCCGGCTCTCGTGCAAGCCTCTACAAAAGTCTTCTGATAGTCGAGGCTGTCCTCGGGGAGAGTGATGAAGAGACCGTCGGTCTCCTCTACGCAATGGCGAGCAATTCGGCGAAGCGTCATGTTCTCTTCTATGCACTCGCGTGCCGACTCTTGGTCGGTGACGGCATAACGTGCGCCACTATGCAACAAACCGTGGTTGCGACCAGTAGCTCCGTTGGTGAAATCGTTCTTCTCTACAAGAAGGACTTTCATACCACGGCGAGCGCAATCACGTGCAGTGCCGGCTCCGGTGATGCCTCCGCCGACAATTATCACGTCATATTCTTCTTTAAAGGTCTTGTCAATCATTGCGGTTTTTATATATAGGTATGATGCTTTTGTTACGAAAGCAAAATTATGAAAAGTGACTTACATTTCGATACTTTATGGGCTATTATTTTCTTTGTATTAGTAATATTTAACGAAACGATAGTTTAATTCCTATGTTTTTGTTTAGAATAAATCAAGAATGCAATTCTTTAGGTTTCGTTTTGTATCTTATGGTGCCCAACCGTCACTTTGCAACTTGGTTGCGCTTTCCGGTTAATAACTTTGCAACCGAAATAAGACAGCTAACGTAGGATAGATAAAAAAATAAGATATGGACAGAAAAAAGTTGTTTCGTATTGCGGCCACTGCCGTGTTGCTCTTTGTGGCGTGGATGATTACCCGGTCATTTGCCATGCCGGTTTGGGTTCAGCTTCTCGTTTATCTCGTGCCTTACATTATTATATCTTATGATATCGTTGGTGAGGCCATCGAGGAAGGCATTGGCGATCGCAATCCTTTCAACGAGGATTTCCTCATGTGCGTAGCAACCATCGGAGCCTTGCTCATAGGTTTCATTCCTGGCGCTGAACCGCAGTTCCCAGAGGCGGTGTTCGTGATGCTTTTCTTTCAGGTTGGTGAGCTCTTCGAGGATTATGCCGAGGACAGGAGCAAGCGGTCGATAAGCAACCTCATGGACATACGCCCCGACGTGGCCAACGTGGAGCGGGGCGGCGTGATCAGTGCTGTTGACCCTAAGACGGTTGCTGTGGGCGAGACAGTCGTGGTGCGTCCTGGCGAGAAGGTTCCCATGGACGGCACTGTGATTGACGGCGTGTCCAGTCTCAATACCGTTGCTCTTACGGGCGAGAGCGTGCCTCGTGCCGTTGGCGTGGGCGACGACGCGCTGAGCGGCTGCATAAACGTGTCGGGCGTGTTGCGCATAAAAGTGTGCAAGTCGTTTGGCGACTCCACCGCTTCCAAGATAATCAAGCTCGTAGAGGAATCGGCAGAGAACAAGTCGCATAGCGAGACTTTCATCCGCCGCTTCTCTCGTGTCTACACTCCTATAGTAGTGTTCCTCGCCATCGCCGTGGCTTTCCTGCCTCCGTTCTTCTGCGACAGTTATTCCGAGGGACTTGCTACGTGGGTCTATCGTGCCTTGAGTTTCCTTGTGGTGAGTTGTCCGTGCGCTCTCGTCATCTCTGTCCCGTTGAGCTTCTTTGGCGGAATAGGCGGAGCGTCGCGCAAGGGAATCCTCATCAAGGGTGGCAACTACATGGATGCGCTTGCGAGGCTCTCCACCGTGGTGTTCGACAAGACGGGCACTCTGACGCAAGGTGTCTTTGCCGTTGATGCAGTACATCCCGAGGCAATCGATGCCAACGACTTGTTGCACCTCACCGCTCACGCCGAGGAGTATAGCACCCACCCCATTGCTTCTGCCCTTCGTGCGGCTTTCGACAACGCGACGTTCAAAGATGCCGCGCTGGGTAATGGCAATGTCACGAATATTGGAGAACTGCTTGCCGACGGTTGCAAGTTGGATAATGTTGAGGAAATAGCCGGCCAGGGCATTCGTGCCACGGTGAATGGCCACGATGTCAGCGTGGGCAATGTCAAGTTGATGGAGGCTTGTGGCGCCAAGGTCACTGAGTGTGGAAAATGCAAAAACACAGTGGGCACCGTCATCCACGTGGCGGTGGACGGCGTGTACGCAGGCCATATCGTCATTGCCGATAGGGTGAAGGCCGACAGTCGTGAGGCTATTGCCGGCCTGAAGAAACTTGGCGTTGGGAAGACAGTTATGCTCACGGGCGACCACGAACGCGTGGCAAAACATGTGGCAGTCGACCTCGGCTTGGACGAATACCACGCCTCGCTATTGCCACAAGACAAGGTGGAGTGGGTCGAACGTCTTATCAGCTCCAAGCCCAATGGCTCCACACTTGCTTTCGTAGGTGATGGCATCAACGACGCGCCCGTCCTTGCCCGTGCCGACGTGGGCATCGCCATGGGTGCGCTCGGCTCCGACGCCGCCATCGAGGCTGCCGACGTGGTGTTGATGGACGACAAGCCGTCGAAGATAGCCACCGCGGTTCGCATAGCGCGCCGCACCATTGCCAACGCTCGCCAAAATTCCACTTTCGCCATAGCGGTGAAAATAGTTATCCTCATCCTTGTTGCCACTGGCGTGCTCGGTAGTCTTGCAATGCCCTTGGCAGTGTTTGGCGACGTTGGTGTCATGGTGCTATGTGTGCTCAACGCCATGCGAACGCTGAGGGCGTAATCATGGTGGGCGTTTTCAGCCTTTCGGCTTCCCAACGTAAAGCCGCCTTCATTTCAGTGGCAAGCCATCGGCTTTTCACTGGAATGAAGGCGGCTTTTCATTGGAAAGGCAATCGTTTTATGCTGATATTCGTAATTGGTTAATACACAAGTTTTTATGCTGTTTCGTTTTTATTCTTTACGAATAAGTGTGGCGATTTGTGCTTTTTTGATTGCTGAGTTCATTCAGCCCTTCTTGTGCATCAGATAGTTGACACACTCTTTCATTACCTGTGCGCCGGAAATCTTCATCGCGGCGATATAGAGCAAGGTGGTGACGACGATTTTTATGATCATGCGGAGCAGCAAGCCGTGGAAGAACGAGGCCACGGCGTAGGCGATGGCGCAAGCCGCCAATGCCGCGAGCATGAACGGCAGCAGGTCCTTGAGAAGGCTGAAGAAACTGTAATCCACTATCTTCCGCGTGAAATACTGCCACGCTATAGTCCACAGGGCAATGAAAACGGAATATGCCGTGACCATGGCAATGATGCCTTGACGGGCGAAGACGAGAATCACCGCTATCTGCAACACTATCTGTGCTATGTTGACCCACATGAAGATGTCAGACCGCCCTTTGCTGACGATGAGCTGTTGCATGGGCAGATACACGGGGATGAAAGCCCCGCTTATGCATAGGATCTGGAGTATTGTCACGCTGTCGATCCATTTGTCGGAGATGAGCAGCACTATAAACTCATGGGCAATGATTGCCAAACCAAACATGGCGGGGAAGACGAGAAACGCCGTGAACCGCGTCATCTTGCGTAGAATGTGCAGTTGGCGATTCTCTTCCGTCTGCGTGGAGGCGAACACTGGTTGTGCCACTTGCGCCAACATGCCCGAAACCAAACCCGAAGCCATGTTGTTCCATTTCCAACCTTGCGTGAAGTTGCCAACAGTCTTCACGGGGAATAACCTTCCGAAGATAACGGTGAGAATGTTTTGGCTAAGCTGCGATATGATGTTGGTGACGAGAATCTTGCTGCTGAAGCCGAACATACGCTTCACGGGCGTGAAATCGATGTCGAGCGTAGGGCGGAAAGGCATGAGAAAATACTTGCCGATGTTTTGCATGCCGGTGTAGATGATTTGTTGCGCCACGAGCGCCCAATAGCCCATGCCCTTGAAAGCCAGGGTTATGCCCACTATGCCACTTATGGTTAGCACTACGATGCGTTGCAAGGCAATGGGTTTGACTATGAGGTTCTTGGTCAGGTACGCCTGAGGCACGATGCCCAACGCCGACAGGGGAATGCAGACGAAGAGGACCCTACACAGCAACGTAAGGTTGTCTTGGTGGTAAAATCGCGCAATCAGCGGCGCGCAGAAAAACAATATGACATAAAGGCTTGTGCCCATCATCGTGGAGAACCAAAACACGGAGTTGTAGTCCTTGTGCCGTGGGGCCTTGAGGTTTATGAGCGCTGACGTGAACCCGCTGTCCTGCAAGCAACTGGCTATGGCGGTGAATATGGCGACCATGCCCACCAATCCATAGTCGGCGGGGCTTAGCAGGCGAGCCAGGAAAACGCCTATTATGGCATTCAGGATTTGCATGCTGCCATTGTTCATGGCCGCCCAGAAGAGCCCCGAGGCCGTTTTTTCTTTCAGTGAGCTCATGAGAACCTTTGGTAAATTGCGTTGTTGCGTTTAATGAAGTTGTAGTGGAACACTTTCTTGCGGAGCTTGGAGAAGTTGAACTCCCAAACGAAAGCCAGGCGTTGCCACGGTGTGAGTTTCTTGCCCTCCTCATACATCCCCGGCGGAAGGTAAGTGCGGTAGAGCATGGCAAGGGTGTCGAAGGCGCTGAAGTCGTTGTGCTTGCCCGTGAATATCCACGTCTCGGCAAGCATGCGGTCTTCGCGCTCTTTCTGCGTAAGTGGTCTTAGCGTGCGCAGGTATGACGCCCTTGCCCACCAGAAATTGCCGGCATACATAGTGAAGGTGGCAGGCTTGGGTGGATAGCGCAGGCAACCGTAGGTGTCGTAGCCGGACGACAGCACGTTGGCGGCAGCGGTCCACTTGTCGATGTTGAAATATTCCATCACCTCTCGCCAGGCTTCCACCTTCTTCTTGAAATAGAGCCAGTGGCGGTCGCTCTTTTGCGGGCCGTGATAAGAAACGCCCTTGGTATGGAAATAATAGATGAGGCAGTCTTCCTCTTGCGCTTTCTTGTATGCCGCGTCCAAGGCTGGGTATTCAAATTGGTGGGCGTCTGAGGTGCAAGCCACTATCTCATAGCTTATGCCCTCAAGCATCCTCTTCATCTTCTCGATGTCTTCCCTTTGCCGATAAATGCAGCTTATGAACAAGGTCTTGGTTCGCCCGGCGAGGCCGCTTTTCTTCAGTCGCCCTATCTGCAGTGGCAAGAGGCTTTCCCAGCCCTCGGCGCAAAACACGTGGTAGACGCCATATATCGGCAGGCTGCCCGTGTAGGGACGCTCCCAACGGGTTAGGTCTTCTTTGCGGTTGATGTGGACAAGGGTTGTTCTGATGGTTTGCCAAATGCTCATTGCTACATTATGATATCATTGCAAAAGTACGATATTTCCTTTGAAGGAACAAAATATAGTTGTATATTTGCAATATGAAAGTTAAAAAAGTCGTTGTCAACCAGACAATACAGTTTAAGGCCTATTCCAAGGTCTGCGCCTTGGGCAAGGCGCGCGACGACGTGAACCGCACGTTGTCGGATTGTGGCTATAAGGTGGAGATTATTCTCTGCAAGCGTTATCCCGTACCGTTTCTTTCCAACTTCATGGGGTTGCTGAAAAACGTCGCCATGATTTTGCGCCATCCGTTAGGCTCTGAGTATGTTGTGCAATATCCGGTGTCGAGCAAGGTGATATTCCCTTGGGTGCTTCGGTTGCAGCGGCTTCTCGGCAATAAGGTGACCATCCTGGTTCACGACATCCAGACGGTGCGCAATGGTCGCGACCTCTCGCCCGACCTTCGTGTGTTCAGGTTGGCCAACAGGATATTGACCCACACCGATGCCATGAGCCGTTGGATTCATGAACATGGGGTTGCGACACCCACCGAGTCGATACAGCTTTTCGATTATTATACCGACGATGACTTCCGCCCGAAGGAAGATTTGTTAAGGCTAAAAAAAGAGATAGCCTTTGCCGGATATCTTCGTAAGTCGTCTTTCTTTACGCCCTTGTCGGCTTATGATTTCAAGGACTTGACTTTTAATCTTTATGGCAAGACCGACGACAACTTCCGCGTGTCGGGCAACGTGCGTTACCTTGGTGTCTTCGAGAGCAACCGTACGGCGGCTGTCGAGGGAGGTTGGGGCCTCGTGTGGGACGGAACGTCGATAGATACTTGCGAGGGTGAGCTTGGCGCTTATCTCCGCCTCATTGCCTCCCATAAGTTGTCGCTGTATCTCGCCATGGGCATTCCCGTCATTGTATGGAAGGAGAGTGCCGAGGCTGACTTCGTGGCACGCGAGGGGTTGGGCATTGCCGTGTCCAGTCTCAAGGAGTTGCCCGACCGCATATCCGCCATCTCCGATGAGGAGTACAGTCGCATGCTCGACCGCTGCCGCGCCCAAGGCGCAATCCTCAGGCAGGGTGGAATGTTGAAGAAGAGGGTGATGGAAAACAAATAAGATGTGACGCGTGGCGCGTTCACAACATGTACCACGCTATCAGGTACGCGTTGTATCCCCAGAAATACACGGTAAGGAGCTTTATAGTGTATCTCGCGTATTCAGCCCGTCGCCCATTGAGCTTCTTCAGCAGGCAAGCCAATGCCACGGGTATGATGAACATCCAGTGTCCGCCGTTGATGGCGACCTCGTTTAGTCCGAAGCCGAGCACGACGTGTATCATGAGGTCTATGGCGAACCACGACAGCAGCATCTGCAGTATGCTGTCCTTATAGCCGCAGACGATGCCTCCGAAGAACAGAATCACTATCACGGCCTCTATCGCATAGTTGACCCACGACGAATAGGTCACCTCGGTGGGGCGACCCAAGAATACGTCGCCCAAGAGATAGTCGCGATGGAGCTGTATCGACTCGCCGAAGAGCCCGTCCACTATTCCGTTGACGCGCGACGCGTCGGCGTTGATCCAACGCAAGAAAGGCTTGTCGCTAATCGACTTGCCGTTGATTTTTACCATTGCGATGGAGTTCTTGACACTGCGTATCGAGTCTTGCTTGAATTTCTCGGGGTCTTTTATCGCCAACTTCCGTTTCATCACCTCGGCGTTGTTGTCTCTTTGTGCAACGATGGTCTGGTCTTGTGCCCAATAAGTGCCCAAAAGCAGTGCTGAGGGAAGGAGGAAACCTAAAAGGATGTTTTTCCAAGAGAAGGCTTTTAGCTTGTCAACGAACAACGTGCCAAGCAAGGTCTTCACTCCGTTGGTCAACGTGATTCCGGTGGTGAGGTAATATAGTATGGCTGGCTTGTACCATGCTATCTCCTTTCCTTGGCGTATGTGCCTGCCGAAGACGTAGAGCGTGAACACGAGGATGGAGAACGAGAAGATGAAGTGGTCGGGCGACATTGCCGATGTCATGACGGAGGCGAACGAGAACAACAGTGCCGTCAGCCATATGCTGTCGCCTCTCTTCATGCCCATGAGCTCGTGCAACGTCCTGTACATGAATATTATGGCATAGAGAGACGCTATGATGACGAGTGCAGCCATGATGAACATCGAAGCGTTGACATCCCACGTCTCCATTATCCAACGGTTGAGCATGGAGAAGGGGTACAGGAACAATGTCCACACCGGATGGCGCTCAAGGTTATAATAAACGCTGAACTTCGTCAAGGTCATGTAGGCATACGGGTCGTAGCCTGAGAAATGGAGCTGGTTGTTGAACAGGCTCCAGCCGCCTATCTTCCCCCATTTTGCCAAGAGGAATTTAGGCCAGTGGTTGTAAATAAGCATGGCGTTCATCAGTGCCAATATGCACACCGAGACAATAGCCATCCACCGCTCGTCCTTGCGAATGGCGAAGATATGGAAAGGATTTCGCATTCTTCTCATGATTGAAAACTATATATATAATATAATGTGTATCGAACTGCAAAATTACTATTTTTTCCCCTATTCCTTGCCTAAAGCTTGTGCCTTTGCGCTTTTTCTTGTATCTTTGCCAAAAAAGAAATACAGATGATTCCCAATAAGACTGTGTCGGTAGTGATGTGCACCTTTAATGGTGAGCGGTATGTCAGGGAGCAGTTAGATTCCATTGTCGCCCAGACATGGCCCATACACGAGCTTATCATCGAGGATGATGGCTCCACCGACCGCACCGTGGAGATATGCAGGGAATACGCGTCTCGTTACCCCTTTATCCAGGTTGTCGTCAATGACCACAACCTGGGGTTGGATGCCAACTTCGAGGCGGCTACGATGCGCTCTACGGGCGACTTCGTGGCTTTCTCCGACCAAGACGACGTGTGGTATCCGGAGAAAATAAGCCGGCAGATGGCAGCCATAGGCGACAACGACATCTGCTTCTCTTGTTATGACCGTGGAGCCGACCGTGAGCATGCGACCCTTGTCTGTCAGCAATACCGTCTTGAGGCTCTTCTCTTCGCTGGTTTCGCGGGCCATACCATGTTGTTGCGTGGGGAGTTCGCCCGCACGCATGAGTTTTGGGCGTTGGCAAGCCGGGTGCCGTTCATGCATTACGATTGGAGCCTTGCAGTGTTTGCGCAGTTGAACCGTGGCATCATCCGTCTCGATGAGGCGTTGAACCTCCATCGTTGCAACCCCGAGTCGGCCATCGCCAAGGAGTTGAGGCAAGCAAGCCGGGTGCCGGCTTATGTGCCTTATACACAAGGGTTGCGTGAGTATCGGCGCATGCAGACTCGCCCGGAGTGGCAGCATTTCTACTCCCTGGTCTTTGATGGCACGTCAGACGCTTTCCAGCCACTTGCCCATCGCATGAGCGGGTTGATGTTGAAGTCGGGCTTGCCTGCTTTGCTGCGGTTGTGCGGATTGTGTTGCCGTCATCGTGCCACAATCTATTGGAATGGTGGTGCCCGTGGAGTCATGGGAAGAATACGCGGCTTCTTTTATCCATTGATTTTTGCTTACAACAACAAGAAATTTTACCAAGACCTATGAATATAGCATTGCTTACCGCCGGCGGCGTCGGCAATAGGATGGGGCAGGATATCCCTAAGCAGTTTATGACTATTGACAATATCCCGGTAATCATTTACACCATGCAGGCTTTTCAGCGGCATCCGTTGGTGGATGCCATCGCCGTGGTCTGCCTGCAAGGGTGGCAAGTGGTGCTCCAGGCTTACGCCAACCAGTTTAACATCACCAAGCTGAAATGGATCTTCGAGGGAGGCGACAGCAACCAACATTCCATACGCAACGGTTTGGAGGGACTGCACGACGCAGGTCGCCCCGACGACGACATCATACTCGTGCACGACGGTGTACGCCCCTTGGTGAGCGAGCGCATCATCACCGAGAACATCGAGAAATGCCGAAAATACGGCTATGCCGTCACTGGGCTTGTTTGCAAGGAGGCTATCATGGAGAAGGTGGACGACTGCGTGAAGAACATATCCATACCTCGTGAGCGGTTGATCCGCACGCAGACTCCTCACACTTATCGTCTTGGCGACTTGCTCAAGGCTCACCATGAGGCAGAGGAAAAGCGTGTGCAGAACACGGTTGCCTCGTGTACGCTGATGTCGGCTCTCGGCGTGGATAGCCAGCGTCTGGTCATGGGTTCTGAGAGAAACGGACTTAAACTGACGCAGACGGAAGACATAGATCTCTTCAAGGCGTTGATTCACACCGAGGCGGAGTCGTGGATAAAGCAATGAGCCTGACATGGGCTTGGATTAAACCGGATGAAGGATAGGCAATGAAGAGTAAATATCAAGAAGACTTGTTCGAGGTGTCGACATCACCTCTTCCTTGGCAAAGGCTGACGGGCAAAAACGTGTTGGTGGTGGGCGCGACAGGGCTGATAGGTGGTGCCGTGATCGATGTGCTCATGCGTCGTCAGCCGTTAGACTTCGACGTATATGCCTGTGGACGCAACGAGGAGCGGGCGCGTCGCCGCTTTTCTGGTTGGTGGTCAAACCCTCGCTTCCATTTTCTAAGGCACGATGTCACGTTGCCTTGGCAGGAAGACGTTGACTTCCATTTCGTCATCGACGCGGCCAGCGGAGCCTCGCCTCAGCTCTATGTCTCCGATCCAGTTGGCATCATTCGCGCCAACATCCTCGGCGTGGACCGGCTTCTCGACAGTGGCAGGCGGCACGGCATGGAGAAATTTGTGTATGTTTCTTCAGGTGAGGTGTATGGAGAAGGCGATGGCAGGGCGTTCACCGAGGATTATAGCGGATATGTCGACCCCATGAGCGTGCGGTCTTGTTATCCGTCGTCAAAGCGTGCGGCTGAGACGCTCTGCGTGGCTTATGCCAAAGAGTATGGCATCGACGTAAGCGTGGCGCGCCCTTCCCATGTCTATGGCCCTTGTTTCACTGAGGGAGACAAGCGCGTTTATGCCGAGTTCATACGCGATGTCCTTGGAGGTGAGGACATTGTGATGAAGAGCGACGGCATGAAATTCCGTTCATGGTGCTATGTGGCCGATTGTGCCTCCGCCTTGCTTTATATTCTTCTCAAGGGAGAGTCGGGAAGGGCTTACAACATTGCCGATGAGTCGTCCAACAAGACTATACGCGAGTTGGCTCTCATGATTGCTGCCATTGGTGGCAGGAAGGTGCGCATGGAACTTCCGCCCGACGCGGCAGCCACGGGCGGCACGCCAATCACGAAGGCGGTGTTCGATACGTCTCGTTTACGTGGGCTTGGGTGGAGTGTCGTTGGCTCGATGGAGGAGAAGATGCGGGCGACGATAGAAGAAGCCGCCCGGCAATCCGTGGTTTAAGGTTCTGTTCAGTCTTCCACCACGGTCTCCATCTTGTGGCGGTCTCGTTTGTCTATTGGTGGCAAGTCCATGTAGTTTCCATATATTATGGTGCATAGCCTCTCTGGGTCTGCGGGCCCCTCGAATGTCTTGCCTTCGAACACGATGTCGCGGTGGGGAACGAGCACGTCCTTGTCGAAATGCTCATAAAACCATGCCCCATAGCTGTGCATGTAGCAACGCTTGTTGCCGAAGACGTGCCCTATGGCGCGGAAAGCCGGGAACACTATATAATGCAACACGTCGTAGCCTGCCTGTGCCATTCGTGGATGAACGCCAGCGAACCTTAGGTTGACGTTCACCGACAGTTTTGCCGCCAGGCGTTGTAGCCAAGGAATCATATGGCCCTCATAGGGGAAAATGTCTATGTGCAGTCCTTGGAATGTCAGTGCCTCTGCCGAGCGGCGGTCCTTGCTTGCCGTGTCGTCATGGCTCACCTCGCGGCTCTTGAGGTCGCGCAGCACGGCCCACTCCTTGTAAAACCCCTTGTCGGTATCGTTGTCTTGAAGCACATATTGGGGATGAGGATGCGTCTTGAGATAGTCGCAAAGTCGTTTGAAATCCTTGCGGTCAACAACGAAATCGATGTCATCGTCCCATGGAATGAAACCGCCATGACGCAAGGCGCCGAGAATGTTTCCGCCGTCAAGGCGACAGGCCACGCCGATCTTGCGGGCTGTGGCTTGTAGGTAGACGGCCATGTCGAGGAGGCGGAGCTGGGCGCGTCGTCTTGCCGAGCCGTCGGGGTTGTATTTTCGGCGGAGCTCTTCTTCGGTCTCGCCTGTGTTGTATGTCTTGTTTTCTTTCATGTCTCGTTCTGTAGCTTTACGCTTATTACACTTTCCGTTTGTTGCTCGCTGCTTGCTATGTCAGGTAGCTGATATATAACATCCCATTATATACAATGAGGTATAAGGTCGCGGCAACCACTATGCCGCGCAACCACCGTTGTGGATTATGGAGCAGCAGGTATGCCATGGCGACGGTGAGGATAAACAACCAGTGGGGCGACATGATGTAGATCTCGTTGAGGCCAAAGCCCAACACGAAATGTATCACCAAGTCGAAGCCGAGGAAAGAGAGGGCGAGCCAGAGAAAACGCGACTTCCGCCCAAACCAAATGCCGGCAACAAACAGCAGCGCCATAATGCCTTCCACTATATAATTAATCGTGTGGTTGTATCCGACTATCACGGGTCGACTCCTCAACACGTCGCCCAAGAGGTGGTCGTCGTGAAGTTGTATGGGTTCGCCAAAGACGTTCTCTACCATCGATTCCCAACGTGGCGTGGAGATGTCGGTCCATTGTCCGAACTCTGTCTTGTTTATGGGCTTGCCCTTATGGGCATACACGGCCTTCTTTTGTTGCCGATTCTTTTTTGCCACGTCGCTCATGGCTATGGCCTTCTTTACGCAGGCGTTGATGGCGGCAGTGTCGCGCAGGTGGGTGGTGTCTCTCACGGCCGCGGCAATCTTCTCGTGTCGTCTCTCGGTTGTCTTTGCGCGTTTCTCCACCCTCGCCAGGTATTTAGGCTTCTCGAAGTGTTGCCATTCGAGCCTTGCGCCAAGCCATATCAGCGCCGAGGGGACGATGATGGCGAAGACAAGGTTGGCGGGTCGCCAAAAACGCTTGCCGTTGACAAACAGGTTGGCGAGAAATACTTTTATGCCATTGTTCAGTGAGATTCCGGCGGTGAGAAAGAAAAGCACGATGGTCTGCCATGTCGTGAGCGCGCGCTTCGCGCCCAGGTGTCTGCCAGAGATGTAAAGCGTCAGTATGAGCATGAACATAGAAAGGCAGAAGTGGTCGGGCACGCTTGTGCCAACTATGACATAGCCGAAAGAGAACGTCAATGCCCCAAGGAGCCATGAGTCGGTGCGGCTCGTACCTATGATGTCGTGAAGGATTCTTACGAGGAAAACAAAACTGTAGAAAGCGCAGAAGGTCAAGATTAGCCCCATGATGATTGGCGCCCAATTCATTCCCGTCAGCTCCATTAGCACTTGGTTCAGCTGGTTGGGAATGAACATGAAGAAGGCAAGTAGGGGATGCCTGTATATATTGTAACTGGTGTCCCAATAGGAGATGACCATATACGATATTGGATCAAAGCCGGATATGTGGAACTGGATGAACAGCTTGCGGTAGTTGTCGTCCAAGGCGAAAAACTTATCCGCATACTTGTAGATGACCAGTGTGTTCCAAAAGATCACATACAAGAGTGCTAAGCAAGATGGCCAACGCTCCTCGCGCTTTATCTTAAAGATGTTTTCCATCGTAGTGTTGTTAATATTTGGCTGCCGTATGGGATGATGCTTGCAAAGTTAATGCTTTTTCTCGTGAAAGAATTGTTGCAACGGCAAATTAACAACACGTACATTCTTCTGTTTGCAAGCGGTTTGTTACCTTCACCAAAGTAATCTTTGGCTACTTATATTATTAAACCGTTTATCCAATGAGTAGCAACCTTTAATATTGTTATTATCTTACCATTCGCACGTTTTTGACATAGCACTAGAAAGGCAACGGCTTTCCACTGAAACGCCGTTGCCTTTCTAGTGCTATGTCGTCGTCATTCTAGTGCTATGCCGAACGGGTCCGTTTTGCAGGGGCGGGTAGGGATGGTTAGGGCCCGTCCGCAACCCGGATGGCTAAACGTCCCGAATGACTGAATTTCCCAAATGATCCGTCCGCGTCCCGCATGACCGCATTTTCGCCCATCGTGTCTAAAATCGTCCATTCC
>CAVAGT010000077.1:0-14338 GCA_963588155.1 Lachnospiraceae bacterium | reverse complement strand
AGCTCCATCCCTTTCTTGTATCTATATCTATTAACCGCCGTGGGAGTGGAGCGTAGCGGCATAAGAAACTTATAGTTTATGCCTATTTGGAGAATCACGGTTACTCAAACAAGAGTTCAAAACGGAAAAAGAATGGACAAGGGGCTATTCGTGGACATCCAGTCTGGTTATGCTAATCCCATATACAATGACAAGGATGCGGTGCAATTCGCTTTCAAGACGAAGAACGTGGATTTGGAAGCGATGGGAGCACTGAACGCGAACTGTTTAACCGCTGTAAGGATAGGATGAGATATGGGTATAGAAGAATTAATACATCCAGATGATACAAAGGCTCTGAAGGTTCTTATGAACATTCCAGCCTTGCCACAAGTAATGGAAAAGGTGTTTGAATATGGATATGATGAGATTTCCTGGACTGAAAACCTTACGACAAATCTTCGTCTATCAGAAACACAGATGCCAGAGATATACAATCGTTTACCTCCTATTTGTGAACGATTAGGAATACCAGTGCCTGAATTGTATCTACAAATGAGTCAGATTGCAAACGCATGGACATCAGGATACAACAAGGTCTATATTGTCTTGACCTTGGGCTTGATTAGAAAAGTGAAGGGTGATGCTCTTGACGCAGTGCTTGCCCACGAATGTGGCCATATACTTTGCCAGCATGTACTGTATCAGACACTTGCCAATGCCATTTTCTCATTTGGAGAATCTTTCTCCGATTCACTTGTTGGTATGGTTGGCAACGTAGCCATGAAGCCTATACGACATGCACTCATTGCATGGAGCAGAGCCTCGGAGTTGTCTGCAGATCGTGTTGCTTGTGCAATAACATCAGCAGAAGCTTTGGCTCGTGCTTTGGTAAGAATGGACATGATTCCCAAGTACATTGCAGATGACATGGACTTAAATGCTTGGGCACGACAGGGTAAAGACTTCGAGGATATGAAGAAAGGCTCTGCATGGAACAAGATTGTGCGTTGGATGGCTAATTCTGACGCTGACCATCCATTTAGCCCTGTCAGAGTCTATGAAGCAATGAACTGGGAAAAGTCAAAAACGTGTATGAAGCTCAAAGCCTGTGGTTCTTGTTGGAATTTGGAACGCAAAGAGCAGCTTATACCGTCTTTGACAAACAACCTGATAGAGAAGACAGGGTCAGTTGCAAAGAATCTTGGTTCTTTGGCAAATGGCATATCTTTAGATTCAACCCTCTCAAGATTTGGTATTCACAAGAAACAAAAATAGTCATGGAAAAGCAAATTGTAGAAAAATGCCCGAAATGTGGGAACTTCACACAAGGAGTTTCCACATATTCAGGAGGACGTAAAGTAACCCGAAAGGCGACAAGTACAATTACAACAAAATATTTACCAATGTTGATAGGCTTTGTTATAGGTTTGCCATTTGGAGGCTTTGGAGCTATACCAGGAATGATTTTAGGTGCTATCGTTGGAACTTTTATCTCCCCAAAAGTAACCGAAATTGTTGATGATACGCTTTATCAAAATACAAGATTGACTTTCACTTGCCTTAGATGTGGTGAGACATGGTACAAGGTCATTAAAAATGATACAGGTAATCTCGTATCTGATGCTGTCTTGCAAAAAGAGAAGGATGAGATTGTGGCAAAATATAACCAAAAGGCATCAAGTCATATATGGAGAATTATTGTGGCGTGTGTAATATTTGTGATTGGACTTGTTCTTTGTATGAATGGCGATACTTATACGGAAGGATTTATGGGTATGCAAGCTTATTCTAGTTCTTTTATCTTCTCATGGATTCTGATGATTGTTAGTTTTCCTGGTATCATTTATGAAGTATATTCGTATGGTACTAATAAGAACAAAGCTAACACCTATGAGCAAATGTCATTATCTGAATTTTCAGCAACGAAGTAGAGTGTGTAACTAATTTTTATCACTATGGCAAAAATTGAAAAAGCATGGGCTGAAATTATTCAGTCTGTCATTCCAAGTGCTCCTTCCCCATGGATGAAGGGGGATTATATCCCTAGAGAAAGAATCATCTATGCTAAAGTGGCAGGACAGCTTGTTGAACTGTCAAAAGCGGCATTACGTTCAACCTTCAATTGGAAGAACATCACCGATGGCAGGTTGGCTTCCTTGGTTGGTAAGGAGGCTGGTAACTTGATAAAGGAAGTCTTGAAATGATATTGCTAAAGTTAAGAGGGAAGGCACAAGAGCCTTCTCTCTTACTTCCAAAGTGATATACAAAATTAGTGCTGTCCGGTAAATCTTTTATCTATACAACTGATAGTATATCTAAATGGTAGGGTAAAGAAAGAGGAAAGACTGTGCGGTCTATCCTCTTTTGTGTTTTATGACTGGTTAGTTATATCAAGTTCTGCTACGTTCCATCAGACGTTTTTGTGTTCCTTGCATCCAATGCTTGCGCGGACGGGCACAGGACCCGCCCCTGCCAGACAAACCAAGCTCATGTCTTGTCCTGTGCGAACCAATATTGGCAAAAAGTTGCAGATTACCTACCATTCTTTTGGCAAAAAGTTGCAAAATAGTCATTAATTTCTTGGCAAAAAGTTGTATATTTGCGAGCAAAATGCTGGCGAAAAGTTGCAAATATATGCTTAAAAGAAAGATAATCAATAAGTTGGCTGAGTAGAAGCAATATATGTCTAATAAGGCCCTTCTTATTGTGGTTAGCACCAACAATGTGGAATGCGAAGACGGGACAATATACCTTCCTTTCTATATGAGCATGTTCATAAAATGATGTTGCACGCTCGCATGGCATGAATTATCGGGAAAGATAATGGTAGTTGCGAATAAATGATTAACTTTGCAAGAATAATTGTCTAAACAGTCCCGAATGGATGAAAAGAGATTTTCGCTATTAAGCCATTTGCAATACCCTGCCGACTTGAGAAAGCTCGGCATCGATAAGCTGCCTGAGGTGTGTGAAGAGTTGCGGCAAGACATCATCGAGGAAGTGTCGGTCAATCCCGGCCATCTTGCCTCCAGTCTTGGCGTGGTTGAGCTCACCGTGGCGCTGCATTACGTGTACGACACGCCCGACGACCGCATAGTGTGGGACGTGGGGCATCAGGCTTATGGCCACAAGATTCTCACAGGACGTCGCGACAGCTTCTTCACCAACCGCAAGTTTGGCGGCGTATGCCCGTTCCCGACGCCGTTGGAGAGCGAATACGACACGTTCACGTGTGGCCACGCTTCCAACAGCATCTCGGCGGCGCTCGGCATGGCCGTGGCGGCGAAGAAGTCGGGCCATCCCGACAGGCACGTGGTGGCGGTGATCGGCGACGGCGCCATGAGCGGAGGCCTCGCCTTTGAGGGCCTCAACAACGTGTCGTCCACGCCAAACGACATCCTTATCATCCTCAACGACAACGATATGTCGATAGACCGTGCCGTGGGCGGAATGGAGAAATATCTCATCAACCTCGATGTCAACGAGACCTACAACCGTCTGCGTTTCAAGGCTTCGCAATGGCTTCATGGCAAAGGCTATCTCAATGACGACAGGCGCAAGGGGATAATAAGGCTCAACAACGCCTTGAAGAGCGCGTTGTCGCATCAGCAGAACATTTTTGAGGGCATGAACATACGCTATTTCGGGCCTTTCGACGGCAACAACGTCGAGGAACTCGTGCGTGTGTTGAGACGTGTGAAAGACATGAGGGGCCCCAAGCTCTTGCATCTCCATACCGTTAAGGGCAAGGGTTACGCCCCGGCTGAGAAGAACGCCACGGTGTGGCATGCGCCCGGACGTTTCGACGCTGCCACGGGAGAGCGCATCTGCGATGCCTCCGGCGGCCAACCGATGAAATACCAAGACGTGTTTGGGCACACCTTGCTGGAACTGGCAAGGCAGAACCCGAGAATCGTGGGCGTGACGCCAGCCATGCCGACTGGCTGCTCCATGAACATCATGGCGAAGGAGATGCCCGCCCGCGTGTTCGACGTGGGCATAGCCGAAGGTCACGCGGTGACTTTCTCCGGCGGCATGGCAAAAGACGGGTTGCAGCCGTTCTGCAACATCTACAGTGCCTTCGCCCAGCGCGCCTACGACAATATAATCCACGACGCAGCCATACTCAAACTGCCTGTGGTGCTATGCCTTGACCGTGCGGGGCTCGTGGGCCAGGACGGGCCTACCCATCATGGGGCTTTCGACATGGCTGCCCTCAGACCCGTGCCCAACATCACCATTGCCTCGCCTATGGACGAGCGCGAGTTGCGCCGGCTGATGTATACGGCGCAGTTGCCCGGCAAGGGCATGTTCGTGATTCGCTATCCTCGCGGCAGGGGGGTATACCCAGTGTCGAAGGAGAGCGACTGGCGTTGCCCGTTAGAGGAAATTGCCATTGGAACGGGGCGACGCGTGCGCGATGGGTCAGAAGTGGCCGTGATAACGATAGGGCCGATAGGCAACGACGTGGAAACCGTGATCGCAAGCATGGACACGACCGATGCCGCAAAGGTGGCGCATTATGACTTGCGCTTCCTTAAGCCCTTGGACGACAAGTTGCTGACGGAGATAGGCGAGAGGTTTAGTAAGATAATAACCCTGGAGGATGGCATCCGCGCGGGTGGAATGGGTTCCGCCGTGCTCGAATGGATGTCGGACCATGGCTATTCGCCGAAGCTGAAGCGTCTCGGCCTGCCAGACCACTTCGTGGAACACGGCACGGTGGAGGAGTTGCGTAAAGTATGCGGGCTCGACAACGACAGCGTGCGTAAAGTGATAGAAGAAACGCTATGAAGATAGTCATAACAGGGGCATACGCCATAGGAACCCATCTGGCGCGATTGCTCTCGCGCAACCAGGAAGAGATAACCATCATCGACGAGGACCAGGATCGTCTCGACAAGATTGGCGCCGACTACGACTTGCTCACATTGTGCGGGTCGGCTTCGAGCGTCAAGACCCTCAACGAGGCAGGGGTGGGCAGTGCCGACCTTTTCATAGCGGTGTCGCCCGATGAGAACGAGAACATAAACAGTTGCATCCTCGCCCATGCCCTTCATGCCAAGAAGACGGTGGCAAAGGTCAACGATGCCGAATATGTGGAGGAGGACATACGCCTGTTCTACAAGGACTTAGGCGTGGACGTGCTCATCTACCCCGAGATTTTGGCGGCAAGGGAGATAATCAATGGCTTGAAGATGTCGTGGGTGCGCCAGAGATGGGATGTCCATGGAGGCGCATTGGTGATGCTGGCAATAAAGCTCCGCGAGACCTGCAAGATTCTCAACCAACCGCTGAAAGTGCTGTGCGGTCCCGACGACCCTTACCACGTGGTGGCGATAAAGCGCCACATGGAGACGATAATCCCCGGTGGCAACGACGAGCTCCATTGCTATGACCTCGTCTATTTCATGACCACCAAGCAATATATACCTTATATCCGCCAGATTACGGGCAAGGAAGGCTATGCCGACGTGCGCAACGTGCTTTTCATGGGAGGCGGCATGACCACGGTGCGTGCCTTGCAATCGATGCCCGAATACATGAACTCTAAAATCATAGAGATAGATCCCGACAGGTGCGAGGAACTGAACCAGATTGTTGATGACGACACGCTCATCATACAAGGCGACGCGCGCGACACCTCGCTCCTTGAGGACGAGGGCATAAAAAACACGCAGGCTTTCGTGGCGCTCACGGGCAACGCTGAGACCAACATCCTCGCTTGTCTCACGGCCAAGCGACTCGGCGTGCGCAAGACGGTGGCAGACGTGGAGAACATCGACTACGCGGCGATGGCGGAAGGCCTCGACATCGGCACCATCATCAACAAGAAGGCCATTGCGGCCAGCCGCATATACCAGCTCATGCTCGACGCCGACGTGTACAACGTCACCTTCCTCATGTCGGCCAATGCCGACGTGGCTGAGTTCGTGGCGAAAAACGACTCCAAGGTAACCAAGCTGCCGGTGAAAGACCTCAAATTGCCATCCGACATAACGATAGGAGGGCTCGTGAGGGGCAACGAGGGAATGTTGGTCAATGGCAACACGCGCATCGAGGCGGGCGACCACGTGGTGGTGTTCTGCCATGGCGTGAACATGAAGGCGCTGGAAAAATATTTCAATCCGCCGAAGAAGGTCTCGGCGATAGCCCGTGAGTTGCTGAATAAGTTGTCGTTATGATCAATCTGCGGTTTATATACAAAATCCTTGGAGGCTTGCTTTTTCAGGAAGCCGTCTCCATGCTTGTCTGCATGGGCGTGGCGTTGTGGTATGGCGAGGACGACATCTTGCTCTTCGCCTCTTCCGCCCTCATAACCATCATCGCGGGCTTGGTGCTGAAGTTTTTCGGTCAAAATGCCGGCAATGGATTCTCGCGTCGCGACGCCTATCTTCTGGTGACGCTCGTGTGGATCGTCTATTCCCTCTTTGCCACGTTGCCTTTCATGTTTGGAGGCTATATCCACAGTTTTACGGATGCCTATTTCGAGGCCATGTCGGGCTTTACCACGACAGGCGCCACCATCATAGACGATGTGGAAGCCTTGCCCCATGGCATACTCTTCTGGCGGTCGCTCACCCAGTGGGTAGGCGGCTTGGGCATAGTGTTCACGGTGATAGCGTTCATACCCTCCGTGGCGGGCAGCAGCGGCAGCATCAGGGTGTTTGGAGCGGAATCGACGGGGCCGTTCAAGTCGAAGCTCCAGCCAAAGCTCTCCACGAGCGTTCGTTTCATCTGGTTGGTCTACCTCGTCATCAGCGTGTGGTGCTTCGCGAGCTATATGGTGTTTGGCATGAACTGGTTTGAGGCTGCCAACTACACCATGACGACAGTGGCGACGGGAGGCATGGGCGTGAACAACAGTTCCACGGAGCATTTCCAGTCGCCGGCGTTGGAATATGTCACCACGTTTTTCTGTTTCGTTTCGGGCACCAATTTCACGTTGCTCTATCTGGCCATGTTCAAGGGCAAGCTGAAGTCGCTGTTTCGTGACACCGAATTCCGGTTCTATGTCTTCATGGTGGCGGTATGCACGGCTTTCATAATGGTTGAGCTCATAGTGGAGAACCACTACGCCGTGGAGCATGCTTTCCGTTCGGCAATATTCCAAGTGGTGTCGTTTATCACGACCACCGGATTGTTCAACGACGACGCGGCGGCGTGGCCCCATGTCACATGGGTCGTGTTGACGGTTTGCATGTTTTTCGGGGCTTGCTCAGGCTCCACCACGGGAGGCTTGAAATGCGTGCGCTGCGTGATGATATTCAAGGTGCTTCGCAACGAGCTGATGCAGCGCATCCACCCCTCCGCAGTGTTGCCATTGAAGATTGCCGAATACAATGTGCCCAACAGGCAGAGGGTGTCATTGATGGCATTTGTCACGGCTTACCTCATGCTGTTCTTCCTGTTTGCCTTTGTCATCATAGCTGCCGGCGTGGACAATACCAATGCCATAACGATATGTTTCAGCTGTCTGAGCAACGTGGGACCCACATTGGGCACGGAGATTGGCCCAACGATGTCGTGGTCGCAGTTGCCCTCCTTCATCAAGTGGCTTTGCTCCTTCATGATGCTTGTTGGCCGTTTGGAGATTTTCACGGTGATGGTGGTGCTTACTCCTGCCTTCTGGAACAAGAACAAGTAGAAAAAAAAGGCCATCCCATTGGCAGATTTTTTGCCAATGGGATGGTCTTTCGTTTTTTGTCTTGTCCAATATCAGGGAAGTTAGTTCACTTCCTTGATTTTGTCAAAGATTTGTTTCTCTATCTCTTCGCAAAGTTCGGGGTTGTCCTTGAGAAGTTGGACAGCCGCGTCGCGACCTTGCCCGAGTTTCGAGCCGTTGTATGAGAACCAACTGCCGCTCTTGCTCACGATGTCGTTGTCCACGCCAAGGTCAAGAATCTCTCCCGCCTTGTTGATGCCTTGCCCGAAGAGAATGTCAAACTCAGCCTTGCGGAACGGAGGCGCGACCTTGTTTTTCACCACTTTCACGCGTGTGTGGCTGCCATATATGTTGTCGCCGTCTTTGAGGCTTGCCGTGCGGCGGATGTCGATGCGCACGCTTGAGTAGAACTTCAGGGCGTTGCCGCCCGTAGTTGTCTCAGGGTTGCCAAACATCACGCCAATCTTCTCGCGAAGCTGGTTGATGAAGATGCAGCACGTGTTGGTCTTCGATATCGTGCCCGTGAGCTTGCGAAGGGCTTGGCTCATGAGGCGTGCCTGGAGGCCCACCGAAGAGTCGCCCATGTCGCCCTCGATCTCCTTCTTGGGCGTGAGAGCCGCCACGGAGTCGATCACGAGGATGTCTACCGCCGAGGAGGAAATGAGCTGGTCGGCAATCTGCAATGCCTGCTCGCCATTGTCGGGCTGCGATATCCAGAGGTTGTCAACGTCCACGCCGAGCTTCTCGGCATAGAAACGGTCGAAAGCGTGCTCCGCGTCGATAAACGCGGCAATGCCCCCGCGCTTTTGCGCCTCGGCTATGGCGGTGATGGCGAGAGTGGTCTTGCCCGACGACTCCGGACCGTATATCTCTATGATTCTGCCGCGAGGGTAGCCGCCCACGCCCAAGGCGAGGTCGAGGCCGATGGAGCCAGTGGGGATAACTTCCACGTTCTCTACCTTCTCGTCGCCCATGCGCATGATTGAGCCCTTGCCGAAATCCTTCTCTATCTTTGTCATTGCGGCTTGCAGGGCTTTCATCTTAGCCTGCTTCTCCGCCTTCAGCTGCTCTGCCTGCTTGTCGGTCTGGCTGGCTGTAGCTGCCTGTTCTTCTGTCTTTGCCATAAGTGGTAGGTCTATAATTCTATGTCTTTGTCAAACTCCTCGTGCCATGGCAGACCTTGCTTGCCGAGCTCCTCGAGGAATGGGTCTGGGTCGAACTCCTCCACGTTGAACACGCCTGCCTTTTTCCAGATGCCCTTCAGGAACATCATGGCGCCTGTCATAGCCGGCACGCCCGTGGTGTAGCTCACGCCCTGCATGCCAGTCTCCTTGTAGGCATCCTGGTGCTTGCAGTTGTTATATATATAATATGTGTGCTCCTTGCCGTCTTTCAGACCGCGTATTCTGCATCCGATGCTTGTCTCGCCATCGTAGTTCTCGCCAAGGTCTTGTGGGTTTGGCAACACGGCCTTGAGGAATTGCAGCGGCACGATGTCCACCTTCACGGTCTTCGTCGGGTCGTCGGCGAGCGGCGCCTCGTAGGTCACGGGGTCGATGCGGCCCATGCCCAGGTTTTGGATGCAGTCGAGGTAGGTGAGATACTGCTGTCCGAAGGTCATCCAGAAGCGTCCGCGCTTGATGGTGGGATAGTTCTTTACGAGGCTTTCCAGCTCCTCGTGGTGCATCAAGTAGCTGTCGCGAGGGCCAATGTTGGGATAGTTGATGTCGCGATGCACGGCGAGTGGTGCCGTCTCGACCCATTTGCCGTCCTCATAGTAAAGACCCTTCTGTGTAATCTCGCGGATGTTGATTTCCGGGTTGAAGTTTGTGGCGAATGCCTTGTGGTGGTTGCCTGCGTTGCAGTCTACGATGTCGAGATATTGTATCTCGTCGAAATGGTGCTTGGCGGCATAGGCGGTGAACACCTGCGACACGCCCGGGTCAAATCCGCAGCCGAGAATTGCCGTCAGTCCGGCCTTCTCGAAACGATCCTTGTAGGCCCACTGCCATGAGTACTCGAAATGAGCCTCGTCTTTTGGCTCGTAGTTGGCTGTGTCGAGATAGTTGCATCCGCAAGCCAGGCAAGCGTCCATGATGCTCAGGTCCTGGTAGGGCAGGGCAAGGTTGATGACCAAGTCGGGCTTGTAGCTGTTGAACAGCTCCGTGAGCTGCTCCACGCTGTCGGCGTCAACCTCAGCAGTCTTTATTTCCATCTTGTAGCCCTTGGCATGGATGGCATCGACCAAGCGGTCGCATTTCTCCTTGTGATGGGAGGCTATCATCAGTTCGCCAAACACGTCAGTGTTTTGTGCTATCTTGAAGGCGCACACCGTGGCCACGCCTCCTGCTCCAATCATTAAAATTCTATTGCTCATGTCTTATGTTGTGTTTTATGTTTCCGGTTGTTGTCTCCTTGCTCCCGTTCGCTGTCAGCGTGGAGCCTATTGCCTTGTGTTTATCTCTTCGCCCCTTATGCCTAAGGCGTTCATCAGCGAATAGCCCAATATCTCTTGTCGGAAATTGCCGCCCGGCATGGGTTGCATGGCGAAAAGCGTTATGTGCTTGTCTTCTGGGGCGTTGCGCAGGGATCTGGCTATGTCGTCATAGATAGAGCCTTCCTCGCCGTTTGGTATGACCATCAGTCGTTTCACCTCGTCGTGCTCAAGTATCAAGCTTATGGTGTCGAGAATGTAGTCGTCCTTGCCGAACGTGTCGCCCGCGGCATAGGAATTGACAAGAAACTCGCCGAGGTTCTTGTCGTTGAAAGCCTGCCCGTTGAGTTCGGTCTCAAAGGTCGAGGGGTTGAAATTGTTCAGACGTGATGCGTGTTTCTCGTGCACGAGCACGAGTTGTGTCTCGTGCGACTTGCCGTCCTCGCGCAGTCCGCCATCCAAGGCTATGTTCACCGCCCATTGGCTGAGGTCGGCCTTGCCTATGCGTCGGCCTATCATGCGTTCAAACTGCACCGAGAGCTGGAATGCCACGTAGTCTATATAGTCGGCGTCGGCGAGGATGATGTTCTCGCTGAGCTTTACGTTGCTCGCTTCTTGTGGGTTCATCTTTATGGTTTGTGTGTCTTGTTAGTATAAGGATAGCGCCTTATCTTGTGCAAAGATAATGAAAAGCACTTGAAGATTCAAATAAAAGGTGGATTTTATTTTGAAACAATTGTTATCTTTGAAGTATAATTCGTAATTTTGTGTCATCTTACTTGAATATAACTTTTAAACAATTCTTTACGCTAAATGTCAACACTATCTGTCGCGATTGTTATCGTGTTTGTCGTGGGCTATCTCTTCATAGCCTTAGAGAGCGTGACCAAGGTCAACAAGGCAGCCGTGGCGCTGCTCATGTTCGTGGTCGTATGGACGCTCTACATGCTCAACCCTGGTTATTTCGTCTCGCTTATGCATCCGAGGTTCATGGATGTCCTGAGCTTGGAGCATCCCGAGCTTGGCAGTACGGTGAACCCCATCACGGTTTTCGTCACCGACCTTATCCAAGGCCATCTTGGCGACACGGGAACCACCTTGTTCTTCCTTATGGGTGCCATGACCATTGTCGAGGTGGTAGACCAAAACGGAGGCTTCGACTGGGTGAGGCGCGTCATGCGCACCAAGAGCAAGCGCGCGTTGTTGTGGCGTATAGCGTTCATGACATTCATCCTCTCCGCCATTCTCGACAACATGACCACCAGTATCGTGATGGTCATGATTCTGCGCAAGTTGGTGGCGCAGCATAAGGACCGCATCTTGTATGCCGCCTTGGTCATAATTGCTGCCAACAGCGGTGGCGCGTTTTCGCCAATAGGCGACGTAACCACCATCATGCTTTGGAACAAGGGGCTCATCACGGCGGCTGGCGTCATAAGCGAACTGTTGGTTCCGTCGATAGTGTCGATGGTCATTCCTGCCCTTATCATCCAGATGGCGCTCAAGGGATATCTCGACGACGATGCCTCGCAGGCCGATGCCGCCGCTTTGCCTGAGCAGGATCTCAACGACTTTCAGCGCAAGGTAGTGTTCTGGGTTGGCGTTGGCGGCTTGGTGTTCGTCCCCGTGTTCAAGAGCTTGACCCATCTGCCGCCGTTCGTGGGCATACTGCTCGTGCTCAGCCTCCTGTGGATTGTCACCGAGGTGTTCTACGCTAATCTCAAGAGCGACAAGGGCGCGAGGAAGAAGCGCGTGGTTAGCCTTATCCGCAATATCGATATGAGCACCATTCTCTTCTTCCTGGGAATCCTCATGGCGGTGAGCTGCCTTGAGGAGATTGGCGCGCTCACATCGTTGGGCAAGGGCTTGAACGTAGCTTTCGATGGCAACCATTACATGGTGACAGGTATCATTGGCGTGCTGTCGTCGATAGTCGACAACGTGCCTCTCGTGGCGGGATGCATGGGCATGTATCCTGTGCAGGCCGTGGGCGATTTCGCCACCGATGGCGTATTCTGGCAGTTGCTTGCCTATTGTGCCGGCGTTGGCGGATCGATGCTTATCATTGGCTCCGCCGCCGGTGTCGTGGTGATGGGGCTGGAGAAGATCACGTTTGGCTGGTATATGAAGCACGTGTCGTGGATTGCCTTTGTGGGCTACATCGCCGGCATACTTTGCTATTACGTCATGCGTGAGTTTATCTTTACCACGCCACTTTAAGGATTATTGAATTAAAACGCGACGCCCGGGTTTGGAATTGGCCAAACTCGGGCGGTTTTTATTTCTATGAATGGCTATGGAAAAAAAACTCAAAATAAATCTGCTTAACGGGTTCTGTTTCAGAAAAAAGTGCTAACTTTGCAGAAATACAGAAACTTTGGTGGATTAAACGTGGACAGGCTGAGTGCCGCACGAATCATATCGAGGAATCGTGACTTATATATAATGAAACTATATATGGCATTATGAAAATTAAATTAATTTATCTTGGCATTGCGTTGGCTGCAGGCAGCCTCGCTTCTTGCTCGGTGGAGGATACCGACACTGCCGCCGACAAGGTGAATGAAACTTACACACGGGAGTTTATCAAGCTGTTTGGAACCATCAACCCCAATCAAGACTGGAGCGTGGTTGAGCAGAAGAGCATCACCGTGGACTTGCCGAAGGCTTCGCACGTGCAAATCTTCGAGAAGCAGGGCGGCGAGTTCCGCTTGGCTGCCGACTACGAGAACGTGACCAAGCAGACCATCACCTTCGATGGTATGGAGGGCGACGACACGCCGTTCCTCGTGTATGTCGACGACGCTTGTTACGCCGTGGAGAACGGCAAGACGCTGACCATAGGCTCTGCCTCTGCCGCGAAGCGTGGTCCCGCACGCGCCCAAAAGTATCCGGACAATATTGATTGGATTAAGCGTGATAGTAAGGAGATTCTCACATTGTCGTCAGCAGACGTGACTCTGAGAATATTGAACGCAAACAACGGCAAAAATGTTGTGGATATGGGCAACGTAACTGAGCTGGTCAGCGGCAATCGCGGATTGCTCAGCAAAGGCGTTACTGTAAATTTCTATCCGTTGTACTGGAACTCGCCGAAGAAGCACACGGTTGGTATCTACTACAATGATCAAGGCACAAGCCAACTCGTGCATATCCCCGTATTTGCCGACAAGACAGACACCTATATAGATGATAAAGACAAGGAAGACTTGGCTTTCTATACATCAAGACTAGGTGTGATTGATTACCCTGTGGAGACTGATGCCGAGAACTGCTGGCATTACTCGCATACGGCAAGTTTTTTGAGTCCGCTCATAGGACAGTGGGACGTAACTTACGAGAGTGGCTTTAAATTCCGTAGCCGCCCCTATAGAATAACGCCCCCGGCTAGCCTCGCAGCAGGTATCTATGTAGAGGTTGACGGCAAGTATTACTATTCGGACCCTGCGCTCAATGGCGGCAAGAAATTCTTTGCCCAGAAACACATTTCTGGTAGTGACGGCACCGATGATAGCTACACTTATTTGTGCTTCGACGACCCCAACGACAACGGGAACGAGGGCGACAAGGACTACAACGACCTTGTGCTCTACACACCGACGGAGATGACACCTGTCACACGCAACGAGACGGAGTGGACCATCGCCTGCGAGGACCTCGGCGGCACATTCGACTACGACTTCAACGACATCGTGTTCCGCGTGCGCCACACTGCCGGCAACGACTATGCTATTCTCGTCCCCGTGGCTGCTGGTGGCACGTTGTCTGCCCAGCTCTTATACAACGGCAAGGAGATATCCGACGAGTGGCACACTCATTTCGGAAACGGTCACGAGTCTAACGTGATGATAAACACAGGCAAGGGTCCCGAAGAGCATGCCGTGAAGACCATCCGTCTGGAGAACCTGCCCACCGACTGGAGCATCAACGCCTTCGGCCATCAATCGAACGGTCTCAGCATAAAGGTGAACGGAACTGTGTCTGTGACCGGTCCCAGTGCTGGCGCTGCTCCACAGATGCTCATCCTGCCCTACGACTGGCAGTGGCCGGTGGAGCTGACACGCATCGACAAAGCCTATACAGGTTTCGGCACATGGGGTAACAACTACACCAACAGCTCTTGGGTAAGCACCAAGGTTGCCGAGAATGTCATCAGCGGTTTCGGCGATACTGAGGTTACTGCCAACGGCCAAAAGACAGCAAGCGCACAGTAATCACTTACGTATATACAACAAAACACGGCTAAGCCCCGTGCA
>CAVAGT010000076.1:0-14397 GCA_963588155.1 Lachnospiraceae bacterium | reverse complement strand
CAGGGCCCGCCCCTGCAAAAGCGGATAGAAAAGATTGGGAAGATGGCCATGTCGCAAGCGGTTGCACTGGTGGTGCTTCGCTGCAAGCAAGTATGGTGCGTGTTTAATGAAAATTTTGGACAGAAGGCGCTGCGAGAATCGCTTGCTTGAAACAGGATACCCGCTTGTCAAATCCGTGCCCATTCTCGCAAGAGTTATATAAAGCGTTGATTAGTAGGTGATTATATTTTATTGTGCCTTACGGTGTAACAAATACATGAATTCTTACGCTGCCGTTACGTAAGAATCGTGGCGCTTTTACGGTGAAATCGCATTGTCATTAGGGCGTAAAGGCAATGGCTTTGCGTTGAAATCGCGTTGGCTTAACGCCGTAAACGTGCGCCATTCGCATAAATAATGGCGATTTAGTGAAGTTTTAAGGGTTGCTATACCCGCCGAAACTCCATTTTGCTCTCTGGATTACGTTGCTCCAAAGTGTTAAATTTTGGCAATAATTCTTTACATTAGCATGGCATGCTTTGCAGGGTGCGCCCCCCTGCCATTATAATCAATGGAGGCTAAAGTCTTATGAATGGTGAATTTTCACATTTAGTTTGCGTTAAAATATTCCAAGAAACTTGGTGGTGTGAGCTGAAAAATGTATATTTGCACAATAAAAGCATCTAAATGTTTAAAATGAGAAGATTATGGAACAGGCAGTATTGAATCCAGCTCAGAAGAAGATTCTTCATATGATGTCTTTTATAAAGACGCCACAGGAATTAGACAACCTGGAAAATGTCATTTCTCAATATTTCGCAAATAAAGTTGATGCGGGAATTGATGCCTTATGTGATAGCGGGGCTATCACGCTTGACACTATTGAAGGTTGGGGAGACGAGCATTTGCGCATTTCTTACAAATGAGAAAAATAGTTCTTGATACAAATTGCTTGTTGATGAGCCTACCAAAAATCAGTCCTTATCGTATGATTTGGAATGATTTTTTGGCAGGGAAGTTGATTCTATGTGTAACTAATGAAATAATCGAAGAGTATTTAGAAATTATCGAGCGGAAGACAACTGCGGAGATTGCAAGTAATGTCGTCTCCCTTATTCTCAGCCAAAAGAATGTGGAGTTCGTGGAGCCTTATTATAAGCTGCATCTTATTCAAGCGGATGAGGATGATAATAAATTCGTGGATTGCGCTTTTAATGCCGGTGCAAGTTGTATCGTGAGCAATGATGCGCACTTTAGAATCTTGAATGAAATTAATTTCCCCAAAATCTTAGTTCTGAAAATCAGGGATTTTGTAGATTTGTTGTTGCGTGAAAGAGGCGCGGATTAATCGCAGAACCTCTTGAGCACATGTGCCACGCCGTCTTCCTCGTTGGATAGTGTCACGAAGTCGGCCTTCGCCTTTACCTCGTCTGCTGCGTTAGCCATTGCCACGCCCAAGCCGGCATATTCTATCATGGAGATGTCGTTGTAGCCGTCACCAACGGCAATGATTTCCTCGCGTTTCAGGCCCAATGCCATGATGAGGCGCGAGAGCGACGCCGCCTTGTCTATGCCACAAGGCACACATTCGAGGAAGAAGTCGGCTGAGCGGTAGACGCTGCATCTGCCTTGCAGCGCCACAGCCAATTCCTTCTCCAACAGCGCGAGCGGAGTGGGGTCGCCCACGATAAGGCACTTGTTTACAGGTGGTTGCACCTGGTTGGGGAAATCATCATATTGCACGAGGGGCATCTTGTTGATGAAAGCCTCGTGTTGCACGTATTTGTCGTTGATGTCGGTAGCGGCGATGCTCTCGCCTTGGTAAGTGAGGATGTTGAAAGGGTGGGAGGCTTTGGTTGCCGCGTTGAAAAGCACCGGCACCAATGTCGGGTCAAGCGTTTGGTTAAAGACGATGGCCTTGTCGTACCACTTGGTCACGCAACCGCCGTTATACGCCAGCACGTAGCCCTCGTAGGAACCGATGCTCAGTTCGTCGGCTACAGGACGTATGCCGTAAGTGGGTCTGCCCGAGGCGAGGATTACGCGCATGCCTTTGCGTTGCGCGCTCATCAACGCTTCCTTCGTAAGGGGAGTTATCTCTTTCTTGTTGTTTGTCAATGTCCCGTCGAGATCGAGAACGATAGCCTTGTATGTCATTTGCTTGAATCCTAATTTTAGGGCAAAGATAATGCAAACGAGCGCAATGAAAGCTTGCTTTCAAATTGCCGAGTGCAGCTTATCTTATGCAAAGTTAACCATAAAAAACGAGACACGCCCTTCGTCGTCGAGTTTTCTTTCCTTGATTTTTATTGGCCGAACGCTATTTTGCAACGAGGTTGCATTAGTATATCCGTAACTTTGCAAGCAAATAGAAAAAACAGCATCTTTAATATATGAGTAAATCAGACATAGCAAGACGAGTGTTCTTCATAGCAGGCTCCGCCATTGTGGCGTTGGCTGCCTTTACCCTATGGCAAGGCCAACCGGCAGCCGACGGCCACGACCATGACGCGGAGTCAGCTCACGTTGAGGACGAGGAACATCAAAACATATCTCTCACCCAGCAGCAGGTGAATGCCGTGGACTTGCGCATGGACATTGCCAAGATGCGCGAACTTGACGCCACGCTGAAAGCCACGGGCTCATTGGTGCTTCGTCCGCAGAGCCAGGGCGAGGTGGCGAGCCTGATGGGAGGTGTCGTGAAAAGCCTCTTGGTAAAGGATGGCCAAAGGGTGAGCCGCGGGCAGGTGGTCGCCATGATAGAGAACACCGATGTGGTGTCGCTGCAGCGCGAATATTACTCAGCCTACAAGGAGAGCGAGGTGTCGCGCATGGAGCTTGATCGTCAACGCAAGTTGTCGAGCAGCGGCGCGGGCGTGGGCAAGAACCTGCAATTGGCGGAAAAGAACTATCGCATAGCACACGCCAACATGGTGGGCATAGCGCGCCAACTGTCGCAACTCGGCATAGGCACAGCCACCGTGGCACAAGGACGCTTCACCACGGTCTTCCCCTTGCGCGCCCCGATAGCCGGAACTGTCAGCCAACTGACGGCAAGCATCGGCAGCTATGCCGACATGCAGACACCGCTCATGAAGATACGCGACAACAATGCCCTGGAATGCGACTTGAACGTGTTTGAGAAAGACGTGAACAAGGTGAAGAATGGCGACCGTGTGCGCATGGAACTTGCCAACCAGCCCAACGTGACACTCACCGGAACGGTATATGGCATGAACCAATATTTCAACGACGGCACCAAGTCGGTGGCAGTGCACGTGAAGCTTGACAACGCCAAGGGCGCAAAGCTCTTCGACGGAATGTATGTCTCGGGCCAGATTGCCACGGGAAGGCAAGAATGCAAGACCCTGCCGACCGACGCCATAGTCAGCTCGGATGGCAAGACCTATGTTTTCGCCCTCAACAAGTCGCCCAAGAACGGCAAGTTTGAGTTCTCGCGCCACGAGGTGACCACGGGCGTGAGCCAAGGCGGATACACCGAGGTGGCGCTTTGCGAGCACATACAGAAAGACCAGAAGATAGTAACCGAGAGCGCGTCGTATCTCGCCTCCATGACCGCCGACCACGGCGAACACAATCATTGAACGCCGGGTTATGTTTCAGAAACTTATTGACTATTCGATAGGCCACAAGCTCGTTGTCTGTGTGCTGACCTTGGCGCTCGTGGCATGGGGCGTGTGGTCGCTTGTGAACCTTCCCTTCGACTCTACGCCCGACATTACGGACAACCAGGTGCAGGTGATAACCCAAGCCCCATCGCTTGGCGCGCAAGAGGTGGAACAATATATCACCACGCCCATAGAGATGGCGTTGGCCAACATCCCCCGCCTTGAGCAGCGACGCAGCATTTCGCGTAGCGGACTGTCGGTCATAACGCTTGTCTTCGACGACAATGCCGACATTTATTGGGCGCGATCCCAAGTGAGCCAGATGCTCAGCGAGGCGGTGAAGGACCTGCCGAAGAACACCGACACGGAGATGGGACCCATAGCCACGGGCCTTGGCGAGATATACCATTACACCGTGAGGACGAAAAAGGGATATGAGAACAAATACAGCCTCACCGACCTGAGAACGATACAAGACTGGATCGTGAGGAAACAACTCTCCGGCACGCCTGGCGTGGCAGAGGTGAGCGGCTGGGGAGGTTATGTGAAGCAATACGAGGTTGCGCTTAGCACCGACCGTCTTAACGCCAACGGCATAAGCATTGCCGACGTGTTCAACGCTATAGAGAAGAACAATGCCAACACGGGAGGTGGCTACATTGAGGAGAGCGCCAACCAATACTACATTCGTGGCATAGGCGTGGCAAAGTCGCTCGACGACATTGCCGACATCACCGTGAAAAACGTGTCGGGCACGCCTGTCAGGGTGGGCGACGTGGCAGACGTGAGATATGGCCACGCCACACGCTTCGGTGCGGTGACGCGCAACGGAGAGGGCGAAGTGGTGGCGGGTATAGCCATCATGCTGAAAGGCGAGAACTTCCAGGAGGTGATAAAGAACGTGAAGCATCGCATGGCGCAGATACAGAAGAGCCTGCCCGAAGGCGTGGTGATAGAGCCGTTTATCGACCGCACCAATCTCGTGAACCGCGTGGAAGGCACCATTGCCCGAAACCTCATAGAGGGCGGACTGATAGTGATTTTCGTGCTCATACTCTTCCTTGGCAACGCTCGCGCCGGACTCGTGGTGGCGAGTGTCATACCGCTGAGCATGCTCTTTGCCTTCGGCATGATGAAACTCTTTGGCATAGACGGCAACCTGATGAGCCTTGGCGCGATAGACTTCGGCATGATAGTGGACTCGGCAGTGATAATAGTGGAGGCCGTGGTGCTGCATTTGAAAGTGAAGAGTGAAGAGGGAAGAGTGAAGAGTGAAGAGGGAAGAGTGAAGAATTCAAATGTAGATACGGGCGATGGCGACATTTTATGCCTCTCGCAGAAGGAGATGAACCAAGAGGTAAGCATCTCTGCCTCGCGCATCCGCCAAAGCGCGGCGTTTGGCGAGATAATCATCATGATAGTCTATGTGCCTCTGATGACCCTTGTGGGCATTGAGGGCAAGATGTTCCGCCCCATGGCGCTCACCGTGTTCTTTGCCATACTCGGTGCCTTCATCCTGTCGCTCACCTACGTGCCCATGGCGAGCAGCCTCTTCCTTAGCAAGAAGATACGCGTGAGGGAGACACTCTCCGACAAGATGATGCTCAAACTCAGAGGCGTGTATGCCAAGGCGCTCGATTGGGCGTTGGCACGCTATAAGGACGTGATAACTGCAGCCGTGGCGTTGTTCGCCGTAAGCCTTGTGGCGTTCAAGTTCCTCGGTGGGGAATTCATTCCCACACTCGACGAGGGCGACTTTGCCGTGGAGATGAGCATGGCTCAAGGCACGTCGCTGTCGCAGATGGTAAAGACGTGCAGCAAGGCTGAGGCGTTGCTGAAGCGGAAGTTCCCTGAGATAAAGCAGGTGGTGAGCCGCATTGGCAGCGCGGAGATACCCACCGACCCCATGCCCGTGGAGCGTGCCGACATCATGGTGGCATTGAAACCCAAGGCAGAGTGGACCTCGGCAAAGTCGACGCCTGAGCTAATGGAGATGATGGAGGAAACCCTCAAGACCATACCGGGACTTGAGGCGGAGATATCGCAACCCATACAGATGCGCAACAACGAGCTGCTTACAGGCATCAAGCAAGACGTGGCGATAAAGATCTACGGTGACGACCTTGACGAACTTTCGCGTCAGGCAAACAAGGTAAAAGGCATCATAAGCGGAGTGGAAGGCGTTAGCGGAGTGTCGGTGGAAGAAGTCTCCGGATTGCCACAGGTGAACGTCAAGTACAACCATGATCGCATGGCGCGTTATGGCATAAACGTAGACGACGTGAACAACGTGGTGGAGTCGAGCTTTGCTGGTGCCACGGCAGGAAGCGTCTACGAGGGTGAGCGCAAGTTTGATATCGTGGTTCGCATAGACAATGCCGAGCGCAACGCCACACGGCTTGCCGACCTCGCCGTGCCATTGCCAAGCGGAGGCTTCGTGCCATTGTCGCAGATAGCCGACATCGTGTATGAACCAGCTCCTGCCCAGGTGTCGCACGAGAACGGGGCACGGCGCATCTACGTGGGATTCAATGTCAAGGGACGCGACGTGCAAGGCACGGTGAAAGACATTCAAGCCTTGCTCGACAAGAAACTGACGTTGCCCGAGGGATATTATTATGATTACGGCGGCGAGTTCCAGAACTTGAAGAGCGCCACCGAGAGGCTCATGGTGGTGGTGCCCGTGGCACTCATGGTCATCCTTCTGCTTCTCTATGCCACGGTGAAGAACCTGCGCGAGTCGCTCTTCGTGTTCTCCGCCATTCCGCTTGCCGCTATAGGCGGAGTGTGGGCGTTGTGGCTTCGCGGAATGCCATTCTCCATATCAGCAGGCGTGGGCTTCATAGCCTTGTTTGGCGTTGCCGTGCTCAACGGCATCGTGCTCATAGGCCAGATGAACCAGTTGCAGCGCGATGGAGTGGGAGACATTCATGAGCGGATAATGGAGAGTTGCAAGACCCGCTTGCGCCCGGTGCTCATGACCGCCCTCGTGGCTTCGATGGGCTTCTTGCCCATGGCCCTGTCGCATGGCGATGGTGCGGAGGTGCAACGGCCGCTTGCCACGGTGGTGATAGGCGGACTCGTGACCTCTACGCTTCTCACCTTGTTCGTGTTGCCAGCCATATATAAGATGTTTACCAAAAAATGAAAACAGCATTGATGATGACAAGATGCTTTATAATAGTATCCATGGCCTTGCTCTCGCTGCCCACGATGGCGCAGCAGGGCAAGAACATGACCCTGAAACAGTGTATCGGCATAGGCTTGACCAATAACTATGGCATAAAGGCCGCGGAGAAAAGCGTGGAACGCGCCAAGGTGAGGCAAGGCACGGCGTGGGACTTGGACAAGACTGATATCACGCTGTCTCAGGACCCCACGTCGGGTGGAAGCACCGACAACGCTCTCTCGCTGACACAGCAGATTGAATTCCCCACGGTTTACGTGGCAAAAGGAAAACTGTTGAAGGCTGAGACAAAGGTGGAACGTGGCAAGGCGGAGGTGGCCAGGCAGCAGCTGAGGACAGACATTGCCTCAACATATTACCAGCTGGTGTACAAACAGGAGCTGATAAACATTCTGCAAGTGCAAGACGGCGTGATAGGGAGGTTCTGCGCCATTGTAGCCAAACTGCACGAGGCTGGAGAGGCGCGGAAATTGGAAAAGATGACGATGGAGCGAAAATTGACGGACAACCGTCATGAGCTGCTTCAGGCCAAGAACGACTTTGCCGTGCTCCAGAAACGGATGATGACCCTGATGAACGTAGCTGAGCCTATGTTGCCAGCCGAGTCGAAGTTGGAGGCGTTGACCATGGACTTGAGCAATTTCAACTTCTATAACACCGCTGAGGGACAGTTGGCACAAGACAAGATAGCGGTTGCCGACAGGGAGGTGACGCTGGCGAAGAACGGTTATGCCCCGTCGCTGTCGGTGTCGCTGCGCAACCAACTGGTGATATCGTCGTGGAACCCATACCATCAAGACCGCTCAAGGTTCAGCGAAGGCAACTTCATGGGCTTTGAGGTCGGCATAGGCGTGCCATTGTTTTTTGGCGCCACGAAGGCTAAGGTGAAGGCGGCAAAACGCGACCGCGAGATAGCGGATTTGGAGATGAGGCAGGATGAGGCACAACGTCGTCAAGAGTATTGCGGCTTGCTCGACAATCTGAAGGTGGCACGCGAAAAGATGTCTTATTACAATGGCGAGGGCTTGCGGCAGGTGGAGGAAATGACGCGCCTCGCCGAGACTGAATATCTGAACGGCGAGATAACGTATCTGGAATTGGCCGATGTCTTGGACGAGAGCGTTTCGCATTCCGTGAACCGTGCCTCGGCGATAAACGATTACAACCAAGTGGTAATCTCATTGCTTCAGGCCAACGGGGAAATAGGAAAGCTATGACACTGGCGTGAAAAGTCTTCCACATTAAAAAAACGCGCATGAGAGGTCTGCCGTGACCGCTCATGCGCGTTTGCTTATTTCACAATGCCTTTCTCGAGATATTCCTCAAGGTTTACCCTTACACGTGCCGCGGCATCGTCTGCCGCCACCTTCTTCATGTCGGAGTCTACCATGAGTTTCACGAGCTCCTCGAAGGATGTCTGGGTGGGGTTCCATCCCAATTCAGCCTTTGCCTTGGTTGGGTCTCCCCAAAGGTTCACCACGTCGGTGGGGCGATAAAAATCGGGCGACACCTCAACAAGGGTCTTTCCCGTGGCCTTGTCTATGCCTTTCTCGTCGGAGCCTTCGCCTTGCCATTCGAGTTCTATGCCCACGTGGTGGAAGGCAAGCGTGGCAAACTCCCTGACGGTGTGTTGCTTGCCCGTGGCTATGACGAAATCGTCGGGCTTCTCGTTTTGCAATATGAGCCACATGCACTGCACATAGTCTTTGGCATAGCCCCAGTCGCGTCGGCTGGAGAGGTTGCCGAGATACAGCTTTTCTTGCTTGCCTTGCTTTATGCGTGCCGCGGCAAGCGTTATTTTGCGGGTGACGAACGTCTCGCCGCGTCGTTCGCTCTCGTGGTTGAAGAGAATGCCGTTGCACGCGAACATGTTGTATGCGTCACGATATTCCCTTACGATCCAAAAGCCGTATTGCTTTGCCACAGCGTATGGCGAGTAGGGGTGGAAAGGCGTGTTCTCGTTTTGAGGCACCTCCTCGACCTTTCCGTAGAGCTCCGACGTTGAGGCTTGGTAGACGCGGCAAGAGTCGGTAAGCCCAAGCTGCCTCACCGCCTCAAGAATGCGCAACACTCCCACGGCATCAACGTCGGCAGTGTATTCGGGTGAGTCGAAGCTCACTTGCACGTGGCTTTGCGCCGCGAGGTTGTAGATTTCCGTGGGGCGCACCAGACCAATCACGCCAAGGACGCTCATGGAGTCGCTGAGGTCAGCGTAGTGGAGATGGAAATGCGGCTTGCCCTCCAAGTGGGCGATACGTGGCCTGAAGTCGACGGAAGAACGGCGGATGACGCCGTGCACATCATATCCTTTTTCAAGCAGGAACTCGGAGAGGTAGGAACCGTCCTGTCCTGTTATGCCCGTGATGAGGGCTACTTTCCTTGTTGTCATAATTAAAGTTTGTTTGTTTTGCAAATTTCGCTAAATTTTATGACAGTAGCAAGCCTTTATAATGGAAATAGCACATTTTTTTGCGTAAAAAAGGCATGCTCTTATATGATGAAAGAGCATGCCTTTGAATATTACGTTATGTGTGATTTTACTTCACCAATACTTTCTTTACGGTGCCATCGCTCATCTTGACGATGTTGAGGCCCTTTGTCAGCTGTGACTTGCGTGCGCCGTTTACACCATAGATTCCAGTTGTCTTGGCTTCTGACGTGGTGTTGATTCCGTGGATGCCTGTCGTGGTGTTGATGAAATCCTCGGCAGCCTTGATGGCTTCCTCGAGCTTGGTTTTCCCGCTTTCCTCGTAGGATGTGTAGTTGTAGCTCTGCAAGGCATCTTTGATTTGGCTTACAATCTCTTCAACCTTGGCAGTGTCGTCTGACTTGAAAAGCTCGCTGCTTGGGTCGAGGTAGCTTGCGGCCTTCTTGAAGAGGCTTACATACTCAGCGTAAGCTTCCTTCTGGGCTTCAGAGATGAAGAGCCAGTCGTTGCAAGGGCCTTGAGTCTTGGCTGCGGTGTACTTGTAAGCATTGTCGGTGTCAACGTTGAAATAACGTGGGCTGTAAAGCCCCCACTTGCTTGACAATTTGTAAGCGGCGTTTTTGTCGGTTGTTGTGCCCGTAGCTATAGAGAATGAAGTAGCCGTGCTGCTATTGGAAATCTCAGTTATCCAGTTTAAGCCCAAAGTGCTAGTCATTGATAAAACATATTCACCGTCTATTCTTGTGAATGTGTATTTGCCGTTGTTTTCGTTAACGTCCCAAAGGGTTGCGTCATTGACGTCGGTCTTGGAAGGGGTGTTGTCGGTGGCGAAAATCTTCGCGCCAACATTGTAGAGATAAAACTCTCCGGTCTCAATGGTTTCGCCCATCCAGAATTCAGACTGGGCGGCTGGCTGTAAATCTTGTGTTGTTGTTTCCTGTGCGCTTGCCGTTGTCACGCCTAAAGTCATGACAGCGGAAAGCATCAATCCCTTTACCATGTTTTTCATTGTGTAAATTTTTCTCATGTAAATAAAATTATGTTTGTATGTATGATATTCGCTCCCTATTGATTTGTTGTTTTCCTAATTTTGATGCAAAATTACCCCAAAAATACAAAACCATGAAGATTTGACAGAGTTTTTTAACAAAACAAAGACATTCTTCCCACATTGTTGCATGCGGGAAGAATGTCTTAAAAGGTGACAGCTTATGTCTTAATTATATTTCTTGGTGTCCCACCAAACGCGAACGTTCATGCCGTCGCCTTGGTTTTGGTTGAGCGACTTTTCGGAAGCGCTTGGGTTCTCCCTAAGCTCATCGTCGGTGTAGCGCAACTTCTTGATGAAAGTGCCTGAAGGGAGGGTCGATTCCAAAGTCGTGGCCACGGGTGTGAGCTCTGGCAGTCCGGTGCGCCTGAACTCTGCCCACGCCTCACTTCCGTCAGGATAGAGGGCTATCCATTTTTGGGTGATGATTTGCTTTAGATGACCGTCGGTAGTTGACTCCGATTCCCAGGCAACCTTGCCAGTGGTCTTATAAGTGTTGTCGTTTTCTGTTGTGTAGTATTTCGCATCCACTTGTGCTCTCTCGGCATCGAATGAAGCCTGTATGCCAGCCTGGTAGTTGGCTTCGGCATCACCGGCGCCGCTCCATCCTCGCAATGCAGCCTCAGCCTTGAGGAAGCATACCTCGGAGTAATCCATCACCTTCTGACGTTTGCCAATATCGAACGTGCTTTCGTTGTTGTTGGCGCTGTTCCACAAAGGCATGGTCTGAGCTCCCCAAACATAAGATTGCTGGTCGGCTGGATATTTGGCCAGTTGCTCTGCTGACAAACCATTGGGAACGCCCTTGAACTCAGGCGCCTCGGCAGATGATCCAGAGGTGTGACCGAACCAGAGGGTGGTGCGTGGGTCGAGCACAGTGCTTTGAGTCTTCAAGGTGTTTTCCATGGTTTCGCTCATGGCGAACTCGCCCCATCCAGAGATCTGGAAAAGCGGCCATCCGTTGGCTCCTGTTCCGGAAATGTAGACACCGGCATTGTCGTCGATGCTTGAGAGCAATCCGCCTTCAGCCTTCAACGCCGCCTCGCCTTCTTGCTTTGCCGTCGTGGGGTCAACGTAGGCTATTCTCAACGCATAGCGCAGACGCAGAGAGTTGGCAAGCTTTATCCATTTGGTCAAGTCACCGTTGTAGATAAGGTCCTGATTGTCCTTGAAGGTGATCATGGACGCGTCGTTCTTGTGCTTTGACAAGTATTCGGAAGCCTCGGTGAGTTCCTTGAACACATCCGTGTAGATGCTTTGCTGGCTATCGTATTTCGCGTTGCTGTTGCCCTTTGAAGCCTCGGTGTAAGGTATGTCCCCGAAGATGTCGGTGGTCAGCGCCGTGCAGCGAGCCGTAAAGATTCGGGCAACCTGATAGATGTTGCCGTAGCCCTCGTTGGTCTTCACAATTTCTTGAATGGCACGCATCTGTTTGAGTACCCCCACATAGTAAGAGTCCCAGAAGCCATCAGTGACCCACGAGCTGTTGTAGCTGTAACTGTCGGAACTAAAGTAGGCGGCAGTGTTGGCAAAATACTGTGCGTAGAGGTTCGTGTGCAGGTTGTCGCCAACCTGATACTCCCACGAACCGATGTGTGTGCCCCATTCTTGCATGTAGGGGACGATGTATCCCGGGTTGCCGTCGGTGATACCTGTAGGGTCAGTGTTCATGCTATCGAACTTGTCAGTACATCCGGCAGCAAGTATGCCTACCAAACACGCAATGCCTATATGATTGAATCTGATTTTCATACTGTTGAGATTTAGAATTTGACATTAAGTGAGAAACCGAAGCTGCGTGTCGGCGGCATTGAGGCAAGCTCAAATGCCTGGGCATAGTCGCTGCGTGAGAATGCGCCTTCGGGGTTGACAGGCGCGTCTTTGTGGAAGTAGAACAAGTCGCGACCGACAAGCGAGAGCTTGACATACTTGATAGGAGTGTTTGCAAACCACTTGGCAGGAAGGATGTAGCCAAGCGACATCTCGCGCATCTTGACGTAGCTGCCACTATAGAGGAATGCCTCAGAGATGCCGTCGGAACCCGCGATGCTTGTCCAATAGGTCTCGGCGCTCACACCCTTGGTGTTTTTCTGTCCGTCTTCTGTTACGCCGTCAACAACAATCAGTTCGCCATCCTTGCGACCGTAGAGTGTCTTTGCCGACGTGCCTTGCTGACAAGCATAGTTGTCGGTGTTTGAGATGAATTGTCCGCCATGACGAATGTCAACAAGGGCGGAGAAGCTGAGGTCGCGCCAACGAAGTTGGGTACCTACAGAACCAGTCCATTTGGGAAGCATGTTGCCAATGACCTTGTCGCTTTCCGACTCAGGCAAGCCATTGCTGTCCACTATTATACGCCCTTGCGAATCGCGCTTGTAAGCCTTGCCCACAATGTCGCCATAACCTCCGCCAGCATTCACCACGACCTTTCCGATGCGAATCTCGCCTAAGGTGTAGCGCGAAATGTCGGTGTCGAGATAATCGCAAGACGTGCGGTTGAGACCCCAGTTGATGTTTACGTCCCACTGCCAGTCCTTGGTCTTTATTGGCGTGCCGCTAAGCATGAGCTCCACGCCATGGCTCTTGATCTTTCCGGCGTTGATGCTCTTCGACTTATAGCCAGATGACCCAGGCAAGCCAATGGTGAGGATTTGGTTTGTTGTTTGCGTGTTGTAATAAGTGAAATCGAGAGTTAAGCGGTTGTTGAAGAAATGAGCCTCTGTTCCCACCTCGGCAGAGTTTGTCTTCTCAGGTTTGAGGTCGGCAAGCGCCTTGACATTGCTCATGTATTCTTTGATGATGCTCGGGTTGACCTTATCACCATTGGCATCGAGCTTGTCGCCAGAAGTCCAAAGATAATAGAGTGTAGCCAGCTGGTAAGGGTCGGTGTCGTTACCCACTTGTGCCCACGAGCCACGCACCTTCCAGAAGTCAACCCACTTGGGAAGATTCAAGATCTCAGACAGTATGGCGCTGAGGCTTACGGAAGGATAGAAATATGAGCGATTGGTGTTTGGCAATGTTGACGACCAGTCGTTGCGGCCGGTTACGTCAAGATAAGCCCAGTTCTTATATCCGAACGAAGCAGAGAAGAAAGCAGACTGAATCTCTTTCTTGGAATAAGACTCCGTGACGGTTTGGTTTAGACCGTTGGCCAGCGTGATGACATTAGGAGTGGCGAACAGGCCAGAGTAGCCTGCCAGTCCGTCGTTTCTCTGATTCATTACCGATGTGCCCAGGTTGGCATTGATGGATACATCGCCAAAAGTCTTGTCGAAATAAAGAATCAAGTCGGCGTTAAACTCCTTGTTGGTCAAGTCGTTGTTGGTGTATTGCGATGCCGTGCTAGTAGGGTCGGGAAGGGTGTTGTAGTTTTTGATCTTGTCGTTGTACCAGTCTAACCCCGCTCTTCCAGTCAACTTGAGATAGTCGGTGAACTTAACTGTGGCATTGACTTGGCCAATCAGCTTGTTGCGGTCCATGAGATTGCCGTTGGCAGTGTCGGTGAGAGCGTATGGGTTGGAATAGTTGTCGCTCGGTCCAGACCAGTTGACGGAATTGTAATAATATTTTCCTGTTCCTTGTGGGTTCTTGAGGTCGCTCAACCTTATTCCGCGTGGCAATTTCACCAATTGCGTCATTACGCCATACTCGCCTTGCCCCGGACGGTTGCGAGTCTTCTCGTGCATATAGTTGATCTTGACACCAAGGGTAAGGAACTTGTTTGAGAACTCCGTGTTAAGGTCGAAATATTGCCTGTTCTGCGAATAGTTGGGCACAACGTCCTTGGCTCGTGAGTCGGTAAACGAAAATCGTCCACGCGTGTTCTCTCCGCCGGCAGTAGCCGTTACCGTGTTGGTGTAGTTTACGCCAGTCCTGTAAAAGTCGGTGATGTAGTCTTTTTGAGGCGTGAGGGCATACTTTCCATAATTGGTATCGCCATAAAGAACGTTTCGCCAATTGTCCACCATGGTGCCGTCGAGCTTTTGTCCCCAGCTCATCTTGGAGTTCATGTCGTATTTTCCTGCCGTGCCTTGGCTATACTCATTTTGATACTCATAGGGTGAATAAACCTTGGTGATGTCGAGCGTGCCGTTGTATTCGAGCCTTAGCGGTTGGTTCTTCT
>CAVAGT010000075.1:0-14542 GCA_963588155.1 Lachnospiraceae bacterium | reverse complement strand
GGCGGTATTGAGGATGATGTCACGAGAAGCCATGCCATTCATCGCTCCCACAAACCAATCATTGCCCGAGCGGCGAGCCTGAACGATATATTCTCCTATCTCTCCTTCGAGAGCCTTGCTTTCATCCCATACCGTGGGGCAATGTTTCCAGAAGTCAAGCTCCTTCTCACCCTTATAGACATTGGGCAAGTCGTACCAAAAGAGGAAGGTTATCGGACTGTAATACACCACAGGCATCGCCAACTGGTGTGCCTTGGTATTCTTCACCCTGCCATTGAAGTAGCAAGGCGTGTAGTCTGCCGGTCCACAAAGGAATCTCGTGAATGGAAGGATGGTGTTGTGCTCGGCATTGGGCATTTCCTCATTGCCTCCGATGCCCTCCTGGGTCATGAGGTTAGGATAAGTGCGGCTCCATCCCGTAGGGCGATACTCGTCGTGAATATCTACGAGGATATGGTGGTCGGCGCACTTTTTCACAGCATTGTGAAGCCAAGTGGTCCACTCCTGCGAACCTATCTGCACGAATCCGAACTTGATGCCGCTGATGCCCCATTTCTCATAAAGAGGAAGTATTTGGTCTAACTCCTGATACAAGGCACGCTGGTTGACATACACCCAAACGCCAATGCCCTTGTTCTTGGCATATTGGCAGAGTTTGGGCATATCGAAGTCACGATTGTCTGCCACCGTCAGAGCAGAGGATCTCATCTTCATCTCAGGGCCATACCATCCCGCATCGAGTTCGATATATTGCAAACCTCTATCCACGCAGAAGTCCACCGCCGCCAAAGCGGTCTTCATGTCCAACCGGCACACACGAAACACCTTGCCGGGACGAATCCAATCCTTGGCATCTGCAATCCGATTAGGTGCGTTGAGGTTGAGCACCATTTGCTTGCTGTTGATGAGGTCGACGGCTTTCTCGCCTACCATGATGAACCGCCAAGGCATATCGTAGGCGGTGATGATGTCGGCAGACTGGAACATCGACATCTGCAACTCATTGTCAGCCTTCAGCTTGAGCTTGCTTCTCACGAAATCCACCAAGGCAGCCTCGCCGATAGCAGCATAGAGGCCATTGGCAAGATGCAATGTGAGAGGTCGTTCTGCCTCATCCTGCCAAGACTTTTCGCTCTTCAAGAGCTTCGCCTTGGTGGATTGTGCCTGCGCCCATGCGAAGTGGTAAGCCTCAGCATCTGGGGCGAAGCGGAAGGAAGTCAAGTCATCGGTGATGTGCATGAAGAGTCCGTTTAAAGCCTCAGGGAAATGATAGCGGATAGCCACGCCCTCGTCGTATGCTCGCACGATGATGTCGAAGAGATACTGCTGGCGCTTGTCGTAGCTATTGTCGCTATTGTCACGGTTGCCACCCTTCATCAAGTGGATGGTCATCTCGTTGTAATGGTCACGTATCTGGGCATACTCGCCATATACAGGATTCCAAATGTTGTCCTCGGTCTTCCTGTCCACGTTGATGACCTCCATGCCTTTTGTCCAAACTTTGTTGGTATCCACAGGGATGCCCATTGCCAACTCCACAAGGTGGTTGTCGATGTTCACGCCGAGTTCACCTTCCTCCACCACCTGCTTGCCAGCATAGTCGAGACGGTAGGTCAGCCTGCCGTCCTTCTGTGCAAAAGTGAAGTTGTATTTGCCGTCGGGCGACTGTATTGTCTCCCGGGCATTCATCTGCAAAGCCACGTTTAGCAGTAAAAGCAAGAAGAGCCATCCAATCCTTACTCGATTTCCGTACACCATATTCCTTATAATATTAATAGTTTCTACTTGTCCTTATAGGGCTGCCTTTTCATCGCTACTAGGGACAAGACAGCAACAATCCAGTGTATGACTATTGCCTTCATGGATAATACGCATATCCCGGCACTCTTACTTAAAACGAAAGGCTGATGCAAATATCTCCCCCATATGAAAGGGTGAAGTAAAGAACATAAACCATTACAACAATGAAGACAACATCAGAAATACCAAATCTTTTGAAGTCATACAAGAGTATTGCTACTTAAAAATATGGATTGACAAGAATCGGAATTTACCGAAGACCTGTTCACTCCTCATTTAGTTCATAGTTAGTGCTTCTGCCTCCCTCATTGGTTTGTCTCAGCACTCCCTTCGCCATCAAGTCCTTGATGTCACGGATGGCTGTATCTTGCGAACAATGGTTTATCTTATACCATTTTGAAGAATTGAGCTTTCCCTCGAAACCATCGAAAAGCATATTGAGCACCTTGCGCTGACGGTCATTAAAGACCATCGTGCGATGCTCATCCCAAAACCGAGCCTTGCGAACTACATTTTCTGTCTTCTGCAAGGCATTCTCCAATGCCGTCTTCAAAGTCTGCAAGAACCATTGTATCCACGGAGTAATGTCCAACTCGCCTTTCTGCGCTTGCTCCAAATGGTCGTAATATTCCTTGCGATGATTCAGAATCTCTGAAGAAAGACTGTAATAACGCTGGGATGTCTGGTCGGCACGAGAGAGCAACAGCTCCGTCAAAGTTCTGCAAAGCCGTCCGTTGCCATCGTCGAAAGGATGAACCGTCACAAACCAAAGATGCACTACCGCCGCCTTAACCAATGGATCAACACCTTCCTCGATATTAATCCAACCTGTCAATTCCGACATCATTCTTGGCACATCCTCGCTCGCTGGAGCCTCATAATGCACCTTCTCGTGTCCCAAGGCACCCGACACCACTTGCATCGGCTCATCGCCCTCTCGCCATTGCGCCACTGCTATCTTATGAATGCCACTTCTTCCTGTAGGGAACAAGGCTGCATGCCAAGATAACAATCGCTCGGCATGCAGAGGCATGGCATAATGCTGTACGGCATCCATCATCACTTGCACCACTCCCTCCGTATAATGGTCGGGCACAGGCAAGCCCTCATACTCCAAGCCCAACTGTCGAGCCACGGAAGAGCGCACGCTATCCCTATTCAACTCTTCGCCCTCTATCTTTGCCGAATGCACGATTTCTTGGGTCAAGGAGTCGAGCATGGATTGGTTCTGTTCCTCGAAGCCAAACATGGACACCCTGCCCAACAGCTTTCCCCTCAGCATGTTCACTTCCGCCAAGGTATTGCTGAAACTCATATTGTCCCATGTCATGTGAGGCCAATCCTCTTGCTGCCAAATATACCTTGTGTTTCTCCTCATAATCGTTTCTTTTGGCTCCAAAAATAGAGTTTTTTGTCGGATTATGCAAGTTTTGCGGAGATTATCTGCCTTATTCTCCGCAAAAATGCGGAGAATAGGCCTAATCTAAAAGACTGACCTTGCCCTTCTCTGAGCAAACGATGCGTTGCTCCGCTCCATCCTTCAGCTTCACGATGATGCCCACGGCACCAGGCTCGCTCGGCCTGAAGTAGTCGACGGAGGCGATGTCGCCCGGCTCGGTATCGGAACTTGGCTCATAGACGCAGACGAACGGATGGTTCCATGCCTCACCCTTCTGGCGGGCCACGAAGGTGAGCACAGGCTGCTTCTCTATGCAATAGGGCTGGTTGGGCATGCGCTCATATTCGAGGTTGGCAGGCGAGAGAGCCTTGAATATGGTGCGGTTCTCGTCTGCCTTCATCCACATCGTCATGGTTATCTCATGCTGACCATCCATTGCCTCAACCACTTTCGCGTCCTCTATCTTGGTCGTGAACTGCGCCTTGAAGGCCTGCTGCGACATCATTACCGGGTAGCTCGACACGCCATCCACCACGACCGTGTTGTGGGCTGGCATCTGAGAGTAATACTCCGCATAGTCAAGGCCGCTATAGAGATTTTTGCCGATACCTGCATCGGGGCCGAGCACATATCCCTTGCCGTAAAGTTCCAGGGAGATACCATTGGCATGGGCATGGTTGCCGAGGCTGCCGTTGAGCGAAGCCATGAGGTCGTGCTGCTTGTCCATGCCTGTGCGCATGGCGAGCCAAGACACGTTTGGCGCATAGAACATCGTGCTTATGTATTGCTCTATCTCCGACCGAGGCGCATTCGAAGCGACTGCGCTCTTCAGGAGATTCATCTCCGAAATGAGCGGCTTGTTCTTATGGCGAGCGGCATACTTCAAGATGTTGTCGATGCCGCCTGTGTTCAGATAGTTGGGGTGCGTGTCGCCCCAGCCGGCAATCATGCGGTTAGGAAAGAGATATTCTGCCGAAGTCTTCACGGCATCTATTAGGATAGGACGCTTGGCAAAGAGGTCTATGCCTGCCTTTTCGTCGAGCATGTTGGCAAAATCGCAGATGGTGCCGAGCACGGTGGTGCTGTAGCCTGGCGACTCATACCAAGTCTTTGAATGCTTGTCGAAACCGAAGTCGATGAGCTTGTTCATGCTCCATTGGCGAATGCTGTTCTGGTTGACCACGTAGTCGAGATAATATTGTCTGCCCTTGCCATCGGCATACGCCTTGTCGTCTTGCAGAACCAATGCTATCTTCACGATGAAGTCGGCTTGAAACAAGTCCCAGTTGTTGTGAGGCACACCATTGGCGATGATGTTCTCAGCCCATTTCTTGAAACCACTCTCGATAATAGGCTGGTCGTCCTTCACAAGATTCTTGATGAGTGGATACATCTGGGTCAGTTCGTTGATGATGTCCTCGTGGATAACCTCGAATGTGGTCATGCCTACGAGCGTCTGCTGGTGGCCATGGTTGAGGTCGGTAGGCACGTTGCGACAGGCGATGCCTTTCATATAGACACAGAACACCTTGGCAGCCATCTGTCCGTATCGCATATCGCCCGTGGCGGCATAGATGCGGGCGGCATCGCGGGCAATGCCCACAATCTGACGATTCACGCCTGCTATGTTGCAACCCGTCTTGGCAGGGGACGTCTTCTCCATCTTGCCGGTCTGCTTATTAATATATGTGACGCTTCCCTGCTCGTCATCGTCGTAAGGCACAAGGTCTTCGAGTTTCGGGCGGGTGTATTGGCTCGCCGTGCCACGCGTTCCGTTGTATTTCACGGTAGGCTCCGCCGCACGCTCGCCGCCAGGCTTCGCGAAGGTCTCGCCATTCACAAAGACATCCGTGGCATGGGTCTGCCAGAACATCTGCAAGCGAGAGTAGAGCCAGTCGGGTTGCTTGTCCACCTGGTTCATCACGTATTCTATCTTTCCTTTCAGTTTGGATGTCTCCGGGTCTTCCACCTTCTTCTTGACCTTGGCGAGTCCAATCTGGCATGAGGCTATGAGTAGCCACGCGGCCAATGCCATGTATGATACTTTCTGTTTCATGCGATATTTCATTATTTGTTAGTAATACGATTGACTAAACAAATATACGCATTATCTAGGAGAAAAACAAATATACACTACATTGCCTCCTTTATCATCTCTCTCATCTTCTTGCGAGAAGTGAAGAGTTGCGATTCGATGGTGCGCTTTGATACCTGCATCTCCTCTGCTATGTCGCTAGTGGTCATGTCGTCGATGAGGCTCATGCGGTAGACCCTGGCGCACGTTGGCGAGAGCTTGTCCATGCTCATGTTGACGATGCGCAGTGTGTCGTGATACTCTGCCACGCGCTCCACATTGCTGTGCTGAAGCTCCATCTCATACTTCTTGCTCTCCTCCATCTGATGACGGAAGATGCGGCGGCGGAGATGATCCTTTATCTTATTGATGGCGATGGTGAAGGCGAACGACTTGACTGTTGCCTCGTTGATGATGCCCTCGAAGGTCATCAACTTTACAAAGACATCCTGCACGAGGTCTTCACTCTCCTCTCTATTACCCAAGCGGGCAACAGTGAAGTTCACGAGTTCAGCATTGTGTGTGGTATAGAAATCAGCGATGAACTGGCGTGGATTGTTGGTAGTTGAATTCATACGTCCTAAGTCGTTTTGGTTTTACGGTTGCAAAGTTATCCCGAAACTCTGCAACCGTGTGTATGAATCATACCAACGACGTATGTCAAACGTCCCAAACAGCCGTCATGGGTGTACCAATATATATGTTAAATGTAACACATGGCTGGCTAATAGTCTGATTATGAGTATTGTGACTCCGCACAGGTTACTTCTACGCACCTTGGATTGTCAACTACACTCGCCAGAACAACACCTTCATGGGCAAGATGTGGAGCGAGGAGAATCCTAATGCAGAATACGCCATAGCCTCTCGTGATGCCAACTTCAACAAGTGGAACTACGAGAACAAGGACGTGAGCGTAACCAACAACAAGTACATCCGCTTGAAGTCGCTCGTTCTCGGTTACACCCTGCCAAAGGCATGGACTGCCAAGGCTGGCATCAATAAGCTGAGAGTCTATTTCTCAGGCGATGACCTCTGGGAGTGGACCAAGGTTAAGGATGGTTACGACCCTGAGTATGGTGAGGCATCCAACAGCACCTTCCCGTTCAGCCGTCAGATTACATTCGGTCTCGACTTGACTTTTTAAGTGAAGAACGAAGAGTGAAGAACGAAGAGTGAAGAACGAAGAGTGAAGAACGAAGAATTCAAATGTTTTAAGACATAAAGCTATTGTCTTAACTTCATTGCTTTCTTAACTCCTCAAAAACAACAATCAAAAAAAGGAAACAATTATGAAATCGACTATAGCAAAATTGTTTATGGCTTCAGCCATCGTAGCAGGCATGACCTCTTGCAGCGACTTCCTCGACAAGGAGCCTCTATCTGACGCTACCGAAGCCATCGCGTTCAAGAACCCTACCCAGTTTCAGCAGGCTGCCGACCGCTTTGTTGACCTGATGGGCGGTTGGGACTACAACAAGTGGGACGGCGGTACCGACATCACGGGCCTCGGCTCCAACGGTGGCGGTTCAGCACCTGAAAGCAACGGTAACTGGAGCGGCAACTACAACAACATCCGCCAATACAACATCCTCCTCCAGAAGGCAGAGGAATACACAGGCGACAAGACTGCCCTCAACGCATCGGTAGGCACAGCCTATTTCTTTCGTGGCATGGCTTACTATTATCTGTTGCAGGCATTTGGCGGCGTGCCAATTGTTGACCATGTGCTCGACGTGGACGATGAGGTGCTCTACGGTCCTCGCAAGAGCCGCTACGAGGTGTTCAACTTCCTGCTTATTCCAGCGTCCGTGGCGTGTTCCATCCAAAACTCCGTGGCAACACCACTTTTTATGGTTACGGTAGTCGCAAATACAATCCGGAGGGTAACCGTGCCGACAAGACCGAGTCTCCCGACTGGCCTATCCTGCGCCTTGCCGAGGTTTATCTGAACTATGCCGAGGCTACTTGCGAGTTGGGCAACGGTCAGATCTCGGATACCGACCTCGACATCTCCATCAACTTGCTTCGCGACCGTGCCCGTGTGGCTCACCTCACCAACGATCTCATCAAGAACGTCTGGGATGCCGGATGGTGGGATTACAACACCAACAAGACCGTTTGCCACAAGATGACCATGCTCGATGAGATTCGTCGTGAGCGTGCTTGCGAGCTGTTCGGCGAAGGATTCCGCCTGAACGACCTGAAGCGTTGGGGCATCGCGCAGGTCAACCTCCGTGGTCAGAAGTTGGGTCGCCACGTATTGAACACCGCTTACACCACCAACAAGTGCAACGACAACCAGTACTTCGGCGAGCCTTGCTACTATCCAGAGAAGTATCCAACCCAGTATGGCTTGTACGACGAGAGTGCCGGCGCAAGCAAGGACGACCCCGACTATGGTCGCACCATCGCCGTGTTGGCAGAGAACCTGCATTGGGCACCTCGTGATTATCTCGATGCCATCCCATTGCAGCAGATTCGCCTCAACCCTGCATTGACACAGAATCCTGGCTGGTAAGTATGATGTATATTCCATTCGTATTATATAGAACCAACATTACAGCATGAACAGAATATTAATGATATTGGTTTTATGCCTTACCACTATCACCATGTCGGCGAAAGACCGACTGGTGATAGCCAAAGCCCCGGCAGGCATCGACTTGAAGCACGACTTCGAGGTGAAGGCTCGCATCGCCGGAGGCGAATGGCAAGACATCGACACCTACGCCTTCCGGGTGGATAGGGTGGCGAACGCCAAGCACAACGTGGAAATCACCTCGGTGGCTAAGTTTGAATTCGAAGGCAACGTTGAAATACAGGTGAAAAGCATTGCTCAGGATATCAAAAGCTATAAGATTCGCCCAAGCTCCTACGGAATCGAGGCCAAGCAAGAGGGCAACACTCTGTCATTCTCTCTCGACCGCCCTCGCTACCTCTCCGTAGAAGTGAACGGCAACATCTACCAGAATATCCAAATCTTCGCAGACAATGTATTAGAGAAACCTAAGCTGAAGAAGAAAAAGGACCTGATGTATTTTGGTCCCGGCGTACACGACCTCAAGGGCGACTCCATCCACATCGCGTCGGGCAAGACGGTCTTCATCGACAACGGTGCCGCCATCAAGGGATGGCTCTCCACCTACGGCTCGCGTGATGTCAAGATCATCGGCCACGGCATTGTGATGCCTGGTCACCACGAGGGCATCATGGTGAGATACAGCAAGAACGTTTACATCGACGGCCCGCTCACCACGCAGCTCCCCGTAGGCGGCAGCGATTCCGTAACGGTGAAGAACGCCAAGGTGATGAGCTGGTATGGTTGGGGCGACGGATTCAACATCTTCGCCAGCAACAATGTTTATCAAGAGCACCTCTTCGCCCGCACCAGCGACGACTGCTCCACCATCTACTGCACCCGCAAAAACTATCATGGCGGCTGCAAGAACATCACCATCAAAGACTGCGTGTATTGGGCAGACGTGGCTCACCCCATAATGATTGGTCTGCACAGCGAGACCCCCGACTTGGAGGAAGTGAGCAACGTGCTCTACAAGGACATCGACATCCTTGAGCATGCCGAGAACCAGATAGACTATCAGGGCTGCATCGGCATCAACGACGGCGACAACATCTTGGTGAAGGGCGTGACCTTCGAGAATTTCCGCATCGACAACATCCGCAAGGGAATGCTTCTCAACATACGCGTATGCTTCAACAAGAAGTATTGCACCGCCCCTGGCCGCGGCATCGAGGACATCACCCTGCGCAACTTCTCTTACACAGGCGAGGCTCCCAACATGGGCGTCATCGCCGGTTACGACGAGACCCGCAAGGTGAAGAACATTCGCTTCGAAAACTTCTCCATCAACGGCAAGGTTATCTCGGACGACATGAAGGAGAAGCCAAGGTGGTATAAAACCGCAGACATGGCCAACATCTATGTGAACGACCATGTGGAGGGCGTCACATTCCATTGAATGGCATGTGACAAATCCTTGCCAACGGTTAAGTAATCAATCCTGGCCAATCGTATTGATATAAAACGCTAAGAAATAAACACACACATAACAACATGGCAAAGATTATCACGTTTGGCGAGATCATGCTCCGCCTTTCTCCCGACGGCAACGACCGTTTCATCCAGGCCGACCACCTGCGCATCATTCCCGGCGGCGGCGAGGCCAATGTGGCAGTGAGTCTGGCCAACTATGGCCACGAGGCTTGCTTCGTGAGCAAGCTGCCCAAGCACGAGATTGGACAGATAGCCCTCAACGCCCTGCGTCGCTATGGCGTTGACACGCGGTTCGTGGCACGCGGCGGCGAGCGCATCGGCCTCTATTATGCCGAGACCGGCGCCTCAATGCGGCCGTCGAAGGTAATCTACGACCGCGCGCATTCTGCCATAGCCGAGGCAAAGCCAGAGGATTTCGATTTCGACGCGATAATGGAGGGCGCGCAATGGTTCCACTGGAGCGGCATAACCCCTGCCATCAGCGACAATGCCGCCGAGCTGACACGCCTTGCCTGTGAGGCTGCCAAGCGTCATGGCGTGACGGTGAGCGTGGACCTCAACTTCCGCAAGAAGCTCTGGACATCGGAGAAGGCTATCTCCGTGATGCGGCCGCTGATGAAGTATGTTGACGTGTGCATAGGCAATTTCAACGACCCGCTCAAGGGCATATCCGACATCTACCACCTGCAGCTCAACGTGTTCGACATGGGTTGGCCAGCCGCTGCCGCCGTTGCCTACAACACGGCGATTGGCGCGCTCATCATCCCAATATGCCTTGGCGTGAACGTGCTCATGCTCCTCACGAAGACGACCCGCACGGTGAACATCGACCTGTGGAACTACTGGCACTTCGCCTTCATCGGGGCAGTGGTGTATTTCGTCATGGGCGAGAGCCTGCTGTGGGGCTATTTCGCAGCCATCGTGTGCTACATCATCACCCTTGTGTGCGCCGACCTCACGGCGGAGAAGTTTCAGAAGTTCTACGACCTCGACGGAATATCCATCCCGCAGCCGTTCTGCCAGAGCTTCATGCCTTTCGCCATTGTGCTCGACAAGTTGCTCGGACATATACCGGGCTTCTCCAGACTCGATGTCGACGCCGAGGGCATGAAAAAGAAGTTTGGCATATTCGGCGAGCCGCTCATGCTCGGAGTGGTCGTGGGCATGCTCATAGGCTGGGCGGCACAGCTCGACATCAAGAAGGTGCTGTCGCTCGGTGTCATCATGGGAGCCGTCATGGAACTCATACCGCGCATCACGTCGCTCTTCATCGAGGGCTTGAAGCCCATCTCGGAGAAGACGCAGGAGCTCGTGAAGAAACGGTTCAACGGCAAGAAGGTCTACATCGGCATGAGTCCGGCTCTGGTCATAGGCCATCCCACCACTCTTGTGGCTTCGGTCGTGCTCATCCCCGTGATCCTTGCCTTGGCGGTGTTCCTGCCCGGCAACCAGTTTCTGCCGTTGGCGTCGCTTGCCGGAATGTTCTATCTGTTCCCCATGGTGCTGCCGTTCACCAAGGGCAACGTGGTGAGGACACTCGTCGTCGGACTTGTGGCACTCGTCGTCGGTCTGTATTTCGTCACAGACGTGGCACCCGACTTCACCATGGCAGCCAATGCCGTGTACAAGGCCACAGGCGACGCCGCCGCCCACATTCCCGACGGGTTCTCGGGTGGTGCCCTCGACTTTGCGTCGTCGCTCTTTGGTTGGGCGATTTACAAGTTGTCGTGCCATGTGGAGTATGTGGGTCCGGCGATTCTCGTCGTTCTCACCGTCGGTCTGATGCTCTACAACCGCAGGCGGATAACCCTCAGCTCCAACCCCTCGCAAGTAGGAGAGGGGAGAGGTATGTGTTGAAGGCACAACATTTATGGAAGGTAATAATCCAAACAATATCCTCATATACCCTCAAAGCCAATCACTCCCCCTCTCTATTGGAGAGGGGTTGGGGGTGAGGCCTTTATAACAATGTAACTAATATGAAGAAATTTTTCATTTCAGCAGCCGTCGCCATCATGTCGATGTCGGCAATGGCACAGACCACAAACTATAACGTGCGCTGGGCAAACCACCCGGAAGACGCGAAACACTACACCACGGAGCGTCTGCGCAAAGAGTTTCTTATAGAAAAGGTGTTTGCTCCGGGCGAGGTCAACTGGACCTACTCCATGTACGACCGCTTCCTCATAGGCGGGGCGCAGCCCGTGGCCGGCACCCCGATAGCCCTCAAACCGATAGAGCCTCTGCTCGCGAAGACCCTTCTTGAGAACCGCGAGATAGGCATCATCAATGTGGGCGGCCCCGGCACGGTGGTCGTTGACGGAAAATCGTATGACCTCGGCTTTGAGGAGGGACTCTACGTGGGACGCTCCACGGAGAAGTCGCCCAACAATATCACCCTCGTGAGCAAGGATGCCGCCAACCCCGCCAAGTTCTACATGAACAGTGCCACGGCACACACATCGTACCCCACAAAGCGTGTCACCCTGAAGGAGGCCAACAACATAAAGGCGGGAAGCCTTGCCGAGAGCAACGACCGCGTGATACACCAACTCATCATCGACGGTGTGGCTGGGGTGCGCACGTGCCAGTTGCAGATGGGCGTGACTGAGCTGAATACGGGCTCCGTTTGGAACACCATGCCGGCGCACACGCACTTGCGCCGCATGGAGACATACCTCTACTTCAACGTGCCCGAAGGTCAGCGCATCTGCCACATCATGGGCGAGCCGCAGGAGACACGCCCCATGTGGATGAACAACGAGCAGGCCGTGATCTCGCCGCAATGGTCAATCCACTGTGCAGCCGGAACGAGCAACTACACGTTTATCTGGGGCATGGCTGGCGAGAACCTCAACTACAAGGACATGCAGGTGGTGAAGACCACCGACTTGAAATAACAGAAAACGACAAAAAACATAAATGTATGGTTGACAAAATGTTTTCGCTTGAGGGCAAGGTCGCCCTTGTCACAGGTGCTGCCTACGGCATCGGGTTTGCCATGGCTGAGGCCCTGCACAACGCAGGCGCCAAGATAGCATTCAACTGCCGCTCGCAAAAGCACATGGAGCAGGCTCTTGCCGACTACAAGGCCAAGGGCATAGACGCCCACGGCTACATCTGCGATGTGACCGACGAACAACAGGTGAAGGCCATGGTGGAGGACATCAAGAGAAAACTCGGTGTGATAGACATCCTCGTGAACAATGCCGGCATCATCAAGCGCATACCGATGGAGGAAATGACAGTGGAGGACTTTCGCCAAGTTGTGGACATCGACCTCAACGCCCCGTTCATAGTCTCAAAGGCCGTGATCCCGGGTATGAAGCAGAAGGGTCACGGCAAGATCATCAACATCTGCTCCATGATGTCGGAACTCGGACGCGAGACGGTGTCGGCTTATGCTGCCGCCAAGGGCGGACTGAAGATGCTCACGCGCAACATCTGCTCGGAGTTTGGCGAGTACAATATTCAGTGCAACGGCATCGGCCCGGGCTATATAGCCACACCGCAGACCGCTCCATTGCGCGAGCGTCAGGCCGACGGCTCGCGCCATCCGTTCGACAACTTCATCGTAGCCAAGACTCCTGCCGCGCGTTGGGGTACTCCGGAAGACCTCATGGGCCCGGTAGTGTTTCTCGCGAGCGATGCCTCAAACTTTGTCAACGGGCATATCCTCTATGTAGACGGAGGCATATTGGCTTATATCGGCAAGCAGCCATAATATTTTTTGGGGAATCCCGGTCTTCAGAAACACAAAAGGTTCCATGCGAATCAACATGGCACCACAAAAAAAGGCTGGCACATCATGAGATGTGCCAGCCTTTTTTGGGGATATCAGGGTGCTATGCCCGATTATTTCGTGAGTGTATAAACCACCTTGTTGTCGTCGACGTTAGTTACCGTGAAAGTGAATTTGCACTTAAAGTTGTAGTCGGACAATGTTGCCTCGGCTGCCTTGCACTTTGCCAACACGTCCTTGTCGCAGCTCGATGAGGTTCCTTTCATTGTGAAGACAGTCTCGCTGACGCCAAGTGCCTTTTGGTATGCGGCTTTCACGTCAGCCATCTCTTTAATTATGGTGGTGGCGCCAGCGTCACTGCTGGTGTAGTTTGAGAAGCCCATTTCGTAGTAGATGGTCTTTTCCTGGTTGTCGTCGTCGTTGCTGCTGCAAGAGGCAAATCCTAAAGCCACTGTCAACATTGCGATGACAGCGAAGAGTGAATAAATTTTCTTCATGATTTTGTTGATATTAGTTGTTTGACAATAATGTTTTTGTTTTTCTCGCCCAGATGTTCTTCCTGTCTTGTAGCCTTTGTGGAATATCAGGTGCTATGCCCGATTAATTCGAGAAGGAATAAATCACCTTGTTGTCGTTGATGTTAGTCACCGCGAAAGTGAATTTGCAGTTAAAGGTGTGACCGGACAATGTTGCCTCGGCAGCCTTGCACTTAGCCGTCACGTCCTTGTCGCAGCTCGATGATGTTCCAGTCAAAGTGAAGTAATAGTCGCTTACGCCAAGGGCGTTTTTGTATGCGCTTTCTATGTCAGCCATCTCTTGTTTCTGTTGAGAGGGGGTGGCGCCATCGTTATTGAACTTTGGGAAGCCCATTTTGTAGAAGATCTTTTGCTGGTCGTCGTCGTTGCTGCTGCAAGAGGCAAATCCTAAAGCCACTGTCAACATTGCGATGACAGCGAAGAGTGAATAAATTTTCTTCATGATTTTGTTGATATTAGTTGTTTGACAATAATGTTTTTGTTTTTCTCGCCCAGATGCTATTCCTGTCTTGTAGCTTGATACGCTTTGTGCGTTTTCCTAATACAATAAAGAAACATAAGGCAAAGTTAAAAAAAATAAGCGACGTAAACAAGTTTTGATGCATAAAAATTACATCGTATTGCAAAATGTAACAAATCGGACCGAAAAAGTGCGAATGCGATCTACGGGGCAGCATCTTCCGGCCATGTTCCCCTAGAAAAGTGTGGGTTTTGTGCTAAAGTTCCCCTAGAAAAGTGTAACTTTGCAACATAACATTATCGGATAGCACAATGGAAAGAGCTATATATCAACAATTAAAGGCATGGAAGGACTCGCCTTCTCGCAAGCCCTTGATATTGGAAGGAGCTAGGCAGGTGGGCAAGACATATATTCTCAAGGAATTTGGCAACAGGGAATATGACAACCTTGTGTATATCAACTGCGACAACAATGACAAGCTAAGTGCCATCTTCTCCGACTATGACATTCCAC
>CAVAGT010000074.1:0-14603 GCA_963588155.1 Lachnospiraceae bacterium | reverse complement strand
TTCGGGTCGAGCATTTCCACGATGAAGTCTGTCAAGGCACGGGGAGTATAGAACTCTCCTGCATGACCTGCCGACTGGAGGTCTTTCAGTATGCCCTCGTATATGTCGCCAAAGGTGTGGCGGTCTTCAGCATCGTCAAATTCTATCTCATTGACAATATTGATGACCTGTCGGAGCAAAGTGCCATTCTTCATGTACTGGTTCAGATCAGCAAATGTTTCCTGCACGATAGACTTGGCACGAGGGGTCGTGGCATCTATCGGAAGGTTCTTCAATGTGGGGAACAGCTTTTCATTGACGAACGAAAGCAATACGTCGCCAGTCATGGCTTCACCGTCTTTCTCGTCGACAGCCCAGTTGCGCCATCGCATTTCCTCTGGGATGATAGACCTGTATTCCTTCTTTTCCTTATATGCTTTGTATTCCCATGTCTCTTCCTGCGTGTCATAGACTTTGAGGAAGAACATCCATGTCATTTGCTCGATACGTTGCGCATCGCCATTGATACCAGCGTCCGAGCGCATAATGTTCTGTATTCTCTTGATTATATTGTTTACTGCCATTTTATGCTATCTTGTAAATTTGTTCTTCAAGTTCCTTGATTGCCAGTTCAAAACCAGCTGGACCACCAAACAGTTTGATGATTTTTGACGGTTTCCCGATTTTATTGAACGGTGCTATTTCGAGGATATTTGCTTTTTCAAAGTCGAGGATGCCATTCTCTGCATATTTGTCGAGCAATGCCTCCAACACCTCACGAGCCTTACCTTTGTACTTGCCGAAGTAGTTGCGCTTCTTCACATTGTTGGCACGTTCCTTCCGGGTAAGTGGCGGTTGGTCGAAAGCCACATGGCAAATAATGTCGAAGATGTCTGCCTTCTCCAATGCCGGGTTGGCCTCCCTTACGGCATCTATCAGAATGTAGTATTCCTTAAGCTCATCCATGATGGCTTGCTTGCGTTCTGCTTCTGTCCATGTCTGGATAAACTTGTCGAGGCTTTCGAAGTGTCGGCGAATTTGCGTCCTCGCAAAGGTCTGCACGCTCTCCGTCTTCATTGTCTTTCCGTCTTCACCCAATACAGACACTATCTCGTGGGCGATACGTATGTCAGTACCCTCTATGGTGTATTTTTCATGAGGGTTTGGTTCTCCAGCTTTACTTGGCTTGTCTTTTGGAACTTTATATTTCTTGCCAGAATGTCCTTTCGGTGGCACAGGGTCACCGTCAAAGTCGGGGTCTTTGAACTTGGCTGTGGCATTGCGGAAATCGAGAATCTCCAAATGCCATTTTCCTTTGTCCTTGCGCAGACGGGTGCCACGTCCAATGATTTGCTTGAACTCCGTCATCGAACCAATCTCCTTATCTATGACTATAAGTCCGCAGGTCTTGCAGTCCACACCCGTAGAAAGGAGTTCTGAGGTTGTCACAATAACAGGATATGGCTCGTCCACGCTGATGAAGTTGTCGAGTTGTTTCTTACCTTCCTTGTCCTCACCAACAATACGTGTTACATAGTAAGGTGACTTGCGGCACATGTCCTGATTCATGTTTATCAAGAGTGTCCGCATTTCTGCTGCTTCTTCTATGTCAGAACAAAAGACGATGGTCTTTGTCATCCTGCCTATGTCTTTGAGCATCTGTGTGATTCGGTTCGCAACAATCACTCTCCTCATTTTTATTGCAAGGTCACGACCAATATTCTGTCGCTGATAGAGCTTGTCTTCTATCTCCTTACCGAACAGGTCTAGTTCTCCTTCTTCAGGTGTCCATCCTTGAAGGTCAATATTGATAAAGTCTGCCGTCACTCGGTAGGGAGCCAAGAAACCGTCATTGATACCTTGCAGCAATGAATAGGTATAGACTGGTTCGCCAAAGTAATCGAGGTTGTTAGCTCCTTCTTCTGCCTTAGGCGTTGCTGTCATACCGATTTGCGTAGCCGTACTGAAGTATTCCAGCACTTTGCGCCATGCAGAATCGTCTTTTGCGCTACCACGGTGACACTCGTCCACTATTATCAAATCGAAAAAGTTTGGCTGCACTTCCAGAAATTGGTCTGGCTTGCCCTCTTTGCCAACCAACTGATGATAGAGAGCCATATAGACTTCATAAGACGAGTCTATCTTCTCTTCGCCCTCGCCGACACTTGTAATCTTGGTCATGAACTTCTTGAAAGGCTTGAAGTCTTGCGCCATGGTCTGGTCGATGAGGATATTGCGGTCTGCCAAATAGAGAATCTTCTTCTTCGCGCCACTTTTGTGCAAACGATGTATGATTTGGAATGCAGTGAAGGTCTTGCCCGTACCTGTCGCCATGACAACCAAGACTCTTTGTTGTCCTCTGGCAATGGCTTCGACAGTTCTGTCAATAGCTATTCGCTGATAGTATCGTGGTTCATGACTATAGGCATCATAATAGAAAGGAGTTTCTACGATGTGTTGTTCTTCTGGTGTATAGTTCTTCGAAGAAAGGAAACGCTGATAGAGTTCTTCTTCTGTCGGAAATTGGTCTAATGTTAACTCAGTTTCCTTGCCTGTGATGAAATCATGCTCCAAGAATCCATCACCATTACTCGAATATGCAAACTTCAAATCCAAGATAAGAGCATAGTCCATAGCCTGTTGTATACCGCCACCGATGGCGTGCTTGTTGTCTTTCGCCTCTACAACGGCAATGGGCTTTCCTTTATGGTACAACAAATAGTCTGCCTTCTTGCCCTCAGCAACAGAGTGTTGACTGCCTGCCACAAGCACACGGCCATCCGTGAAGTAATACTCTTCACGCATATTCACAGGAACTTCCCAACCTTTGTTTTTTAAGGCTGGTGATATGAACATGGTTCGAATTTCCTGTTCTTTAAGCTCTTTCTTGTTAATATCCATATTTGTCATGGATTGAAATGTTTTAATCTGAACGCAAAAATATAAAATAGAAACGACAAAAACGAAAAGTGGTGGTATTTTATATGGTATTTTTGGTTGTTCATGGCTTCCGGTTTGGTTATACTTCAGCTCGAATCAGTTGCTTTTGCAAAAGTATCATAAAAGTCACAAAACGACAACCCGCACGTGCTATAATTTTATTAAAAACAGTTCCCGTTCTCAATATAACTCACTAACTTTGTGACAACAAAAAAAACAGAGACTCCTCCATCGCGGAGAATGACAAGCTATAAACACAAGACCAAGATGCAGAAAAAGAATAATTTTACAACACGGATACTTTGGCTCACCGCTATCATCCTCGTGCTTGCCACGGGCGCTATAATGCGCGACGGCAAGATTTTAGGTCACGACTTGCGTGAGACGCATAGCTCTGCCACGTCGCAACATGGCGACACGCTGAGCCTGCAGCCCGACGGCAGTGTCGTGGTCAACACCAAGCCTTTGGCAAAGGACGTGTCGGGATATGGCGGACCCGTGCCCTTGACGATACACATCAGCAAGGACGGCATCGTGACCAAGATTGAGGCGCAGCCAAACTCTGAGACTCCCGACTTCTTCGACAGCGCCAAAGACTTGTTCGCCAGCTGGCAGGGCAAGACCGTGGACGAGGCAATGAACGAGAAGGTGGACGGTGTCTCGGGAGCCACATTCTCGTCGAAGGCCATCATAGAGAACGTGCGGCGAGGGCTTGCCTATGCCAAGCACGACAGCGAGGAGCAGCAAGCCTCTTCTGCCATGTCGGGATGGACCGTCGGCGGAGCTTTCGCGCTCTTGGTGGCTCTGCTCGGCGCTATAGTGCCTCTCTTCTCGCATGGCCGCCGCTGGCACTACATCCAGCTCTCGCTCAACGTCGTGGTGCTCGGCCTTTGGACTGGCACGTTTGTCTCCTACGCGCTTTTCATGCGTCTGTTTGCCGGCGGCATCAGCCTCGCCGCGCTTGGGTCGCTTGCCGCCCCGCTCGTCGTGGTGATAGTGGCGTTGGCATATCCGCTCGCCGGGAAACCCGGACACTACTGTGCCCACATCTGCCCGTTCGGATCAGCCCAGGAACTCGCCGGAAAGCTCAAGAAGCGCAAGCCGCGAATGTCGCCACGGCTCAACAAGGCGCTCACCTCCTTCCGCAACGTGCTGTGGGCGGTGCTCATGGTGTTCATGCTCACGGGCACATGGACGGCATGGATGGACTACGAACTCTTCACGGCCTTTCTCTACACCTCGGCACCGATAGCCGTAACCGTCATCGCCGTGCTCTTTCTCGTCTTGTCGGTGTGGGTACCGCGTCCTTATTGTAGGTTTGTATGCCCCACGGGAACATTAATCAGGAAATAGCCTTAAAGATTCACATTATTATATATAATGAAGAGACACTCTGCCCTTCTTGGCATGGCACTCGCCACGATGATCATTGTCGTGGCATCGTGTGGCACGCACAAGAACAACATAAACGACCGTAAGGACAAGAAAGACAAGACAACCCTCTCGACCGACTCCGCCGACAAGTCGCCACGCTTCGTCATGCCCGACAAGGAGACGCGCGCCGTGTGGGTCGCCACGATAGGCGGCATCGACTGGCCGCGCCGCCATTTCACGGAGGCGGCGCAGAAGGCATGGTATGGGCAGATGCTCGACACGCTGCAGAAGCTCAACGTCAACACGGTGTTTTTCCAGGTGCGCCCCAAGGCGGACGCCTTCTACGACTCACCCTACGAGCCGTGGAGCCAATACGTGACGGGGTACAGGGGCAAGGCTCCTACTTACGACGTGCTGAGATGGGTCATCGACGAGACCCACCGCCGCGGAATGTCGTTCCACGCATGGATAAACCCTTACCGCGTAGACCAGAAACAACGGCCAAGCGACAAGTTTGGCAAACTCGACGCGAGGATACCGCAAAACCTCGTGAAGGACTACCGCATGGTGAGGGTCTACAACCCCGCCTTGCCCGAGACACGCCAAAGGGTAAGCTCCATTGTGGGCGACTTGCTGCGCCGCTACGACGTGGACGGCATACACCTCGACGACTATTTCTACCCTGCCTTGCAAAAGGGCGAGAAGATGAAAGACGAGGCGGAATACAGACGCTACGGCAAGGGCTTCGCCTCGATAGCCGAGTTTCGCCGCGCCATGGTCGACTCGCTCATCGTGGCGATGCACGACACCATAAAGACCGTCAAGCCCAACGCCGTGTTCTCCATATCGCCGCAAGGCAACTATGAGAACAACTACAACACCATGTATGCCGACATAGCCTTGTGGTCGGCACGAGGCTGGTGCGATGTCATCATACCGCAACTCTATTGGAGCACCGAGCGATGGTTCCTGCCTCGCCTCAAGTGGTTCTCCGAGAACGCTACCACAAAGACCAAGCTGCTCGTGGGCTACGCGCTCTATCGTTTCGGAGAGAAGGCCAAGAGCAACTACTACCGCACGGCAGACGACCTGGCGAGGCAGATTGATGCGGCACGCGCCGACGGCAAGGTGTCGGGCGCGGCGCTCTATAGCGCCAACTGGCTGATGGACAACCCGGTGAACATCAATGGCGTATTAGCCTCGCACTTCCCCACCCCATCCCTCGCGCCCTACCTCGGGCAGGGCAGCGAGAACAGGCCCGAGACACCGAAGACGCTCACCGCCTCGGGAAGGAAGTTGAGCTGGAGCCCGGTGGACGACTGCTATTATGCGGTGTACAAGGTCGATGGCGACAAGGCGGAGCTTGAGGCGATAGTTTACGGCACCAACACCACAGCAAAGGCCGATGCCACATATTTTATTACTGCCGTGAAGAAAGGCTGCAACGCCGAGAGCCTGCCTTCAACGCCCGTCACCACGGGGAAATAGGGCTTTACTTGGCCATGGTGACATATACAACGCATCGCCTACGTTTAGGCCTTCTTTTTTCACCACACGGATTTTGCAAGAAACGTGCCCCTTTACGATTCCAGTGAAAAGCCATTGCCTTTGCACTGGAATGTCGTTGGCTTTGCACTGGAATGCCAACGCCTTTTCAGTGGAAAGCCAAACGGCCACGATGATTTTTTGGCACGATACTTGCAGATATTAAGTAAATAGAGTAAATTTGCATCGGATAATTCAAAAAAAAGAAAGGAAGACTTCACAAATGACCAGTCAGTTTTCACCAAAGGTATCAGAGATTCTTGCCTTCAGCAGGGAAGAGGCGAATCGCCTGGCCAGCAGCTCCGTGGGACCCGAGCACCTCTTGCTCGGCATGCTGAGGGAGAAGGCGTCTCCCGTGGCCGACCTGTTCAAGCAACTGGACATCGACAGCCAGAGCATAAAGCAGGAACTTGAGGAGAAAGTGCGCGAGGACGAGATAGCTGAACCCGTGGACACCAGCGAGCTAGTGCTCAACAACCAGGCAAGCAACATCCTGCGCCTTGCCGTGCTTGAGGCTCGCCTTCAACATACACAAATGGTCGACGTGCAACACCTGTTGCTCGCCATGCTGCACGACCATGCCGACAACAGGGCAAAGGAAGTGCTTGAGAAAAACAACCTCGACTACGAGACTGCCGTGAGACTATTCAGCAAGCCTGCCACGAAAGACGGCATCGGCCTGCCCGACGAGGAGATGGACGACTATGAGGAGGACAACCCGTCGGCAAAGCAAGGGAAAGGCAATGGCAAACAGCAAGCCACAGCCACGCAACCGCAAGGCAACGGCAACGGCAAGACGCCCGTGCTCGACAACTTCTCGATAGACCTCACCAAGGCTGCGGCAGAAGGCAAACTCGACCCCGTGGTGGGAAGGGAGAAAGAGATACAACGCGTGGTGGAGATCCTCGGACGCCGAAAGAAGAACAACCCCATACTCATTGGCGAGCCCGGCGTGGGCAAGAGCGCGATAGTGGAGGGCCTGGCGCAGATCATAGCCAACCACAAGACCTCGCCCATGCTCTTCAACAAGCGCGTGGTGAGTCTCGACATGACCGCCATAGTGGCAGGAACGAAATATCGCGGACAGTTTGAGGAGCGCATACGCGCCCTGCTCAAGGAGCTGGAGAACAATCCCAACATCATAGTGTTCATAGACGAGATCCACACCATCATTGGCGCGGGATCCACACCGGGCAGCATGGATGCCGCCAACATCATGAAGCCAGCGTTGGCACGCGGCGCGATACAGTGTATCGGTGCCACGACGGTGGACGAATACCGCAAGTCGATAGAGAAAGACGGGGCACTGGAGCGCAGATTCCAAAAGGTGATGGTTGAGCCAACGACCAAGGACGAGACCTTGCAGATTCTGCTCAACATAAAGGAGCGCTACGAGGAGCATCACCACGTGAGCTACACCGACGAAGCCGTGAAAGAGGCCGTGAAACTCGCCGACCGCTATATCACCGACCGCTTCATGCCCGACAAGGCAATAGACATAATAGACGAGGTGGGGTCGCGCGTTCATCTGAAGAACGCCAAGGTGCCTCAGGAGATCACCGACAAGGAAAAGGAGATAGAGAGCATAAAGCAAAAGAAGCAGGATGCCGTCGGCGCGCAAAACTTTGAGCTCGCCGCCAACTATCGCGACCAGCAAACCGCCATGGAGCAAGACCTTCGCCGCATGCAACAAGAGTGGCAAAAGGGCGAGGCGCAAACAAGGCAAACCGTGACTGAGGGCGATGTGGCAGCCGTGGTGTCGATGATGACGGGCATACCCGTGCAACGCATGGCCGAGGCGGAAGGCAAAAGGCTGCGCAACATGGGAGCGGAGCTGAAGAAGGCTGTGATTGGGCAAGACGGTGCCATAGAAAAGATGGTGAAAGCCATACAGCGCAACCGCGTGGGCCTGAAAGACCCCAACCACCCGATAGGCGCGTTCATGTTCCTCGGCCCTACGGGCGTGGGCAAGACTTACCTCGCCAAGCAACTCGCCGAGAGGATGTTCGGCTCGAAGGATGCCTTGATACGCGTGGACATGAGCGAGTTCACGGAGAGCTTCAACGTGTCGCGACTCGTGGGAGCGCCTCCAGGATACGTGGGCTACGACGAGGGCGGACAACTCACCGAACAGGTGCGACGCCACCCCTACTCCATCGTGCTGCTCGACGAGATTGAGAAGGCGCATGGCAACGTGTTCAACCTCTTGCTGCAGGTGCTCGACGAGGGAAGGCTCACCGACGGCAACGGCCGTCTCGTGGACTTCAGAAACACGGTGATAATAATGACCTCCAACGCCGGCACGCGCCAGCTCAAGGAGTTCAGCCGTGGCGTGGGATTCAACGCCGGAGGCATAACCAACGCCGCCAACATGGACAGCAAGGACAAGCAATACGCACGCTCCATAATACAGAAGAGCCTCGCGAAGCAGTTCTCGCCAGAGTTCCTGAACCGTCTCGACGAGATCATCACCTTCGACCAGCTCGACCTCGAAGCCATAAAGCAGATCATCGACATCGAGCTCGCCGGACTGCACAAACGCGTGGCTGAGCTTGGGCTGACAATCTCGCTCTCCGACAAGGCGAAAGAGTTTGTGGCCACCAAGGGCTACGACATACAGTTTGGCGCAAGGCCGCTGAAACGTGCCATACAGACCTATATCGAGGACGGACTCTCCGAGATGATCCTCTCCGAGGAAGCAAGCGAGGGCGACACCATCGTCGCTGACAAGGCGGAGGACAAAGACGAGCTGACCTTCAGCGTCGCCAAGCCCACCGCCACGGAACCTGCCCCGCAAGGGTAATATCGACGGAAAATGAGCTTGTAGGGGTTTCCCCCTCACGGCATAGGGAAAAGCCACGCTAACTATGAAAACTATATCATAACTTTGCAACATGAAAAAGAACATGAACGACAAATTTAAAAACGGTATAGCTATGAAAAGGTTATTTACAGCACTCGCCCTCTTGCTCACTTTCACATTGAGCACTTCCGCCATGAGCTATGAGCAGGCTCGCAATCAGGCTCTCTTCCTGACTGACAAGATGGCATACGAGCTCAACCTTACCGACCAGCAGTATGAGGCAGCCTATGAGATAAACCTCGACTACCTGATGCGCATCGACGATGCCAACGACCTCTACGGGGCCTACTGGAGGCAGAGGAACCTCGACTTGAGCTACATCCTGCTCGACTGGCAGTATCGCGCCTATGTTGACGCATCCTACTTCTACCGCCCGCTCTATTGGAACGCCGGCTACTGGCACTTCGGCATCTACGCCCGATACCCGCACCGCGACTTCTTCTACTTCGGATGCCCCAATTTCGTTTGGACCTACAGTGGCGGTCACTCATGGATGCACAACGGCGGACACTCATGGTACCACGGACGCATCTGGAACGGCCCACGCGACGGCGGCCCACACCCCGGAATGAGACACAACTGGGACAACGGACGCTACGGCACCGGATACATTCAGCACGGCCAGCGCAGCTGGGCACAGGCTCCACAGCGCGGCAACATGAGGTCTAACGACAACCGCTCGTTTGGCAATCGCACATTCGGCAACGGCAACCGCACGTTCGACAACCGTTCAAACAACAACGGTAACCGCACGTTCAACAACGGCAACAGCAATGGCAACCGCTCGTTTGGCAACATGAGGTCGCAAGGCGGCTCCGACGACAGTCCTCTCCGCAACGGCAACCGCTCGTTCGGCACGCCACGCGAGAGCAGCACTCGCTCCACCGTGAACCGCTCTACAGAACGCTCAACGGGTAGCGGATCGTTTGGCAACCGCGGCGAAACACCAAGAAGCACGTTCCAGCCCCAGCAGAGCAGCCCGTCGCGCACATTCTCCGCTCCGTCGCGCTCTTCATCGTCCAGCTCGTTTGGCGGCGGACGCAGCACGGGATCCTTCGGCAGCAGGGGCAACTCAGGTGGCTCCTTCGGAGGCGGTGGCGGTTCCTTCGGCAGAAGGTAAGACAGGGCGTTTACACATTATTATATTATACGCTTAAAAAAAAGTTGTTTGCGAACGTAACAAGCGTTACTGTTCACAAACAACTTTTTTTTATATCCGTTTCTTCATCTTTCTATCATTATTTTCGTAATTTTGCTTTGAAATAAAAAAAGAAAGGAAAAGCAATGCCTTTAAGACTTCCAGACAAGCTTCCCGCCATAGACATCCTAAAAAAGGAGAACATATTCGTGATGGACGAGACTCGCGCCCACTCGCAAGAAATCCGCCCATTGCGTGTGGTGATTCTCAACCTCATGCCAATGAAGGTGACAACAGAGACCGACCTCGTGAGGTTGCTCTCCAACACGCCCCTTCAAATGGAGATTTATTTCATGAAGCTAAAGAGCCACACGTCGAAAAACACGCCAGTGGAACACATGATGATGTTCTATCGCGACTCCGAAGAGCTCATGAAACAAAAGTTCGACGGGATGATTGTCACGGGCGCGCCAGTGGAGACCATCCCCTACGAGAACGTGGACTATTGGAAAGAGTTCAACGAGATAGTGGACTGGGCGCGCCACAACGTGCAGTCGACGCTCTATCTCTGTTGGGGCGCCATGGCAGCGCTGTACCACTTCTATGGCATACCAAAGTATCAGCTGCCGATGAAGAAGTTTGGCATATTCAAGACCTATCCATCCAACGAGCAACTGCCCATCTTCCGCGGTTTCGACGACATGTTCTACATGCCGCACTCACGCCACACCGAGGTGAGACTATCCGACATCATGAAAGTGCCCGAACTGAGCATCATAGCCAAGTCGCCCGAAGCCGGCATCAGCATTGTCAGCTCGCGCCATGGACGCGACTTCTACATCCTTGGACACCTGGAATACGCGCCCAACACGCTCGACAACGAGTATCGACGCGACTTGGGCAAACGCGACGACGTGGCTCTGCCGCAACATTATTATCACGACGACGACCCGGAACGTGGCTATAAGGTAAGGTGGCGCTCTGCGGCAAACCTGTTTTACAGCAACTGGATCGACTATTATGTCTACCAAGAGACACCTTTCAATATAAGCGACATCAAATAAGGACACCTGAAAGGGTTGAAATGTTAAATAAGAGTTAAAATGTTGGTTTTATTCGCAATGTTCAACCAAAAGCATTAACTTTGCAATCGCTTTTGAAAACAAAGCACGGGTGGTTACCAGAGTGGCCAAATGGGGCAGACTGTAAATCTGCTGGCTCTGCCTTCGGTGGTTCGAATCCATCACCACCCACAAAGAATAATATTTTTCGTAACTTTATACATGTTTATTGCCGTAGCCGCTGTGAAGCGCCTACGGTTTTTTCGTATATATCACCTCTCATCCTTTCAAACGACAATTCATAAGACAAAGCGAAAGGCATTTTGGTTTCGTTCAACAAAGCATTCACAAGAAAAGGCTTGCGCTACGTAAGCAATCAAAAAGCCCAAAAGCATGACATTTAGAAACGTCCAAAAACGAAAAAGAAACAAAACAAAAGTAAAAATATATGTGTGTCCGCACACAGTGCATTGATTTATGTCAAAAATGAAGAAAAAGGGGTCATTTTCTTTCAAAAAGACTTGGAGGATATTGAATATATGCGTAACTTTGCAAACGTAAAACAGAGGGTAACACCTCACAAGTAAAACACAGAACAAGTTAGTAGATTTTTCATATAGGTTTTTAGTTTTTAGGTTTTGATAGATTGTTTTTTAGATTCAAAGGTATTTAGTTTTTAGGTTAAAGATTAGTTTAGTTCTCAGGTAACAATTTTGATGCAAGATGGTTGGTTGACGCCGTGAGGCGGAAACCATCAATCGAGCTCAAACAAAAGAGGAATTAATTGTAATTCACAATATACAGGCAACAATCGTGAGATTGCTGCCTGTTTTTGTTGATATGGCTCATTCCTTCGTTTTGAAAAACCTCAACACTGGTTTCATGAAGCGCGACACGGTCTGCGGTCGAGGATAGCTTGTGGAAACCGACATCCCACTGTAATACACGAACAAGCGTTGTCTGACCCTCGACAATGCCACGTAGAGCTTTCGCGCGTCCTCCTCAAGCGCCGTCGGGTCGTTGAGGTTATAGAAATTGGGTATTCTGCCGTCAACCACATCAAACACTATCACATTGTCAAACTCCAGTCCCTTCGCCTTGTGGATGGTGGAAACAAACACCTTGTCGTCGAGCGATGAGGAGCCACAGATGTCGGCTTCCTTGAATGTGGTGATTTCCATGATGTGGTTCTCCAGTTGCTCTTTAAGCGACGGCTCCACGGCTTGGTTAACAACGTCGGCATTCAGGAAACGCATCACGTAGCCTATCTTCCCTATCGGCTTTATTATCCTTTCTTCTATCAAGAAGCGGTAGAAGCGGTTCAACTCCGTTGTCAGTGTCGATTTGTCACACGTGGCCCTGGCATAGAGTTTGCTGCACGTATCATGGTATATGTCGGCATAGTTTCGCCTGAGCTTACCGGCAAACGCCTTAACAGATTGTTTAGCAAGGAAAGCATCCTGCCTTTCCATTATCTCCAATCCCTTGTCATGACAATAGTTCACGAGCGACACTGTGGCATTGACGTCATCATCGGCAAGGTGCGAGTTCTCGCCTTTTAGTCCAAGCTCCGAAAGCAGCGACTTGAGCTTGAACGCCTTGAGCTCAGGACGAAGAAGGCGTATGAGCTTCAACGAATCGAAGCACACAGGGTGCAAGGCACGCCAGTCGGCATCTGGAAGATAATCTTTGAAGCGGAAGCACATTATATTATAATCGAAAGCGGCATTGTGCGCCAACAGTGGCGCGCCATTGGCAAAGTCGAGGAACGCCTTGAAGCCTTCGGCCGGGGGAAGGATCTTGTTGTGTTTACGCTCCTCTATTACAGGGTTCACTATGTCGCCAAGCATTGCCGGTATGGGGCGTTGGGTCTCCAAGTAAACACAAAACTTGTCGACGACCTCGCCTTGTCTTATCCTCTCAGCGGCAATCTGGACTACATCGTCCTCAAAGACGTTGAGCCCCGTAGTCTCCGTGTCAAACACGATGATGTCCTCGCTATCATAAGCACGCAAGAATCGCTTGACATAAGTGTCCCGGTCATCTGCCGTGCCTCTCAGTAAGTCGGTAGGCGCGATGGCAAACGTCCTTAGATTATGCACGAAGCCACGAGCCGTGGCAGCCGTGGCACAGACTTTCATTCCTTGCAGAATCTGCGCCCAAGCGAGAGAGTTAAGCTCATTGTTGACGACACTAAGATGCGCTATGAGAAGTTTCATCTCTTGCGTGGAGAAGAGGTCGGTGCCCGAAATCTTGAAATGGGGGATGTCAAGCTCATGAAGGCGCTCACTTATCACGTCGGCATCATGATTTGAGTTAACCACGATCGCCGTGGTTTTGTCTTCCGCCGCGAGTTTCCTAGTTAACGAAGCCACGTCGTACATCTCAGCCTTGACATCATCCGAACAACATATATGGAGACTGGAGTTCTTGGCAACGGCAACATCGCTTGGTATGGGAAGGAGGGCAGGGTCGGACCGCAGGTTGGCTATGGCATAATGGTTGAGCATCTCCACTATGTTTCGTGGCTGCCTATGGTTGATGCCCAAATGGTGCACACTGCCCTCACACTGCTCCTTTAGGGCGTTGAGCGTGGCGAGTTTGGCTCCCATGAACGAGAATATGGCCTGTTGCTCATCGCCAAGATAGAGGAAACAACCGTTGTCGGCTCGCAACTGGTTGATTATTGCGAGCTGGAGGGGATTGAGGTCTTGCACCTCGTCCACTTGAATCCACTCATACCGTTTGCAACCACTGTCTTCGCAAAGGGCATGATAGGTAAGTTGCAACAAGTCCTCAAAGTCGAGCAAGCAATGTTGGCGCTTATAAGCCACATAAGCATGTGCATATCTCGCCTTCGTGAGCAGCTGCGTGGCTTGATGTCGCATGAACTGCGGGAACACGGGCTGGCACACGAGGTCATGGTAGAAGTCGGCATGATCGTAGATATCTGTCATGAGCGAGGCGTCGAAAGGCTTTTGCGTTGCCTTCGCAATTTCCTTCACGGCGGCGACATCCTCCGGCGTGACGCACTCGGGATGTACTCGCAACTCACGCGGCACGCCATTATTGATGTCGTACATGAAATGCGAGAAGAACATGATTTGCGCGTGCGCCCTCTTCTTGCTGAAATCGCGTCTTACCGCTTCCTCATCCTCGTTGAGGTATTGCGCGAGGATACTGTCTACGGTATCGTCATCGATGATGGCACTCTCCGCCGGCACTATATTGTTGGTGAAAAGGAAACGGGAGCAAAACCTATGGACGTTTCCCACGAAAACACCTTCGGCCTTGTCTTTTCCTACCCTAAGGTCCACACGCTCGCGCATGCCTCGTGCCGCACGATTGGTAAACGTCAGGCACAACATGTCTTCAGCCTTCACCCCATTGGCGAGGGCTTGCCGAATGCGCTCCGCGAGGATCTGCGTCTTGCCGCATCCAGGGGGCGCAAGCACGAGGTGTTGTCCACGGTCGAGGTCAAGAACCTCTTGTTGCGACTTGTCGGGTGTCCACTGTAAGATTCGCTCCATAATAGTGATATAACAAACTTTGCTACATGACGAAGATATAAAAAGGCGGGGCGACCGCCATGGCCGCCCCTCGCCTATTTAGTAGTAGGAATTATCCTATCCAAAGATTGAGCCAATTAGCAGCTGCACTTCCAAGGCTTGAGTTGCTTGAAGAAGTCGTTGCCCTTGTCGTC
>CAVAGT010000073.1:0-14673 GCA_963588155.1 Lachnospiraceae bacterium | reverse complement strand
ACTGCGTACACTTCTGCGACAACAGAGTTTTTGCAGATCCTGACGGCACACATTCCTTGATTTTTAGCCCTTTCCTTTCTCGTAACCTTATAACCCCTTGATTATAAACACAAAAAAAAGGAAGCCTCTCGACTTCCTTTTTTAACTAAAAGCGGAAAGACGGGGATTCGAACCCCGGATACCCTTTAGGGGTATACACGCTTTCCAGGCGTGCCTCTTAAGCCACTCGAGCATCTTTCCTTAAATAAGCAATCCGCAACAGGTATTTAAGCCTATTGCGGATGCAAAGTTAATAATAATTGAGTTAACTCTTATATGACAAGTAACGCATTTAATATATTTTAAATTTTGATTAACCTGCGTGCCTCATCTCGTTGAGCAGTTGTTTTTGTCTTTCTGTCAAGTTGGTAGGGAGCGTGACGTTGTAAGTGATAATCAAGTCGCCGTAGCTGCCGTCGCCACGGTCGTACCCTTTTCCTTTTAAACGGGCTTTCGTGCCGTTTTGGGTTTCGGGCCTGACTTTCAACTTGATCTTAGAACCGTTGCCAAGTTGGATGATGACCTCGCCGCCCAACAAGGCAGTATAGAGATCGATATTGACTTTCGCGTTCATCTCCCCAGTGCTTGTGTGGTCAGAAGAGTGCTGGCAATGGGATTGGCAATGGTGTCCCCTGTTGCCGAAGAGGTTTTGGAAGAAGTCGGAGAAACCTCCCCCTGAACTGAATCCAGAAAAGTCGAAACCTTCAAATGGTGAGCCGCCTCCTGCGGAATTCCATTGGTAGCTATTGCCCCCACAATTATTGCTGTACTGATTGAAAGCACTAGCCTCTTTCCAATTTTGCCCAAATTGGTCGTACTTCTTACGCTTCTCCGGGTCGTTGATCACCTCATAGGCTTCGTTCAATGCTTGAAACTTGGCTTTAGCCTTGGGGTCATCGGGATTAAGGTCTGGATGAAACTGCTTGGCGCGTTTAAGATAAGCTCGCCTCACGTCTTTCTGAGGAATGTCTTTGCTAACTCCTAAAATCTTATAATAATCAATGAATGCCACTTTGGATCCTCCGTTTCGTTTAATGTTATACCAATAAAAGTCAACAAAACTTATGCCAAATGCATAATATGACAATATTTTATTGAATGAAAATGGAAATTGTTGGCTTTGGTTGAAAAGCCATGGTGCGATAAAAATAAAAAAGCGATTACCTTCACAGGCCACCGCTCCAAATCTTCAATAGGTATCAGTTCCATCTAAGGTAAAAAGATTGTTTTCAGGATAACGTTGACAAAGATACGAGATTTTAATGAACCCGCAAAGTTTTATGACAACTATTTTATAAAAAACTTTGAAAATTGATTTATTTACATTAGTTTTGCAGACAAAATACGCAGATGGTAGCCTAATGGCGCCTAATCACTAACATCTTTTAAGAATTTGTCATGCTTAAAAACTTTCTTGGTATTCTCGCATTTCTTATGCCCATGCACGCTATGGCAGATGGACGTTGCGAGCAAAAAATAAAATATTGGCAATTCTCACATGACAGTATTCATTGGCAGTCTGTCACTGTTCCTCACGATTGGGCCATTAAAGGCCCGTTTGACAAGAAGTGGGACCTGCAAATGGTGGCTATTGAGCAAAATGGCGAGAATGAGAAAACGGAAAAGAGCGGTCGCTCCGGCGCGTTGCCTTGGATAGGCAAGGGGTATTATACTACAAACGTCCATTTGGACAGCATTTCCGGCCGGCATGTGGAGCTGTGCTTCGACGGCGCGATGGCTGAACCCGTGGTTTATGTCAATGGAAAGCGTGCTGGATCTTGGGCCTATGGTTATGCGCCGTTCAAGGTGGATATTACACATTATATAAAAGAAGGAGACAATCGTATAGACGTGTCGCTTAATAATGTGGACGAGAGTAGCCGTTGGTATCCCGGGGCTGGGCTGTACCGTCCCGTGACATTAGTAACTACAAACAAGGTGCATCTTGACCCTTGGAAGACAGTGGTCAAGACTCAGAGTATAACACAAGAAGTCTCCACGAAAGCAGAGATGGCTTTTGACGTCGCACTTGCAGGGGCACCAAAGGGTTTCGAGGGCTCTTTGGAATTGACTCTTGTTGACAACACGACGGGGGAAGAGAAGGCATTGCGGGATTTGCAAATCGATGGCAAATCATTCAGAGGAGGTTTCAAGGTTGACAACGCGAAGTTGTGGAGCCCTGAAACCCCTAATCTTTATACATTAAAGATAGCCTTGACTGATAACGAAGGCAAGGACTTGGACAATCTTTCCATGCGTTTTGGCATACGTACTATCAAGGTGGACTCTATTCATGGCTTCCAACTCAATGGCGAGAGCCGTAAGATCAAAGGAGTTTGCCTCCATCATGACCTTGGCCCTCTTGGGGCGGCTATTAACAAGGCGGCAGTAATACGCCAAATCAAGCAACTGAAGGACATGGGTTGCGATGCCATTCGTACGTCTCACAACCATCCTTCGCAGATCCAGATGGACGTATGCGATTCCTTGGGCATGATGGTAATGGCGGAGAGCTTTGACATGTGGATTTACCCTAAGTGCAAAAACGGATACGCTCGTTTCTTCAAGGATTGGAGCGACAGGGATATTACGGCACTGGTGGAATCGAACCGCAACCACCCCTCGGTGATCATGTGGAGTATAGGCAACGAGATTCCGGAACAGTGGAGCTACGAGGGACGCTTAATATCCGAGCACTTGCAGAACCTCTGCCATAAACTCGACCCCACCCGCCCCGTGACTCAAGGAATGGACAAGGCGGAGGCTGCGCTTGGCTCCGGTTTCGCCCAAGTGATGGACGTTCCTGGATTCAACTATCGAGTGTACAAATACGACCGTAATATCAAGGGGTTGCCCTGCGGCTTCTTGCTAGGATCAGAAACGGCGTCAACGGTGAGCAGCCGTGGCGCATACAAGTTCCCGGTAAGTTGGGGTCAGGCTAAAGAAGACAAGGATGGCCAGTGCTCAAGCTATGACGTGGAATGGTGCTTGTGGAGCAATCTGCCAGAACAGGACTTCATGGCCATGGATGACAAGCCATACACCATCGGCCAATTTGTTTGGACGGGTTACGACTATCTTGGCGAACCCACGCCCTATGATGGCTATTGGCCCAGCCGCAGCAGTTATTTCGGAATAATGGATCTTGCCGGCATTCCAAAGGACCGTTACTATCTCTATCGCTCAGTTTGGAACAAGGAAGACCACACGCTTCATGTTCTCCCTCACTGGACATGGCCAGGACGCGAGGGAAAAGTCACGCCGGTGTTTGTCTATACCGATTCCCCAGAGGCTGAGCTCTTTGTGAATGGCAAGTCACAAGGCAAGGTGAAGAAAGACGAGACGGTAAGGCTGAAGCCACATCCCGCACAAGAGTCATGGATAGACCCAACCGAGCCAGATGAAGCAAGGCGATATGCCACACGTTACCGTCTGATGTGGCCAAACGTGAAATATGAGCCTGGAGAGCTGAATGTCGTGACGTATGATAATAGTGGTAACAAGGTGGGCGAAGAGATTGTGCGTACCGCGTTGGAGGCAAAAGCCTTGAAACTCAGTGTTGACCGCTCGGAGTTGAATAAAGGCGTTGACGACCTCGCCTATGTCACGGTCTCGCTCGTTGACAAAAATGGAACGGAACTGCCGCAAGTCGATGACCGTATCGACGTCGAAGTTACCGGCGCGGGTTCCTTCGAGGCTATCTGCAATGGAGACGCCACGTCGTTGGAGTCGTTTGTAAAACCAACGATGAAATTGTTTAATGGTAAACTAGTGGTAACAGTCAAGGCTGGCGATAAGAAAGGTTTCATTCGTGTCTTAGTAAAGGACAAGAAGAAGAGATTGGCCAAGGTGTTGACAATTAAAGTTGTTTGACGAATCAACGAGCTCCTGCAAAGTCCACATTACATTTTTTATTAAAATATGACATAATGTTTTGAAATAATTGATTACCTTTGCAGCGCTCAACGAGCCAAAAAAAGAGATATATCTTTAGTTACTTATATATAACGTTATAAACTTTATGAATTTCACTTTGTTAGTCACCGTGTTGCTGACGGCTGTCACGTTGGTGGTGGGCGCTTTCGTCATCGCCAAGTTGATAGGCCCTCGCTCGTACAATCCGGTGAAGGGTGAGCCTTTTGAGTGTGGTATCCCCACGCGTGGAAGCAGCTGGATGCCGCTTCATGCCGGTTACTATCTCTTTGCCATCCTTTTCCTGATTTTCGACATTGAGACAGTGTTTCTCTATCCTTGGGCCGTTGTGGTTAAGGACTTTGGCAGCATGGCTCTCCTGAGCATCGGGTTCTTTTTGGTAGTGTTGGTTTTAGGCTTGGCTTACGCCTGGCGGAAAGGAGTGCTGGAATGGAGGTAAGAAAGCCAAGAATCAAGAGTATTCCTTACGAAGAGTTTAAGGACAACGAGACATTGGAGGACATTGCCGCCCAGCTCAACGATGGTGGTGTGAATGTGGTGCTCGGCTCTCTCGACCAGCTTATCAACTGGGGACGAAGCAATTCGCTTTGGTCGCTTACGTTCGGTACGAGCTGCTGTGGTATTGAGTTCATGGCAGTGGGTTGCGCACGTTACGATTTCTCTCGTTTCGGTTTCGAGGTGACGCGTAACTCCGCTCGCCAGGCCGACATCATCATGTGCGCCGGTACCATAACGAATAAGATGGCACCAGTGTTCAAGCGTCTTTATGATGAGATGGCTGAGCCAAAATATGTTGTTGCCGTTGGCGGTTGCACCATTTCCGGTGGACCATTCAAGAAGAGCTACAACGTGGTGCGCGGTATCGACCAGATCGTTCCTGTCGATGTTTACGTTCCAGGATGCCCTCCGCGTCCGGAGGCAATCCTCTACGGCATGATGCAGCTTCAGCGTAAGGTCAAGGTTGAGAAGTTCTTCGGTGGTGCAAACCACAAGATGAACAGTTTCGAGAAGGAGACGAGCCTTGGACTTGGAGGACTGCACGGTATAAGCAACGAGAACCTCTCTGGAGCGAAAATCGGTAACAAGGAACCAATCATCGTGACAGGATCACCCAACAAGGAGGAAGTGGAAGCTCTTGGAAAGGAGCTTGACGAACTCAAGAAGCAAGGTGAGCAATATAAGGTTAATAATCAATAAGGCATCGAAATGAAATTAGAGAATAAGATATTCGGATTTGACAACTTTGCCTCAGAGATGGCAAAGCTGAAGAATGAGCAGCATTTCGACTACCTTGTGACGATTGTCGGCGAGGATTTCGGAGAAGAAGGACTCGGCTGTATATACATTCTTGAAAACACACAGAGCCACGAGCGTGTGTCGGTGAAGCAGATAGCCAACAAGGTCTACGGTGACAACTATGTGTTGCCATCTGTCATCAAACTTTGGCACGACGCCGAACTGCTGGAGCGTGAGGTGTTCGATTTCCTTGGCATAAAGTTCTTAGGACATCCCGACATGCGCCGCCTCTTCATGCGCACCGACTTCACGGGTTATCCACTCCGCAAAGATTTCGACATGAGTCCGGAGGCAAACCAGTTCCCCATGACTGATGAGCCAGAGACCGATTGGACGGTGGAATATAACCTCGACAAGTATGGTCATCTCACGGAGACAAGACACCGCTTGTTTGGTGATGACGACTTCGTCATGAACTTCGGTCCTAACCACCCGTCAACCCATGGTGTGCTGCGCTTGCGCACTATCGTAAACGGCGAGACAATAAAGCACGTTTACCCGCACCTCGGATATATCCACCGCGGCATGGAGAAGATGATGGAGAACATGACCTATCCTCAGACTCTTGCCCTGACCGACCGTTTGAACTACCTCTGTGCGATGCATCATCGTCACGCCCTCGTGGGTGTTATCGAGGAGGCAATGGGCGTGGAGCTGTCTGACCGCATTCATTACATCCGCACCATCATGGATGAGCTTCAACGCATAAACAATCACTTGTTGTTCCTTGGCACTTGTGCACAAGACCTTTCCGCGTTGACCGCGTTCCTGTATTGCATGCGCGACCGTGAGCATTTGCTCAACGTGATGGAGGAGACGACAGGTGGACGACTGATTCAGAACTATTATCGCATTGGTGGATTGCAGGCCGATATAGATCCTAACTTCGTGCAAAACACGAAGACGTTGTGCAAATATCTCCGTCCGATGTTCCAAGAGTATCTTGACGTGTTTGGCGATAATATCATAACCCACAAGCGTCTTGAGGGCGTTGGCTACATGAATCTTGAGGATTGTGTCAACTACGGTGTCACAGGTCCTGCAGGACGTGCTGCTGGTTGGCACAACGACGTGCGTAAAAATCATCCTTACGATGTATACGACAAGGTGGAATGGAATGAGATTACTGGTACTGGTGCCGACTCCATGGAGCGTTACATGATACATATTAAAGAGATGTATCAAAGTCTCGATATCATTGAGCAGTTGATCGACAACATTCCTGAAGGCGAATATTACATCAAGCAGAAGCCAATCATCAAGGTGCCAGAAGGTCAATGGTGGTTCTCTGTCGAGGGTGGCGCCGGTGAGTTTGGCGTTTATCTCGACAGCCGTGGCGACAAGAGCCCGTATCGCGTGAAGATGCGTCCAATGGGCTTGACACTTGCTGGTGCGTTCGACAAGATGCTTCGTGGACAGAAGATAGCCGACCTCATAGCAACGGGTGCAAGCATCGACTTCGTTATACCGGATTTGGATAGATAATTTTTTATTATCTAAAGCAAAGATTCCAATACAAGTAAGATAAACAAGTAAGATTTACAATGTTTGATTTTTCAATAGTAACACAGTGGTTCGATGCCTTGCTCCGCCAAACCTGCGGATTAAGCAACTTTTGGGCCATCTTGATAGAATGTGTGCTTGTGGGGCTTATCGTGTTGACGCTTTATGCTCTCATCGCCATGTTCATGATCTACTTTGAGCGTAAGGTGTGTGCGTTCTTCCAATGCCGCCTTGGGCCCATGCGTGTAGGTAAATGGGGTATCTTCCAGGTTTTAGCAGACGTGTTGAAGATGCTCATCAAGGAGATTTTCGGCGTTGACCGCTCCGACAAGTTCCTTTATGCCCTTGCGCCGTTCCTTACCATTATCGCCTCTGTCGGCACGTTCTCTTTCCTTCCATGGAACAAGGGAGCTGTCGTGCTCGACTTCAATGTTGGCGTATTCATGGTTACCGCCATATCCTCAATTGGCGTGCTTGGCGTTATTCTCTCAGGTTGGGGTTCCAACAACAAGTATTCAGTGGTGTCGGCAATGCGTGGTGCCGTACAAATGATTTCCTACGAGATTTCATTGGGCTTGTGCATGATTACCGCAGTGGTGCTTTGTGGCTCAATGCAGTTGAGCGACATCATCGCGGCACAGACTGGCCCTTGGAACTGGCTTGTTGTTCAAGGACACATTCCTGCCATTGTAGCGTTCCTCGTATTCCTCATTGCTGGAAATGCCGAGGCAAATCGTGGTCCATTCGACTTGGCTGAGGCTGAGAGCGAACTCACTGCTGGTTATCATACAGAGTATAGCGGCATGGGCTTCGGCTACTTCTATCTCGCTGAGTATTTGAACCTTGTGGTCATTTCCGGACTTGCTTCCACCATTTTCCTTGGCGGTTGGGCACCTCTCAATATCGGAATTGAAGGTTTCGACACCGTAATGAATTTCATTCCAGGATTTGTTTGGTTCGCTGCCAAGACATTGTTGGTCATCTGGATCCTCATGTGGGCTCGTTGGACATTCCCACGTCTTCGAATCGACCACATCCTTAAACTTGAGTGGAAGTATATCATGCCTTGCATGCTGATCACCCTTGTGGTGATGACAGCTTGCGTTGCACTTGGCCTGACATTCTAATGTCATCCAGGCGAGTAGAGATAAAACATAAAGATAACATATAGATTATGTCACAATATTTCAAAGGTATTAAGGATGCCGCGAAGACTCTGACTACAGGATTGAAGGTAACCATGAAGGAATACTTCACTCCTAAGTCTACCGAGCAGTATCCAGAGAACCGCAAGACCACGCTGCACGTTTCGGCACGCCATCGCGGAAGGCTTGTGTTCAAGCGCGTGGAAGACCCAAACGACCCGCAAGCAGTGAAGCGTGGGCTGAAGGTCGGCGATTATAAGTGCACAGCGTGCACGATGTGTGAGAAGGCGTGTCCTAACGACACCATCAAGATCCTTTCTCACATGGCGGAAGACCCAGAGACGGGCAAGAAGAAAAAGCAGCTTGACGATTATCAGTATGACCTCGGCGACTGCATGTTCTGCGAACTGTGTGTCAATGCCTGCAACTTCGATGCCATTGAGTTTGTCAACGACTTCGAGAACTCCGTATTCGATCGCTCCAAGCTCGAGTTGCATCTCGATAAGGAAGTTTATCAGGGAGGCTCGCTGCCAAACCTCATTGATGGCGGTGCACCATTGACTATCGGTAAGTTTAACACTAAAACCAAGTAGGAAAATGGCTCAATTAGTAATGTTTTGTATTTTGGCTGTAGTCGTGCTTGGCTCAGCTGTAATGTCTGTATGCACCAAAAGCATCATGAGAGCTGCCACTTGGCTGTTGTTCGTGTTGTTTGGCATTGCAGGTTTCTATTTCATTCTCGACTATACATTCCTTGGCGCCGCCCAAATCAGCATCTACGCAGGCGGCATCACGGTGATGTACATTTTCGCAATTCAACTCGTGTCAAAGCGTTCTTTGCAGAATCTTGTCGCACGCTTCAAGGGCGTTCGTGTAGCCCAAGGTCTTATAATCTCAATTATTGGACTTGTGGTGCTTAGCTTGATTATTGTGAAGAACCATTTCGTCAACGCTGCTCTCGACGTGGCAGACCTTGAGGTGCCAATGAAGCAAGTGGGTCAGGCCATGGTGGGCTCTGGCAAGTATGGCTATGTGCTTCCGTTTGAGTTCATCTCTCTGTTTCTTTTGGCATGCATCGTTGGAGGCGTAATGATAGCAAGAAAGGAGGACAACAAATGATATCAGTTTATGCATTTCTCGGAGTCAGCACTTTGCTTTTCTTCATCGGTGTCTTTGGCTTCGTCACACATCGCAACCTTGTTGCCATGCTCATTTCCATTGAGCTGGTGCTCAACTCTGTGGACTTGAACTTCGCGGTATTCAATCGCTTGCTTTTCCCTGGACATCTTGAGGGTGCTTTCTTCACTCTCTTCTCTATGGGCGTAAGCGCGGCGGAGACAGCCGTGGCACTGGCAATCATCATCAACGTTTACCGCAACTATCACAGTGACCAGGTGAACAGTATTGAAAATATGAAATTCTAAAAAGTAATGGAATACGGTTATTCATTTTTAATACTTCTTCTCCCATTCCTGAGCTTCCTGGTCTTGGGATTGCTCGGCATGAAGATGAAGAAGCCTGTAGCCGGTCTCATCGGAACGACAGTGCTTGGCGTGCTGTGGTGCATGAGTCTCTACACGGCCTACGAATATTTCTTTGCCATTGGCAGAGACGCTGCCACTGGTCTCTATCCAACGGTGACGGTATTTGACTTCACATGGTTGAAGTTTACCGAGCTTCTTACATTCAACATCGGCTTCCGCCTGACCCCGATATCCGTTCTGATGCTCATCGTAATCACCACGGTGTCGTTCATGGTTCACATCTATAGCTTTGGCTACATGGCAGAGCGAGACGAGAACTATCAGAAGGAAGGATACGAGAAGGGCTTCCAGCGTTTCTACGCTTACCTGAGCCTCTTCACCATGTCAATGTTGGGCTTGGTGGTAGCTACCAACATTTTCCAGATGTACTTGTTCTGGGAGCTTGTGGGTGTTTGCTCTTATTTGCTTATCGGCTTCTATTATCCAAAACACGCGGCAGTGCATGCCTCTAAGAAGGCTTTCATCGTCACACGTTTTGCAGACCTGTTCTTCTTGATTGGTATCTTGTTCTACAGCTTCTATGTGGGTACGTTCAACTATGACTTGAACGCACAGCCTGAGCTGAACGGTGCCCTGGCAGGTGCAGCATGGGTGATGCCTATGGCATTGTTCCTCATGTTCATTGGTGGTGCTGGTAAGAGTGCCATGTTCCCCTTGCACATCTGGTTGCCTGATGCCATGGAGGGTCCAACTCCTGTGTCAGCTTTGATCCACGCCGCTACCATGGTTGTGGCAGGTGTTTACCAGGTGGCAAGCCTCTTCCCAATCTGGGTACAGTATGCTCCCAACACTTTGCACTATGTGGCTTACATCGCAGCCTTCACGGCGTTCTATGCAGCTGCCGTGGCTTGCTGCCAGCGTGATATCAAGCGTGGTTTGGCTTTCTCTACTATCTCACAGATTGCCTACATGCTCGTGGCACTCGGTGTTTGCTTCGCAGTAGATAACCATCACGGTGGTTTGGGTTACATGGCAGGTATCTTCCACTTGTTCACCCACGCCATGTTCAAGGCTTTGTTGTTCCTCTGCTCTGGTGCCATCATTGTCATCATCGGCAGCAACTTCAAGGAATACATGGGCGGCTTGCACAAGTATATGCCTATCACCAACGTCTGCTTCCTCATCGGTTGCTTGGCTATCGCAGGTATTCCTCCATTCGCAGGTTTCTGGTCAAAGGACGAGATCATCTCGGCTTGCTTCCAGTTCTCACCCTTCATGGGTTGGTTTATGACAGTTGTAGCAGGTATGACAGCTTTCTATATGTTCCGCCTCTACTACGTGATCTTCTGGGGACAGAGCTATTACGAGTTGGATCCCGAACATCGTCGCAAGCCACAGGAGGTTCCTTTCGTGATGTGGGGCCCATTGGTGTTCCTTGCAGTTATCTCCGTGTTCTGCGGTCTGATCCCATTCGGTCACTTCATCTCAGCCGATGGAAAGAGCTATGACATCCACATCGACATGAGCGTGGCTACCACCTCTGTGATCGTGGCACTCATCGGTATAGGTTTGGCTACTTATATGTACGCTCCCAAGAAGACTCCTCTTGCCGACTCATTGGCTAAGAAGATGCCTAAGCTGCACAAGGCAGCCCTCAACCGCTTCTATATCGACGACGCTTGGCAGTTCTTCACCCACAAGGTCGTGTTCGCTTGCTTCTCTAAGCCTATTGCTTGGTTCGATCGTCACGTCATTGATGGAACATTCAACTTCTCAGCTTGGGCCACACAGGAAGGTGGCGAGGCCATCCGCCCATGGCAGAGTGGGGACGTTCGTCAGTATGCGGTGTGGTTTATCACAGGTTCTGTGGCATTGACACTAATATTAATATGTATATTGTAAAATAACATAAGATGACTTTTCTAACATTATTCGTCATTATACCGGTCGTGATGCTTCTCTGCCTGTGGCTCGCCAAGAACGATTCTCAGGTTCGCATCGTGATGACAGTAGGCTCAATCGCCCTGCTTGCCCTCTCCGTCTATTTGGTCTTCGCGTTCGTAGAGGCTCGTGAGACCATGCCGGCAGATCAATTCCCATTCCTCTTCGGTGATGCCATTCCTTGGTTCAAACCGTTGCACATCTTCTATCGCACAGGTGTCGACGGTATCGCCGTGGTGATGATTCTTCTTTCGGCTATCATTGTCTTCACCGGTACGTTTGCCTCTTGGCAGCAGCATCCAATGCAAAAGGAGTACTTCCTTTGGTTCACGCTATTGTCAACAGGTGTATTCGGCTTCTTCATCTCAGAGGACTTGTTCACAATGTTCATGTTCTATGAGGTTGCTCTTATCCCTATGTATCTTCTTATTGGTATCTGGGGTACAGGACCGAAGGAGTATTCTGCCATGAAGTTGACTTTGATGCTAATGGGTGGTTCAGCGCTGCTCATCATCGGCATCCTCGGAATCTACTTCTTCAATGGCCAGTTCAGCGGAACCTACACAATGGATGTGGTACAGATTGCTTCATTGCATGCCATTCCTGTTAGCATCCAAAAAGTGTTCTTCCCATTCATCTTCATCGGATTCGGTATTCTTGGTGCATTGTTCCCATTCCACACATGGTCACCCGACGGTCACGCTTCAGCGCCTACTGCCGTGTCAATGCTTCACGCTGGCGTACTGATGAAGCTCGGAGGCTACGGTTGCTTCCGTGTGGCAATGTTCCTTCTTCCTGATGCCGCTCAGCAGTTGGGTTGGATTTTCTTGATCCTCACGACTATTTCTGTGGTTTATGGTGCTCTCTCTGCTTGCGTTCAGACTGACCTTAAATATATCAACGCTTATTCGTCAGTCTCCCACTGTGGTATGGTGCTTTTCGCACTCCTCATGATGACCCAGACCGCTTGCACGGGTGCTATCCTCCAGATGTTGTCCCACGGTTTGATGACCGCTCTCTTCTTTGCTGTCATCGGTATGATTTACCACCGTGCAGGAACTCGTGACGTGCGTCGCCTTGGTGGCTTGATGAAGATTGTTCCATTCCTTTCTGTGTCTTACGTAGTTGCGGGTCTTGCCAACCTTGGCTTGCCAGGCTTCTCGGGCTTCGTCGCTGAGATGAACATCTTTGTCGGTTCGTTCCAGAACGCAGACACCTTCCATCGCACTTGTACCATAATTGCCTGCACATCGATAGTCATCACGGCTGTCTATATCCTTCGTGTGGTTGGTAAGATACTTTATCAGAAAGTACCAAATCAAGAGTTCTATAAACTCACTGATGCCACATGGGATGAGAGAATTGCCGTGGGTGGACTTATCCTTTGTGTCGCTGGTCTTGGCCTTGCTCCATTGTGGGCTCAAAACATCATCAACGATGCTGTTGGACCAATGATTAGCCATATAATGGGACTTTAATTTAACAAGTTTTTGAGTAAGAAACTATGAATATCGATTACAGTCAATTTCTAAATATGATTCCGGAGGTCACCTTGACAGCTATCCTCTTGATAGTGTTTGTCGTTGATCTCCTCACGGCCCAAAAAGCTTCTCCTTTGGCAATCCACCAGGCGGAGAAGGGAGAGATGGCATTGGTAAAAGACGAGGAGTCTGTAGCCGCTAATGTGGCAGATGAGTTCAGGAAATGGTTCAATCCGCTTGTTTGCGTGTTGATGCTCATCCATATCCTCGTCAACATTTTCCCAACTGTCTCTGCTGAGTCTTTCGGCGGAATGTATGTCACCAATCCAAGTATCGGCATCATCAAGACCATCTTGGCGTTTGGCACACTTATAGTGCTGATTCAAGCACGCGAATGGCTTAAGCGTCCGGACACTGCTTTCAAGGAGGGTGAGTTTTATGTGCTCGTAATCTCAACTCTTCTTGGCATGAACATGATGGTAAGCGCTAACCACTTCCTTATGTTCTTCCTTGGACTTGAGATGGCTTCAGTGCCAATGGCATGCCTCGTGGCTATGGATAAATATCGTCACTTCTCAGCTGAGGCTGGCGCGAAGTTTATCATTACTGCCACATTCTCAAGTGGAGTGATGCTCTTTGGTATCAGCTTCATCTATGGAGCCACAGGTTCCCTCTATTTCGAGGATGTGGTTTCTCATATGGCCGTGACCCCATTCACAATCTTGGGAATGGTGTTCTTCTTCTCTGGTTTGGGCTTCAAGATCTCTTTGGTTCCTTTCCATTTCTGGACAGCCGACACTTATCAAGGTGCTCCTACTGCTGTCACTGGTTACCTCTCTGTGGTTTCCAAGGGTGCTGCGGCGTTCGCGCTTTGTGCTATCCTCATGAAGGTCTTCGCTCCGCTGGTAGACTATTGGCGTTATATGCTGATGGTGGTCATCGTACTCTCCATCACTGTTGCCAACCTCTTCGCCATCCATCAGAAGAATCTCAAGCGCTTCATGGCGTTCTCTTCAATCTCACAGGCTGGATATATCGTGCTCGCCGTTCTTGGAAACACGGCAATGAGCGTCACGGCATTGAGCTATTATGTACTCATCTATGTTGTAGCCAACCTTGCCGTCTTCGCTATCATCGCTTCTGTTGAAGAGCATCAAGGCACCGTCGACATAGACAGTTACAATGGCTTCTACCAGACCAATCCGCGTTTGAGCTTTATCATGACTCTCGCGTTGTTCTCACTTGGTGGTATCCCTCCATTCGCCGGAATGTTCTCTAAGTTCTTCGCGTTCATGGCTGCAGTCGATGGCGCACAAGTGACTTCGACAATTGGTTCTTTGACCTATGCGGTGGTATTCATTGCCTTGGTCAACACGGTAATAAGCCTTTACTACTATCTGCTTATTGTCAAGGCCATGTTCATCAAGCCAAACGACAATCCTCTGCCAACATTCCAGAGCGCTACGAGCACCAAGTTGGCTTTGGCCATCTGCACACTTGGCGTTGTAGCCTTTGGTGTATGCTCAGGTGTTTACGAATGGATTGCCTCTGCTGCAGGCCTCTAATAGCGATAACGCTAAATAATATCCTCCTTTATTACAGGAGAATTTGATAATATAGCCCGACTGGATTCTTTCAGTCGGGCTTTATTTTTTGGCAAAGTCTAATTTTGCAATCTAACAGTGTTCAAGGGAAAAAGAATTATGAGTTACGTGCAAGTTTTAGGCATACTTTGCGTTTAAAAAGTAAATATTGCTGTACGGTAAAAACATTGCAAGCCATAACTTCCGTTGAGACGGCATATTATAGCTTGAGCGTTAATAAATCAACAACTTACCGGATAGCTTTTAC
>CAVAGT010000072.1:0-14675 GCA_963588155.1 Lachnospiraceae bacterium | reverse complement strand
TAAAGTCCAAAATTTCTCGCCACAATACTTTTCGTGGTCACTGTCGTTATAGATCTTGTTGTCATTGCCGTAGCAGCAACCTTCTATACACATTGTTGGCACTGTCTTCCGGCTTGTATTAAAGACTCGTCTTGCAGTGCGGAATTGCTCCTTTTGTTTCTTCATGGATGTAGAGTTGCTCCATGCGGGGCCAGATTTAACGGAAACAAAGTAATGTATTCCGTCTTTGTCGAATTCCAAATCGATGCCTTCTGCTGATGATTTGTATCCGCCATATACTTTTGTGGCGACAAACATTGCTACACCTTCCATCCAATTGCCGAAAATGCTCTCTTCTGCTGATGACATGGTTGCGGCAGCTAGGCTTTCAACCATACCACCTGCCGTAACAATGTTTTTTGCCTTGAACATATAAGGGTTCTTACGGGAAAGCAATTCCTTAAGATTGACTGATTGCAGTTTAGCTATTCGGTTTGCATGAAACTCACCTATGTGGTTCTCTACATATTCTGCTATACTGTTTATAAGTTCTGTATTCATGATTCTGTCATTGTGTTTTGTTTGGATAAAGCGTTTAATTCTTACTGTGCTTTCTCATGAATTATTTTAACATTTAGGCACTTTGCTATTTGCATTAGTGTTTCTAATTTGGTTGAGTACGATTACATACATAGCCATTGACGGTATTTAAACTCTTGTCATGTTGCTAAGCAAGCCATGTTTGAGATATGTGCATTTGGAGGCGAGAACTTCTTTTGTTCGATTTAACTGCATGGTTTTATACCGTATTTAGGTGCAAAAATACACAAAATTCCTGAGTGTAGTACGCTTGCATGGAAAATGTTGGTCTATTTACACAATTTTTCGTATATATGTTTGATTATCTTTCCGCAACTTTTCTTATATGTTGACAAGTAAGAAAGCCATATATGCAGGGAGGATGAGCACGTTTTTCAAGCGACTTTTGTTTGTAAAGATACGATAATTCTCGGACATGGCAATGGTTTCCTTCAGGAAAATCCCCGCCCTTTTTAGTGTCTTTGCCTTTCCAGTGCAATGTCATCGCCTTTCCACTGGAATGCCGACGTCTTTCCACTGTAAAGCCGATGCCTTTCCAGTGCTATGCCGAACGGCCTGTTTTGCAAGGCGTTTCGCGCTCTTTTTTACGCTGCCTTTGATGAGAGGTCGCACTTCTCGCAGAACCTTTTTGTCGCTGCCAAACAACAATAATACGCGGAAAAGACAACGGGTGCGCAATTTGGCTGATAATGTTTACCTATTCAGTAAAAAAAAGCGTAATTTTGCAGAAATCTTTCTAAAGCAATTATGTACACGTTTATTATTAGCCTGATTTGTCTTATACTGGGATACATCATCTACGGAAAGGTGGTGGAACGCGTGATGGAGCCGGATGCCAAGCGTCCCACGCCATGCTACTCCATGCAGGACGGGGTCGACTACATCCCCATGCCCACATGGAAGGTGTATCTCATCCAGTTTCTCAACATAGCGGGCACGGGCCCCATCTTCGGAACAATACAAGGCCTGCTCTTCGGCCCTTCGGCATATCTGTGGATAGTGTTCGGATGCATCTTCGGAGGAGCCGCCCACGACTATATGGCAGCCATGATATCCCTGAAGCGCAACGGTGCCTCCCTGCCTGAGATCGTTGGCGACGAGATGGGAACCGTGGCGCGCAACGCCCAGCGATACCTCGCCTTGTTGCTGATGATTCTCGTGGTGGCAGTGTTCGTGAAGACCCCGGCAGGCCTGCTCGCCAACCTCACCTCTGGCGTTGCCGGCGACAGCTACATGTTCTGGGTCGTGGTGATATTCCTCTATTACCTGATAGCCGCCACCTTGCCCATCAGCAAGATCATAGGAAAGATATATCCCGTGTTTGGCGTCGTGCTGATATTCATGGCTCTGTGCATCTTCGCGGGTGTGTTCCTGCACTGCGGAAAGCCCATACCCGAGATAACCGATGCCTTCGAGAACCACTATCCCGGAGGCGGCCTACCGGTGTTCCCCTGCATGTGCATCTGCATAGCCTGCGGAGCGGTGAGCGGTTTCCACGCCACGCAAAGTCCGCTGATGGCACGCTGCATCAAGAACGAGCGCTATGGCAGGCGCGTGTTCTATGGAGCCATGATCACCGAGGGCGTGATAGCCTTGATATGGGCGGCAGCCGCCTTGCAGTTTGCCAACGAGCTTGACGTGGCTGGCAACACGCCTTACGAGAAGATCTACAATGCCATGCTCGATGCCAACGGATCCATCAACCCCGCCATCTTCGTGAACAGGATATGCAACAGCTGGCTTGGGTCGTTTGGCGCGGTGCTTGCCATCCTCGGCGTGGTCATCGCGCCTATCACCACCGGCGACACCGCCCTGCGTTGCGCCCGTCTCATCCTTGCCGACATGCTCAAGCTCAAGCAAGACAAGGTGTTGAAGCGTATAGCCATCTGTATGCCGGTGTTTGTGATCAGCATAATCCTGCTGTTCGTGAAGTTTGACGTGCTGTGGCGCTACTTCGCCTGGTTCAACCAGACCTTCTCCATCTTCACGTTCTTCACCATTGCCATATACCTCGCCAAGCAAAACAAGCCATATTACCTCGCCCTCTTGCCGGGAATGTTCATGGTAGCCGTGTGCGTGTGCTACATCTGCGTGGACCAATACAGCCTCGGCCTGAGCTGGAACCTGTCCTATGCCATAGCCTTTGCTTGCGCCTTGCTCACGGGATTCTGGTTCATGGCATGGAAAAAGAAGTATCTCGACAACGCGAGGTTGAGATGAAGACAAGCCTCCGACGGCAGGAGGCAACAACACTGAAGATCTAAACTACCTAATACAAAAACATTATGAAACAGAACCTTTACAAAGAAGAGGCGGCACGATGCCTCTTGTGCGAGAACGCTCCCTGCACCGCCGCGTGCAACCATGGTGACCCCGCGCGCATGTTGCGTGCCATACGCTTTGACAACAGCCATAACGCTGGCAAATGGATAGCCTCTTGCACCGATGCCGACCTTGAGGCAGCCGAGAAGGCGTGCATCCATTACGACCGCCCCATTCGCATACGCGAGATAGCCAAGAGCCTGCCACAGGCAACGGGCGAAAGCCTTGAGGGGAAAGAACCGAACGCGAAAGGAAAACCCAGTCTGGAAATAGACTTCTGCGGCATGAAATGCGAGAACCCCTTCTTCCTCGCCTCGTCTGCCATCTGCACCAACTATGAGATGGTGGCGCGAGCTTTCGAGGCAGGATGGGCTGGCGTGTTCTACAAGTCGATTTGCCTGGAGGACATACACGAGGTGTCGCCGCGCTTCGACTCCGTTGGCGAGCAAGGAGATACGGGGCGTTTCTATGGCTTCCGCAACATGGAGCAGCTCAGCGAGAACCCTGCCGAGGTAGACTTCGACATACTGAGACGGCTGAAGAAAGACTATCCCAACAAGATAGTGATAGCGAGCATCATGGGGCAGACGCTCAAGGATTGGGCAAAGCTGGCGCACATGGCTGAAGACGCCGGGCTGGACGCCGTGGAGCTCAACTTCTCGTGCCCTCAAATGGGACTTGAAGGCATGGGAAGCGATGTGGGGCAGAACACGGAACTCGTGATGCACTATACATCTTATGTAAAGCATAGAGTGAACATCCCCGTCATCACCAAGATGACACCCAACATAACGCACATCAGCGTGCCCGCCGCAGCGTCGTCGTTGGCAGGCGCAGATGCCATATCCGCCATCAACACGATAAAGAGCGTCACCATGTCCGACTCGTCGATGGTATCGCACCAACGCACCATCTCGGGATATTCGGGACGTGCGGTAAAGCCCATCGCCCTGCGCTATATCCTTGAGATGGCTAAGAACCCCATCTTGCAATATACCCCCCTAAGCGGCATTGGCGGCATAGAGACATGGAAGGATGCCCTGGAATATATCCAGCTGGGTTGCACCAACGTGCAGGTATGCACGGCGGTGATGCAATATGGTTTCCGCATCATCGACGACCTGATAGACGGCATGCAGACCTATTTGGCGCAACGCGGCCTCGACCGCCTGGACGCGGTAATAGGCGAGGAGCTTCCAAACTTCGTGATGCCCTCTCAGATGGATCGCGACACGATGGTCTATCCACGCATAGACCGCGACAAGTGCATAGGTTGCGGCAGGTGCCACATATCGTGTGAAGACGGTGGGCACCAGGCCATTACGATAGACGACAACCGCATGCCCCATGTGAAGGGAGCCAAATGCGCGGGATGCCTTCTCTGCCTACACGTGTGTCCAACAGGTGCCATAAGCCTGTCGAAACGCGTAAAGAAAAGGCCACAAGACGCTTAGGCCATAAGGGGAAATCCTCATCCGCTTTAGGGAAAAACCACGTGCCGATTATGGTTTTTCCCTTTGGCGGGAAACAAAATCAACGTAACTTTGCCATAGAAAACAAGAGATAAGCTTTCGTAAAAGAAACCGGTCTCCAGTTTTACAAACAAGAATAGTAACCCTTTAAATGACACGAGTTATGAAAAGAATGATTATGGCAATGGTTGCAGTGATATTGATGGCTACGTCGGTGTCGGCTCAGAGAATAGACAACGCTTACACGGAGGCACGCGTACTCACGGAGAAGATGGTGGAAGAGCTCGGATTGAGCAGTTCGCAAAGGGAGAAAGCCTACCAGACGAACCTCACCTACATGAATGGCATCAACAGCTACGCCGACCTCAGTTCCAAGGCTTGGAAGCAGCGCAACACCCAGCTGAAGAGCATTCTCACGTCTTCGCAGTGGAAGAGCTACAAGAAAGCTTCTTACTTCTATCGTCCTGTCAGTTGGCGCAACAATGCTTACGTACACAATATCTATAGCAAGTACCCAAGCGCGCGGTCTACCAAGAGCGACAACCGGACAAGCAGTAAGGTGACAAAGCACACGACGAGCAGCAAGCATCATGCTGATACCCAAAAGTCGCAGCAGCTGAACAACACCACCTACAACAAGAACAACGGCTCTTACAACAAGAACAATGGCAAGGCTAACGTGAACAACGGTGCCACCAACAACAAAAGTTTCGGGAACCTGAGAAGGTAACGCTTCTCATTGGGACAACCATAGAGAGGATAAAAGGCAGACAGGGAGCTTCATGCAACCTGTCTGCCTTTCTTTCGCATATATCATTCCACACGGATAAAAAAGATCAGAAAGATGTCGGCTTCGCCGAATACGCATACCGTCTACCAACCGCCTTCTGCCATTCGGGGTTCGGACTTTTGCCATTCAGGGTGCGGACGGGCACAGGGCCCGCCCCTGCACAGCATTATGGTATGCGTAATCGGCACCCCTGTACGTCATTTCCTACGCGTTGACCAATAAACGATTTGCAGGGGCGGGCCCTGTGCCCGTCCGCACCCCGAATGACCTGAGGCGTTGGAATTGTCGATGCATTATCGGTCAATGTGGACGTTTTGGTAATGTTGGCCTTATTTAGTGGGCGATTTTTGTTTGTTTCTCAAAAAGGTTTTGTAATTTTGAAACTTGGTATATTGATTGAAAACAAGAAGGGAGACACCTTATAAAAGGAACCAAAATATAAGACCAACAATAAAAAAGTGTACGACAAATGAGTACAAAGAAACATCTAACAACCTTGCTCTCTGCATTATTGGCAGGAGGTATGTCGCAGGCGGCAAACGTGCCCGTCACGGGCATACGGCAGATTAACCCGACGACGGTTGAGATCTTGTATGGCAACGGCAAGATGCTGACGCTTGATTTCTATGGCAAGAACATCTTCCGCGTGTTCCACGACCCCAACGGTGGAATAATACGTGACCCACAGAGCGAACCAGCCGCCAAGATTCTCGTTGACACGCCCCGACACGAAGTGGGAGCGCTGGAAGTGGCAGAAGACAACAAGTCGGTATCGGTTGCCACGGCTGAGATAAAGGTCAGCTTTGACCGCCACACGGGTCTGATGACCGTCACCGACTTGAGAAACGGCAAGGTAGTGGCGGAGGAAACCAAGGAGGTGGACTTCCAGAAAGGGCGCACCACGTTCAGCCTTCGCAACCACGACGATGAGTATTTCTATGGCGGAGGAGTGCAGAACGGACGTTTCTCGCATCGCGGCAAGCGCATAGAGATAGTGAACAGCAACAGTTGGACAGATGGCGGCGTGGCATCGCCGGCTCCATTCTATTGGTCAACAATGGGTTATGCAGCCATGCCATACACCTTCAAGCCAGGCGAATACGACTTCGGAAGTTCCGACAAGTCGACGGTGACCATCACCCACGACACGTCATATCTCGATATGTTCCTCATGGTGGACAGCACGCCCGCCGCCTTGTTGCGCGACTACTATCAGTTGACGGGCAACCCTGTGCTCCTGCCAAAGTTCGCCTTCTATGAGGGACACCTCAATGCTTACAACCGCGACTATTGGAAAGAGACCACCGACGAGAAAGGCATACTCTTTGAGGATGGCAAACGATACAAGGAAAGCCAGAAAGACAATGAAGGCATCAAGGAAAGCCTGAACGGGGAGAAGGGCAACTACCAGTTCTCTGCCCGCGCGGTGGTAGACAGATACAAGGACAGCGACATGCCATTGGGCTGGGTGTTGCCCAACGACGGCTACGGGGCAGGTTACGGACAAACATTGACGCTCGACGGCAACATAGCCAACCTGAAGAGCTTTGGCGACTACGCCCGCAAGAACGGTGTGGAAATAGGCTTGTGGACACAGTCGAACCTTCACCCGATAGACTCCATCCCCGCGTTGCTTCAGCGTGACATCGTGAAAGAGGTGCGCGACGCCGGCGTGCGCGTGCTCAAGACCGACGTGGCGTGGGTTGGCGACGGCTACTCGTTCGGACTCAACGGCATCGACGACGTGGCGGGCATCATGCCTTACTATGGCAACAACGCGCGCCCGTTCATCATCACGCTCGACGGCTGGGCTGGCACGCAGCGTTACGGTGGCGTGTGGACAGGCGACCAGACAGGTGGCGAATGGGAGTATATTCGTTTCCACATCCCAACCTATATCGGCGCGGGACTGTCGGGCATGAGCAATATCACGAGTGACATGGACGGCATCTTCGGTGGCAAGAACCCTGTTGTCAATATCCGCGACTTCCAGTGGAAGGCACTGTCGCCCATGCAGCTCAACATGGATGGCTGGGGCACCAACCCTAAATACCCCAACGCCCTTGGCGAGCCGGCGACGAGCATAAACCGCTCTTACTTGAAGCTCAAGTCTATGCTTCTGCCGTATACTTATTCTTGCGCTCACGAGGCCGTGACCGGTGAGCCGCTCATAAGGGCGATGTTCCTCGATGACCCTTCCGACTACACACGTGGCATTGCAACGCGCTACCAGTATATGTATGGGCCTTCGCTGCTCGTGGCGCCAATATACCAGAACACGTCGGCTGACAAGGACGGCAACGACAAGCGAAACGGCATCTACCTGCCCAAGGGCACGTGGTACGACTACTTCAGCGGAGAGACCTATGAGGGCGGACGCATAATCAATGATTTTGAGGCACCGTTGTGGAAGTTGCCGCTGTTTGTAAAGGCAGGAGCGATAATCCCGATGAACAATGCCAACAACAATCCGTCGCAGATAGACAAGTCGACACGCACGTTTGAGATATATCCCGACGGTCAGTCGTCGTTCACTCTTTATGACGACGACGGCGTGACGGAGAACTATCTGAAGGGCGACTCTGCCACAACGCTCATCACTTCAGACTTGAAAGCGAAGGGCGAACTGACCATACATATCGACAAGACGCAAGGCACGTTTGAGGGTCAGACCACTCAGCAGGGAACGGTACTCGTCATCAATTGCAACGCCAAGCCTTCCAAGGTGACTGCCACCATAGGCGGAAAGAAAGTGGCGTTGAGCGAGGCCGACTCGGGCGATAACACATGGAGCTATGACGAGGCTCCGGAGCTGAACCGTTTCTCAACGCCTGGCTCGCCGAGCGCCGCTTTCAGCGTGAAGAAAAACGCGTGCATAACGGTGCGCATGGCGAAGACGGACATTGTGGCAAACGATTTGACGCTGACCGTGAAGGGCTTTGAGCAGTTGGCAAAGGACAACGGCTTGAAGAAAAACACAGGCAACCTTGCCGCGCCGCAACTCCTCAATGCCGACGTACAGCCTTATTCCGTCACACCGAAATGGAAGAGCGTGGACAATGCCGACTATTATGAGGTGGAGTTCCAAGGCGAGAATTATTCCACGATTCGCGGCAACGAGCTGACGTTTAATGACCTCACGCCACAGACCGATTACGACTTCAAGGTGCGTGCGGTCAACGCCGATGGAGTGGGAGAGTGGACGCCACTGCATGTTCGCACGGCTGTCAACCCATTGGAATTTGCCATTCATGGCCTCACAGCCACATCGACGGCAAAGGACATGGAAGGCTTCGGCATAGAGCATCTCTTCGACTTTGCCACGACGGGCGACATCTGGCACACATATTATTATAGTAAGGCGGTGCCGTTTGATTTCACGGTAGACCTTCATAGCATCAACACGCTCGACAAGATCCAGTATCTGCCTCGCGCCAACGCTGGCAACGGCACGATAACGCGCGTTGACATCCAGGTGAGTCGTGACGGCAAGACGTGGACGGAGATAGGCGAGCAGACGTGGGCGCGCGACGCGCAGACGAAGGAGGTGAAGCTGGAGTCGCATCCGGAGGCCCGATATGTAAAGGTGAAGGTGCTCGATGCCGTTGGTGGATTCGGCTCAGGACGCGAGTTGTTCGTGTTCAAGGTGCCAGGCACCAAGACGCTCATTCCTGGCGACGTGAACAACGACGGCAAGATAGACGAAAACGACTTGACTTCATACATGAACTATACGGGTCTGAAGAAGGGCGACTCCGACTTCGACGGTTATATCTCCGTGGGCGACGTGAACAACAATGGCCTGATAGACGCTTACGACATATCCAACGTGACGACAAAGCTCGACGGCGGTGTATATGATGACGGTCACAACGAGCCATTGGCAGGCAAGTTCTCTTATGAGTATGACAAGAAGACCTATAAGGCTGGCGATGATGTCACGATAAAGGTGAAAGGCCAAGGCATGCAATCGGTCAACGCGTTCAACTTCGTGCTTCCTTATCGTCCGCAGGACATGAGGTTTGTAAAGGTTGAGGCGGTGGCCGCGAAGGACATGCGCAACATGACCTACGACAGGCATCACAGCGATGGATCGCAAGTGTTGTATCCCACCTTTGCCAATGTGGGCAACCAAGCCACGATTAATGGTGACGAAACGCTCTGTGTGCTGCATTTCAAGGCTGTACGCGCCTTTACCGTGAAGCAGCAGGCCCCGAAGGGAATGGCCGTTGACAAGAACTTGAACGAACTCGACTTCTAAGCCTTAAGGCAAGAACATAAGAAAAGGCTGCCAGCTCATCGAGCTGACAGCCTTTTTTCAATTAAATAATGTATGTCGAAACGTTCATGTAGCAAGGTGTCCTTGCGAACAGTTGGCTTACCATCCGGGATTCTGTTTCAAGTTGGGGTTGAGGACGAGCTCGGTTGTTGGCAGTGGGTCGAGCCAACGGCGGTCATTCTCCTTCCAGTGACGCCCCGACTGTGTGGCGTCGATGCTGCGTGAAGGATACTGGTAGAGATACTCTGCACCGTCATACTCAGCCGTTGGGCGCTGATTATTGCCATTGCCGAACTCGATACCAGCCGGCGCATACTCGGCTCTCACGTCATCGGTAATCTTCAAGCCGAACATGGTCTTCGGGTTGTCGAGGAGCTTCATGGCGTTCCAACGCATGAGGTCGTCGAGACGGAAACCCTCGTGTACAAGCTCGATGCGGCGTTCGCGGCGGATCTCATAGATAAGGTTTGACAGGGTGTAGCCATAGTCCAAAGGTTTGGCGTCGGCAACAGGAGTCGTTGTCAGGTGAGCCATGCCCACACGGTCGCGCAGCTTGTTGATGGTCTTGTCGAGCACGTCCTGAGTGCAAGTGCCAAGCTCGGCCTTTGCCTCAGCGTTGATGAGGAGCACCTCAGCGTAGCGGTAGATGAACCAATCGTAGTAGGTTTTGTTGGCCTCGGCCTGCTTGGAGTTGGCTGAGCGGAATTTCGTGCAGGGATAACCTGTCACACCCTTATTGGCGGTCACGTCGGCATTCACGGGGAACTGCACCGTTCCGTTGGTCAGCACGAGCTGCGGCTTGTGCTTGTTGGGGATGAGCTGATAGAGACGTGGGTCACGACCGGCAATCTCGTCCTCTTGGTTGTTGTCGCCCTTATAGCCAGAGCCTGCGTTGTAGATAGGCGTGCCGTCCTTCATGAGGAACGACTCGATGAAGTCCTTTGTCAGTCCATAGCCGTTTTCGCCTTCCTGACGGCCAGTCTCGTGGCAGAGTACGCCCTCCTCATAGAAACGGGCGAGCACGGCTTCTGCGCATTTGCTGAGATCCTTTGTCACGAATAGGTTGGCGTAGTAGAGTGGATAGCCATCCTGCGACTTGGTGTCGGCATCTGCGTCGGAAGCCTTCACGATGTCGTACTTCCCACTGTTGATAATCTCGTCGGTCAGGCTGGCTGCCAGTTGCAGGAGCTTGTCGGAAGTCCATTCGGTTGTGGGAGTTTCATGATGGTATTTCATGTAAGTACCATAATGGAGGCAGATGCGTGCGAGCTGCTGGCGTGCGGCATCCTTGTGGAGCCGCCCCTGCTCAGCTGATGCCTTCTCCGGCAACCACTGTATGGCGTATTGCATGTCCTCGATGATTTTGCCGAGCACGTAGTCGCGTGGGTCGCGAGCCTTGTAGAGCTCCTCGGTGTCACTGGTGCTGAGATCGTGATCATACCATGGCACGTCACCGTATTGGCGTATCTTGGAATAGTAGAGCATGGCGCGGAACATGCGCATCTCCGCCACATACTTGTTGATGTCTGCCTCTGTGCCTTGCACGGTTTGGTAGCGGGAGAAGAAATAGTTGCAGTTGCGGATGTCGTTCCAGTACCATACTCCGCTTCCTGCGTTGGTGGGCACCGTGCTCTCGTCGAAGAGCCATCCGCTGGCGTAGTTAGACACGAAGTTGTCGCTTGTGCCGTCGAGTGTGGCAGAGGGGCTTGAGAGTACGCCATAGAAGTTTGTGGCATACATCTTCAAGTCTTCAACGGTATTCCAGTATGACTTGTCGGTGAAAGAATCACGGGGCGACAAATCCGTGTAATCCTCGCATGATGTAAGGGTGATGCCAGTTCCGGCAAGCATTGCCGTCGCCAATAATATATTTCTGATATTCATTGTAATGTTCACTTTATGGGTTTTCCAACGATTATTATAATGTAATGTTCACACCGATCGCGATTTTCTTGCTGAGAGGGTATGTCATGTTGCTCAATGTCTCAGGGTCGGTGTACTTGATGGAAGTGAAGGTGAGCAGGTTCTCGCCTTGTACGTACACACGCAGACGGTTGATATACCATTTCTGTGTGAGTGTCTTCGGGAATGTGTAGCCCAGCGTGATGTTTTTCAGGCGAATGTAGGCTGCATTTTGCAGATAGCGTGAGGATGTGGCGTGGTTGCCGCCGTTTACGCCAGCGTGGTGCAACTTTGGCAGGTAAGCGTCTTGGTTCTTCTCTGTCCAATAGTCGGTTGCCGATGTCTGCGGGGTGCACCATTGGTCGGTGAATCCCCAGAACTGTGCGCCGCTTGGCACCACGTCGCGCTTGCCAATGCCTTGCCAGAACATCTCGAAGTCAACACCTTTCCAATCGGCTCCGGCTGTGATGCCGAAAGAGTAGCGTGGAGTGTTGTTGCCGATGATGCTGAGATCACCGTGGTCATCGAGAGTGTACCTGCCGTAGTCGATCTTGCCGTTTCCGTCAAGGTCTTCGAATTTCACGTCACCTGCCGACCATTTCTCACCGGAGAGGTAAGACTGGTTGGCTGCCGCTGCCTCGGCATCAGTCTTGAAGAGTCCGTATGATGTCAAGCCCCATATTTCGCCTATCTTGCGGCCTACGTAGTAGGAGCTGAGTGTTCCAGTCGGGTTGGCGAACTTGGTGATTTCCGACTGATAGTCGGAGAGCACGCCCTTGACGTGGTAACCTAAGCCATTGTTCAGGCGGTCGTTCCACTCAATGGAAAGCTCCCAACCTGTGGTCTTCATGTCGGCTGCGTTCTCGCGTGGCACTGATGCGCCAAGCACTGCTGGCAAAGCCTGACCGGAGGTGAGCATGTCTTTGGTGTCGCGGCGATACCAGTCGAAGCTGGCGCTCAAGCGGTTGTTGAGGAAAGCGAAGTCAACACCGAAGTTGAGTTGGTTCACGGTCTCCCATGTGAGCGACGAGCTCACGAGTCCAGGGGCGCTCACTGCCACAGGCAGAGAACCACCGAGCAATGCGCCGTACTTTGTATTCACGCCGTAAGTGGCGAGATATGGGAAGTTGCCCGACACGGCCTGGTTGCCCAATGAACCGTAAGACGCGCGAATCTTGGCATAGTCCCACCATGTCTTCAGCGGCTCCCAGAACTTTTCCTCTGATATGCGCCATGCCACAGAGCCAGAGGGGAAGAAGGCGTAGCGGTCTCCTTTCGGGAACTTGGATGAGCCGTCGTAGCGTCCGTTAAGCTCGATGAGGTATTTGCCCATATAGTCGTAGTTGATACGGCCAAACCATCCGTTGGTAGCCCAGTCGCTTTCGCTACCGCTAAAAGTCATGTCGCCAGTGGCGAGGTTGGGCGAAGGGTTGGTATTGTCGATGAGGTCCGTGCGACCGCCGTAGAAATACTTGTTGTGCTTCTTCTCCTGGTTGTAACCTACAAGCACTTTTATGTTGTGGGCTTTCTTGCCAAGCGAGAATGCGTACTCAGCGAAGGCGTTGAATGCGTTGTAATAGTCGTTGGTGCTTGAGAGAGCCACTGAGTTCGGGTTTGTCCAAGGATAATAGTTCTCCGTGCCAGATACTGCCGTGTAGTCGTAGTAGCGCTGCACGTGCTGGCTCGTGTTCTGTCCGTAGAAGTTCCATGTGTAGTCGGCGTTGATGACGAGTCCCTCCAAGGGGGTGATGCGGATGGCACCTGTCATCCAAAGGTCGTTCTGCTTGTATCTTGCGCGTCCGCCCTGCGACAGCACTGCTGCTGGGTTGGTGTAAGAGCCTTGGCCTGCGAAGTTGCCATCAGGATGGCGCACAGGCATGAGAGGGTTGAGGTCGTTCTTGAAGATACCAGAGTATGCGCTAAGACCAGAGAATGCGCGTGGGTTCATTACGGTGTTACCGCCTGACGGGTGGTTTTCGGTGGTATAGGTGTGCATGATCTTTGCAGACACGTTCAACCACTTCGTGATGTTAGACGACAGGTTGATGTTGGCATTGTATTTACGGTATTGATCGTCACCGTACCTTTGCATACCGCCTTGGTCGTTCATAGCCACGGAGGCATAGTACGTGGTGCGTTCGCTACCGCCGCTGATGCTGGCGTTGTATATCTGCGAGAACGATGTCTTGTACAGTTCGTCCCACCAGTCGGTGTTGCCGCAATAGCCATACTTGTTTTGGTCATACGACTTGTCGTAGAACACGGGGCTGTCGTATGTGCCGTTGGCGTATTTCTCGGCATACTCGTAGACGAGAGGATTGAAGTAGCGGCCAGAGTTGCCATCGTTATGGTAAGCCTCATCCATCATCTCAAGATATTTCAGTGAGCTGACGTTGTGGAACGACTTGGTAGGGTTCTGCCAGTAGCCTGTAGCGTTAACGTTGATGGTGGGCTTGTCGCCACGTTTGCCCTTCTTGGTCGTGATAAGGATTACACCATAAGCTGCTCGCGCGCCATAGATGGCTGCGGATGAGGCGTCTTTCAACACGGATATTGACTCAATGTCTTCAGGGTTGACAAGGTTGGCATCCATCTGTACGTTGTCCACGAGCACAAGTGGAGAGCCTCCGTTGAGCGACGTGTTACCACGGATGTTGAATGATGATGATGCACCCGGCGCACCACCGCTGTTCATGGTGATGTTAAGGTTAGGAACGACACCTTGCAGTCCTTGTCCGATGTTGGTGATAGGACGGTTCTCAAGCACTTTGCCATCCACCGATGCCACGGCGCCGGAGAGGTTGGCTTTCTTTTGCGTGCCATAACCCACGACCACAATCTCGTTGAGCGATTGCGAGCTGTCCTTCATCACGATTTTTATGGCCTGGCCAGTGTATTTCACTTCTTGTGGGTCGCAACCAATGTAGGTAATGACGAGTGTCTGACCTTTTTGTACGCCGTTGAGCGTGAAGTCACCATCCATGTTTGTCACTGTTCCGACATTGCTGGAACCTTTCACTTTGACAGTCGCGCCTATAACGGGCTCGCCTGAGGAATCTGTCACGACGCCCTTGACATTAGCAGTCTGAGCGTTTGCCGTGATGGCCGCCCCCAAGAGTAAGCCTGTCATGTACACCCGTGAAGAGTGTATAAAAGATAGATCTTTCTTCATGTGTTTAGTTTTTGGTTAATTTTATTTTCCGATTGGTATAATTTTTAGGATATGCTTAGGCAATTATAGGTTTTATGCCATAAAGTTAGTAAATATTTGTTTACCCCCCGAAAAATGTTTAAAATTTATAAGTATTAGCAATATTTAACCAAGCGCAAG
>CAVAGT010000071.1:0-14740 GCA_963588155.1 Lachnospiraceae bacterium | reverse complement strand
ATTATGAACAAGAAATTAGTAAAGCGAATATACAACGTAGTGATAATCCTCCTGTTCTTGGGAGCTATAGGCTGGTGCCTGAGTCATTTCATTCATGGCAGTGGGGTGGAGTATACCGACGACGCGCAGGTGTGTCGCCATATCACGCCCATTAACACTCGCGTGCAGGGATTTATCAAGGAGATACGCTTCAACGACTTCCAACACGTGAAGAGGGGCGACACGCTCGTCATCATTGAAGATGCCGAGTATCGCCTGCAAGTGGCCCAGGCTGAGGCAGGCTTGCGCGGCTCCAAGGCCGGTTCGTCGGTAGTGACAGCAAGCATGGGCACCACCGTCAGCAACGTGCAGACAGCTTCTGCCGGCATCGAGGAGGCTCGCGTGGACATGTTGAACGCAAAGCAGGATTTCGACCGCTTCGCGGCACTGATGAAGAAGGACGCTGTGACCAAGCAGCAATACGACAACGCCTACGCCCGTTACCTCGGCGCGAAGGCACGCTACGAGCAAGCCAACGGCAGACGCGAGAGTGCCGCTTCGGTAAAGAATGTGCAGAGCCACCAGCTCGGTGGCTCACGTGCCAGCGAGAGCGTGGCAGAGGCACAGTTGAACCTTGCGCGCCTGAACCTTTCCTACACCGTCATCGTGGCTACTTGCGACGGTGTGATGGGCAAGAAGGACATACACGTGGGTCAGCTCGTGCAGCCAGGCCAAATGTTGGCACGCATCGTTGACGACAACGACGTGTGGGTGGTGGCCAACTACCGTGAGACCCAGATGGACGGCATCACCGTAGGCAAGACGGTGGATTTCACTGCCGACGCCATTCCCGGCGTGGTGTTCCACGGCAAGGTGGAGTCGCTTTCGGCAGCAGCCGGCAATGCCTATTCGATGATACCCGTAGACAATGCCACGGGCAACTTTGTGAAGGTGGAGCAGCGTGTGCCGGTGCGCATCGAGCTCACCAAGGACAACGATGCCAAGCAAGTGGCCTTGCTGCGTGCCGGACTCAACGTGGAGACGAAGGTGAGCGTCAAATAAATTATAAATTATTAATTGCAAATTATTAATTGACATAATGCCAGGACCTCCAATGCTACAGGGACCGTTCAGGGTCCCCTCGTTCAACGGATACGTGCCTCGCCGCCTCCAGCCGTGGATATACCTCCTCTTCGCCTTTATCTTCTTGATGTCGGGCGGCATCTACGGTGGAGCGATGAGCCAGGTGATGGGCGAGTATAGCCTGATGAGGGAAGACGTGCTCATGATAGTCATGTTCAACGTGGTGGGCGTGGCCATGCCTTTCCCCTTCCTTTTCAAGCTGAAATTTGCCTTCACCAACCGGCGGCTTTTGCTCAATGCAGCCCTTGTGGTGGCAGCCTGCAATTTCCTCATCATGTGGACAGACTCCATCCCCGTGATGTGTGTGCTGGCTTACATCGCGGGCTTCTTCAAACTCTGCGGCACGTTTGAGTGCATGAGCACGATACAGTTGTGGATGACGCCCAAGCGCGACTTCACAATCTTCTTCCCTTTGCTCTACTGTCTAGTGCTGGGCAACATGTCGCTCTCGCCATGGGTCACCGAGCATCTCATCTATATCTGCCAAGACTGGCGTGTCATCAACTGGACGATGACCGGTGCGCTGCTCCTAGTGGCTCTCGTGGTGTATGTCACCACACACGACTTCCACTTCATGAAGCCGTTGCCGTTTATCAGTGTCGATTACATGGGCTGCTTGCTCTGGTCGGCGTGGATGCTGGAGTTCATTTTCTTCTTCAACTACGGCGAACACTACAACTGGCTCGACTCGTCGGTGATGCGCATGGACTTGTTGCTCTTCGTCATCACGGGCTACTTCTGTATCCAGCGCATGCTACACATCCGTCACCCCTACATTGCTCCCGGGGCTTGGAAGTATAAGCGGCTCGTCCCGTTGCTCATCCTCTTCGCCTTCGTTGAGTTTATGGGCAGTACGCCCAAGGTGTTGCAGACTGCCTTTACCGGCGGCGTGCTCCATTTCGGGACGGTTACCACCAACGCATTGAACTTCGTGGAGTGGGCGGGTGCCATCGCCGGCTGCCTCTTCTGCCTGTTTTGGTGCAAGGTGCTCAAGTTGAAATACACTTACCTTCTCACCCTGGGTGTTGCGGCAATGGTGAGCTATCCGGTGATGATGTATTTCCTTATCGACCCCGGGCTGCCCATCCATGCCCTCTACCTGCCCACGGTGCTGCGATCCTTTGGCAACGCCATCTTCTTCTGTATGCTCACCATCTACTTGGAGGAGCTCATGCCGTTCCAGCATTTCTTCATGGGACTGACCATGGCAGGCATCATACGCAATGGCCCCATCTCAACCATGTGCTCGGGATTGTACAGCTTCGGCTTGCGCTATCAGATGGCAGACAACATGGCGCGCGGCCTGCCTTACGACAGCACGCAGCTGCTGATGATCAGCATTCGCCAGCTCTATGGCATCACCTGTCTCATAGGTCTTGCGGTGCTCCTCGTGTTCCTGCTATGGAACGTGCAACCTGTGCGTAGCACCATGAAGAAAATGCCGGCGTGGAACTTCGTGGGGAGAATGATGAAAAAGAAAAATCGACGTTAGATAAATGTCAACGTCAAATGGAAAAGGGAAGGCCATGTCGCCTTCCCTTTTCCATTCAATGTGGTAAGCCATTGACTTAATGTGATAAGCCATTGTCGAATATTTCCTTATCCAATAAATTCTCATGTTTGGCAAGAATTGTAGTACATACAGCATCGCCTGTAATGTTGACAGTAGTTCGGCACATGTCTAGTAATCTGTCAATACCCATGATCAAGGCGATGCCTTCAACGGGTAAGCCTACAGACTCGAAGACCATGGAGAGGGTGATCAAGCCTACGCTTGGTACGCCTGCCGTACCGATGCTGGCGATTGTAGCTGTTGCAATGACAGTAATATAGTCCGTAAAATCCAGATGTATTCCAAATACTTGTGCGACAAATACTACGGCGACTCCTTGCATGATGGAAGTGCCGTCCATATTTATTGTGGCACCAAGAGGTATGGTGAAAGAACTGATTTTTTCTGAAACGCCAATCTTTCTTGCCAAGGTTCCGATAGATAGCGGGATAGTAGCATTGGATGTGGCTGTAGAGAAAGCAAATTGCATTACAGGAAAAAATTTCCGTAAGAAAATAAGTGGATTAAGTCCGGCCAACAGTTTTAACATTCCTAGATAGACCACTAATAGTTGCACTGTTAAAGCAATGAGCACAGCAGACATATATTTAAGCATCGGGGCAAATCCATCGAATCCAATATTGGCGAATGTCCTAGCTATCAAACAGAAAACTCCAATGGGTGCCGCTTTCATTACAAGTGTTGTCATCGACATCATTAGTTCGTTTCCTTGTTTGGCTAGGTTTGCTAATCCTTCAGTCTTATTTCCTAGTTTGACTAGCAGTGCTCCTGTAATAAGTGCAAATACGATTATTTGTAGCATATTACCAGTGGCAAATGCTTCTATCGGATTGGTCGGAATTATATTGAGAATAGTATCTGCCATGGATTGTTGGTTTGCAACTTGTGTTGTGGCAACTTTTGTAGGCATCATATGCATTCCATAGCCTGGATTAATGATGTTTGCGACACAAAGGGCAACAGCCACGGCAATGATCGTTGTGCAAATATAGAATGAGATGGTAATTATTCCCATTTTTCCCATCTTGCTGGTGTCTCCAATGCCCATAGTCCCACAGACGATGGAGCAAAACACTAATGGAACTACCAGCATTCTCATAGCTCGTATAAAGCCGTTGCCAAGAATGTTGAAAATTCCATTGACGAGTATTTCGTCACGTATATAGCCTTCAGGTACGTAATAATGTAAAATCAATCCTACTATAAAGCCTAATATAAGGGATATGAAAATAATAGATGTCAAATGAAGCTTTACTTTTCTCATGTTGTAAACAAATTGATGTTTGTATTATCCGTATGGTGACAAATATGTGCAAAAGTAGTCGTAAAATAGCAAATATGCAAACAATTATATCAAAATGTTTTGTTTTGTCTGAAATTTGTGTCGTTTTGGATTGGAGGCAAACCTTTTCTTCTAATAGTAAGAGATAAATAGGTTGTTTTTATTACAAAAAGATACAGAAACCTCCTAAAACGTTGCAAAAAGGCATAGAAGTATAAAGAAACGTAACAAAAAGCTTGCCTATTTGTGTAATAATGTTTATTTTTGCAACCAAATTTAATGCTGGTCTGAGGAAAGAATATGAAAAAGTTAAGAGATTGTATTTTGGGGCGTGTGTTTTGCTCTGTATTGTGTCTGTCTTCTGGTTTCGTGCCAATATATGCAGACAATGAAACCATAGGTAAAAAAGTTACATCAATCAAAGGAAAAGTGATTACGGTTGATGACCAACTTCCTGTTATTGGTGCGTCAATCCTTATAGAAGGTACTAAAATAGGTACAGTTACCGATGTTGATGGTAACTTCTATATCGCCAATATTCCTGTCGATGCCAAGCGAATCAAGGTGTCGTATCTTGGATTGAAGAGTCAGTATGTAGCAGTGCAACCAGAATTATTGGTCAAGATGGTAAATGATGATGCACAGCTTGACGAAGTAATGGTTGTTGCTTACGGAACTGCAAAGAAAAGCACTTTTACTGGGTCTGCGTCTGTCATAAAGACCGACAAGTTGGACGATCGCCCTGTTACGGAAGTGTCATCGGCTCTTTTGGGAAGCGCCCCTGGTGTATCGGTTTCATCTTCAAGTGGAATGCCAGGTACCACTTCTACCATCCGAATACGTGGAGTAGGTTCTTTCAGTGCATCTTCCAGTCCTTTAATAGTTTTGGATGGAATTCCTTATGAAGGTTCGTTGAGTAACCTTAATCCGACGGACATTGCCAGCATGTCAGTATTGAAGGATGCAGCATCAACGGCATTGTATGGTGCCAGGGCTGCTAATGGTGTTATAGTCATTTCCACGAAAAAAGGAAAATCGGGAAAAGCTCAGGTTAATTTTAAGTTCAACCAAGGCGTTACTATACGCCAAAGTTCAGATTATGAAAAATTGGGAGTAGACCAATATTGCGAAATTTATTGGGAGAACCTTCGCAACAGGTATCTGAAAGATGGCATGAGCAGTGTGAGTGCTGCGGAAAGTGCCAGTGCCAATTTGATGGATGTCCTGGAATACAATCCTTTTACGAATGTAGACAAATCTTCAGTCGTAGGTGTGGATGGAAAGTTCAATACGGCAGCTCAAATGGCATGGGGAGACGATACCGACTGGGAAAATGCCATACAGCGAGCTGGTCACAGAACTGATGCCAGTGTTTCGGTTACAGGTGGAAACGACAAGAATGACTATTATTTTTCCTTGGGTGCGATTTCCGAGGATGGTTACATTATTGGTTCCTCTTTGAAGAGGTATACATTCAAGACCAATATAAATTCGCAAGTTACCTCATGGTTGAAGCTTGGAATGATTACGGGAGGCAATATCAGCGCAGTGGATGGACAGCAAAACACGACAAGGAACAATCTTAGCAATCCTTTTCTTTTTACGAGATATGTCAGCCCTCTTTACCCGATACACATGCATGATGCCACCACGGGCAGCTTGATATATGATAACAACGGAGATGCTTTATATGATTTTGGTGTCGGGTACAACAAAGACGGAATGACTGTACCCAACCGTTCTTATTGTTCCACTGTAAATCCTGTAATAGAACTGGCGGAGCGCAAGGATGGTTATACTCGCAAGATGTTTGACGTGAAGGGTTATGCAGAGGTGAGTTTCCTGAAATATTTTACCTTTACGCTGAATGGAAGTGTAAACTCCAGTGCCTATCTTGGTTCTTCTTCCAGCAAGAAATATGAGGAGAAAGGAAATGTAGGCACTGCCACTCGCACCAATTCTTTTACTACGACAACAAATTTCAATGAGTTGTTGGGCTATAAGAGAAAATTTGGGTCTCACCATGTAGATGTCTTGGTTGGTCATGAGAATTACCGGTATGAATACAATTATCTGACTGCTAGCATGAAGGGGGAAATCATGTCTGGCAATTCCGAACTCGGTAATTATACGGAGCTAAATTCCACCCCGTTGTCTTATACGACAAAATATAGGACAGAGGGTTACTTTATGCGTACCAATTATGACTACGATGACTTGTATTATGTCTCACTGTCGTTTAGGCGAGATGGCTCTTCCCGATTCTACAAGGAATCCAGATGGGGAAATTTTGGTTCGGTCGGAGCAGGATGGAGTATCAGCAGAAGTCTTTTTGCCGATACAAGATGGCTGGACAACCTGAAATTGCGTCTGTCCTATGGTGAGGTGGGAAATGACAATGTGGGTGGGTATTTCCCATGGGTGGCATCGTATGCTCCATCCAATAACGCAACAGAAGCTGGATATGTTCAGAGTAGTATGGGCAATAAAGACTTGCAGTGGGAGGTGTCCCGCAATTTTGATGTGGCGGTGGAGTTTGGTTTCTGCAATCGCCTAAGCGGTTCTTTGGAGTTTTTCACACGCAAGTCGTCCAACCTTCTTTTCGAGATACCCTTGTCTCCTTCCACCGGCTTTGACAGTCAAGACCGAAACTCGGGCGCCATGAAAAATTATGGTGTTGAGTTTCAGGCAAGTCTGAAGATCCTTGACGCTTCTAAATGGAAATGGGCTATTGATTTCAATGGCACCTATCTCAAGAATAAAATCACTTCTTTGCCTGTGGACCCGTTCATAGACAATAATGTTTTCAGAATAGAGGAGGGACATTCACGCTATGAATTCTATTTGAAAGATTGGCGTGGCGTGGATCCCGCGACAGGTAATTGTATCTATGCACCAATAGAGGGAGCCAAGAATATTGTCACTGTCGACGGAGAGGAATATACCACTTCGCTCAGCGAGGCTGCTTATTGTTATGGTGGAAGTGGAATCCCGTCTTTTACGGGAGGTTTTTCCACGTCTTTGTCTTACGGAAACCTCTCGCTTAGTGCCACTTTGTATTATCAGTTGGGAGGTAAGGCCTATGATACGGCATACAGTAATCTGATGACTCCCAATCAGAGATCATACAACAATTTATCGGTAGATATCCTTAAAAGATGGCAGAAGGCAGGCGACATAACCAATGTGCCACGTCTATCGGATGGAAGCGATGCCACAGATTTGATCGGAGAGAATTCCACTAGGTGGTTGGTAAGTTCCGACATGTTGGAATTGGCAAATGTAGTATTGTCATATCAACTCCCAAAGTCTGTGCTTCGTTCTTTCGGAATATCTTCTCTCAGGGTATATGTATCGGGCGAGAACCTTTTGCAGATTACGAAGAGAAAGGGATTGTTCCCGCGCCAAAACACATCGGGCTACACAAACAATGGTGACACTTTTGCACCGGCAAGGGTTTTCACCGCAGGTGTTAATCTGTCTTTTTAATTATTTAAATTTCTGCTAAGATGAAGGCGAAAGACATAAAAATAATGATCATGGGAGGCATAGTCAGTCTCTCCTTCACTTCATGTGCCAGTGACTACATGGATGTAAGTTCAACTGAAAATGTGGATGAATCTTCGATATTCGCAACCACCGAGGGAGAAATGATGGCTATAAATGGTATACATAGGCTCATGCATGAGTCCACGGCCAGTTGGTATGCACAAGGGGGATACCAAACTTTCATGTTGTCCACAGACTTGATGGCGGAGGATGTTGTGTTCACAAAGAGTAATCCTTGTTTGACTTGGGATGCACAGCTGATGATGCATCAGACACCATCCAACAGAGACAATGAGTATTATTATAGTTTCTTCTATCGTGTCATATCAAATGCAAACAAAGTGATAAGTTGCGGAGACGATGTGGAAGGTCAGGCCAATGTACACAAATATGCCAGGGGGCAAGCTCTTGCGTATAGGGCTTTTTGCTATTTCAACTTGGTCCAGATGTATGGTAAACGATATGCACAAGGAGCGGATAATTCGCAGCTTGGTGTGATATTGAGATTGGACAACAGCAGCAACAATATGCCTAGGGCAACGGTGGAGGAAGTGTATCGACAAATCAACGCCGACTTGGATGAGGCCATTGGGTTGTTGGAGGATTGTGGTGTCAAGCGGGAGAATAAAAGCCATATCGACAAGTCTGTTGCCATGGGGTTGAAAGCCAGAGTGTTGTTGACGCAAGGCAGATGGGATGAAGCGGCAAGTATGGCTCAGAAATGTATTGAATCCAGTGGCGCTACCCTTGATGACGCAACATATACAACTACCGATTATCGTATGTCTTCCGCCCTTAGCAGCGAATGGATTTGGGCAAAGATCTCCCAATCGGACCAAGAAGGAAAACTGAAGCAATATCATGCTTTCAATTCCAACAGTAATGCCAGCTACAATAGAAACACTCCACGTTGTATCTACAATAAACTTTACGATAAGATCAGTTCGACAGATACAAGGAAAGGTGTTTGGTTTCCTAATGCGCAGGACAAATCCGTGACTCCTGCTCCCATATATCCTGCCAATGGCAATCTTTACAATTACATGAGCAACAAGTTCCTGTTGCCAATTGGTTGTGACCAAAACACGGCAGGCGACATTCCTTACATGAGATTGCCCGAGATGATGCTTGTCAAGGCTGAGGCGCTGGCACGTGAGGGGAAATACACAGAAGCTGCCAACGCGCTTTATCCCTTGGCTCATAGCAGGGATAAGGCTTATGTCCTGTCTACGAAGCAAGGAGAGGATCTTATAGAAGAAATCATGGTGCAACGCAGGGTAGAACTTTGGGCAGAAGGATTCAGGTGGTTCGATTTGAAGCGGCTCAATCTGGCTCTGGATAGAGGACCTGCCCCCAGGACGGAGCTAGGATATTCGGCTGATGGTTGGAAGAGCGGTAAGAAACCCAGTAAGGTAGATCCCGAGGCGTCCAACTATAACATGTATGACACCAAGGCTATAGGTGAGGAGAACCGCTACAGGAAAGCCGGTACCAATTTCTGGCAATGGCTTTTCCCTGAGTCTGAGATAAATATCAATCCGTTGTGTGAACAAAATCCAATTTACACAACCCAAGAGGAGGTTTCGGAATGAGGAAATTGAGTATATTGCTTTTGTGTTTGATAATTTGTTTTCCTTCCTGCTTTATGTATGCGTGCACATCTGTTATCATATCAGGAAAGTTGACAAAGGATGGACGTCCACTTATGTGGAAAAACAGAGACACGGGTACTTTGGAAAATTGTGTGATCTACCAGAAAGGTGAACGCTATGCTTATTTGGCTATCATAAACAGCAAATCCATAGCGCAGCCGAGGTCTGTGTGGATGGGAGTCAACGAAAAAGGTTTTTCCATCATGAACACATTGTCTTACAACCTGTCTGATTCTGCCAACGACTTGGGAGGGAAGTACAATGGAGCCATCATGAAACGGGCTTTGGAGGTTTGTGCGGACATCAATGATTTCAAAAATCTCCTCGATACATTGCCTCGCCCTTTGTATGCAACTGCCAATTATGGAGTGATCGACGCAGCGGGAGGGGCTTCCTACTTCGAGACAAGTCAAACGAGCTACAAACAGTTTGACGTCAATGATCCGATGGTTTGTCCTAAAGGCTATTTGGCGAGAGCGAATTTTTCAGAAAGTGGCATTGACAAGGTGGGGAAGGGCTATCCGCGCTATCAGCAAGTGCAAATAGAGATGAATCGCGCAATAGATCAAGGATTGTCCATTACTCCTCAATGGATATTAAACACATTGTCGAGATCGTTTGCCAATCCTGTCATGGGAATAGACTTGACAAGCGGCAATTATAATAAGCCTGTCACCAATGGATGGTTTACTGAGGAAGATTTCATAGCCCGTCGAAAATCTTCATGTGCTGTCGTTGTGCAAGGCGTGAAGAAAAATGAGAATGTTTCACATACCATTATGTGGACAGTGCTTGGTTATCCTCCTGTGACTCCTGCCATACCTTTATGGGTGGCTGCTGGAAATGCCGGATTGCCAAAAGTCGTGACATATTCTCCAGAGATAAAGGATGCGCCGCTGTGCCATTTTGCCGATAGCCTGAGGCAGCAGGTTTATTCTTATGAGTATGGAGACAACAAGCAGGATTATTTTAATTGGGAACTTCTCTATAATAGGGAGAACACTGGTCTCATGCAGAAAACACGGAAATTTGAGACCACTTTATTTTCAGTCTATGACGGTGTAGTGGAACGATTGCGTACAAAGCGTGACTTGGACAGAACGTCGGTCTTGGCACTCTATCACAAAATAGATGGAGAAATATTGGATTGGATGAAACAATAAACGAAGTACAATCATGAAGAACTATTTTTTCTCTTTGGCAATACTGTTGTTGTGTGTTTGTAATTCTATAAATGCGCAATCTCGTCAAACAAGGAAACCGGTAATTGGCATTACCATGTATGCGAAAGATGGTGTATTGTCGGTTTCCGAGAGCTATGTCAGAGCTGTGGAAGCGGCAGGAGGCATACCTCATTTGTTTTCCATGAGCTGCAACCCTACTGCTGTCAAGAGTGAGACTGAAATCTTGGATGGAGTGATTTTTAGTGGTGGTGAAGACATTTCTCCATTGAGATATGGAGACCAGCCATGTATGGAAATAGGTAAGGTCAATGCAACTCGTGACTCTGCGGAGGTGTTGATTTTCCAATGTGCCCAAAAACGAGGCATCCCCATATTGGGCATTTGTCGTGGCATGCAGTTTATCAACGTGATGTTGGGCGGAACTTTAATTCAAGACATTCCGTCTCAATGGAAGAATCCCATTCAGCACAAGCAACTTCCTGCAAAGGACGTCGCTACCCATACGGTCGATATAGTTAAGGGTACAAAGTTGTGGAATATATTGAAAACAACCTCTGTTGATGTCAATTCCTTTCATCATCAGTGTGTCAAAGACTGTTCTGGTCAGTTGAGAATTTCCGCATACTCCACAGACGGAGTGCCAGAAGCCTTGGAAAGTATTGGTGATGCAAAAATCCTTGGTGTCCAATTTCATCCGGAGGGGTTGTTCGAGAAGAATAAAGTGTTCTTGACCTTATTTGAAAAATTCATAGAGGAAACACGTAAAGAGAATACGGGTAAATAGTAGGAATCAATAAAAGAGCGTGGATTTTAGCCTAAGCTATAATCCACGCTTTTTTCAAACCAAACTTTAGCGAACAAGTGAAAGAAAATTAGCCGCGATATTATTATTTAACTCGAAGTGTGACGCTTTGCGTGGTTTTCATATTACTTTTGCACAAACTAAAACAAGGAAAAGAAATCTGATGAACAAACGAGAATACGCACAGGCCAACAAGGAATGGCTCGCGGCGAAAGCCGAGGAAGAGGGCGTGAAGGCTCTCACGAAAGGTATATTGTATAAGGTGTTGTCGGAGGGGAAGAACGATGGCGTTCACCCTTCGCCACGCAGCATTGTGACAGCCCACTACACCGGAAGGACAATCAACGGCAAGAAGTTTGACAGTAGTCGGGGCGGCGCACCGCTCGCCATTCGGCTGTGCGACCTAATAGAAGGCTGGATTATAGCCATGCAGCAGATGTGCGTGGGCGACAAGTGGGAAGTCTATATCCCTGCCGAGATGGGCTACGGCAAGTTTTCGCAGCCCGGCATCCCCGGCGGATCAACCTTGATATTCGAAATAGAACTTATAGGCATAGCGTAGAAGCGAAATGATAAAACCGGCCAATGAGGGTATAACCATTCGGAAGTCAACGGTAGAGGACGTTCCTGCGATTCAGGGCATCTTCGCCTTGGCCCGCAAGTTCATGGCAGAGACAGGCAATCCCAACCAGTGGGCGGACGGATATCCCAGCGAGGAATTGCTGCAAGATGATGTTTCGAGTGGCGACAGCTATGTCGTAGTGGAAGGCAATGATGTTGTCGCCACATTTGTGCTGAGGGGTGGCAACGACCCCACATACGATGTCGTCTATGAGGGTGCATGGCAAAACGACATGCCTTATGCCACCATCCACCGCATTGCCTCCAACGGCCAGGTGAAAGGCATCTTGCACTTAGCCATGGAGTATGCCTTGCGGAACTATGATTCCATCCGCATCGACACCCATCGCGACAACCGGGTGATGCAAAGCGCCATACGCAAGGAAGGCTTCGTTTATTGTGGCATCATTCGCTGCTGGAACGGCAGCGAACGCCTGGCTTATCAATTCACAAAACACTAAGGAGGTAAAGCCGCCTTCCCTTTTCCATTTAATGTGGTAAGCCCTTGTCTATTCCTCCACCTTCCAGTCAGTGATGTTGTGTTTCTCCACGTCGAAATTGATGCCCACCTTCACGATTGGCAGTCCGCATTGCGTGAAGCGCTTGGGGTATTGTTTCAAGTCGATCTGCCTCATTGCGGTTGTCGCGTCCTTGTTGAGCTTCAATTCGAAGAGGTAGAGGTGCGTGGCAGTGCGCAGCACCATGTCGACGCGACCGCGAGGCGTGCGCACCTCAACGTCCACATAATGGTTGAGGATGGAGAAGATGACATACATCATCTGCTGGTAGTGGCCTTCGGTGTTGGTGCCTTGGCAGTAGGGCACGGTCTCAAGAAAAGCCTGAAGCATCTCCAGCGCCCCGTCCATGTTGTTGCGGCGGATAAGTGCCGACATCTTTGCGATGGTCGTGGTGCCCTTCACGGTGTTGGTGCCTATGTAGTTGGGCAACAGGCAGCGGTAGAGCCCCACGCGGATTTCCTTGTTCGGGAGGTCGAGCGTGTATAGCTCTGTCTCTGGGTCATAGCCTTTTATGGTGATGTAGCCGCTCTGGTAGAGCAAGGGTATTACCGAAGTCATGCTTTCCGTTGGCGCGTCAAACTCCGACTTGTCGGCATCGCCGCCGCCAATCTCCGACGGCATTACGTCAAATTTCTTGAGCATCTCGATGAGATAGGTCGGCGTGCCGGAGGAGAACCAATAGAAGTCCATTTTGCCACGTGCCATAGCGTTGAGCAGGCTGTAGGGGTTGAACACGTCGGGCGACTTGGCGGCAAAGTGGTAACCGTCGTAATACTCACGCAGCTTGGTGAGCGTCTCCTCGCTTGTCTTGCCCAGTTTCTCTGCCAACGCGTCAACGTCTGCCGACATTTGTGTCGTAAGCTCGTCCATCGTTATTCCGCATATTCCCGCATAATCATCATCCATACTTATGTTCGTGATGTTGTTCAGCTCGCTGAATATGCTCATCTGCGAGAACTTCGTGATGCCTGTGAGGAACACGAAGCGCAGGTAGGGCTCACAGTCTTTCAGCGGGCTGTAGAAATTGCGCATCACGTTGCGCAGCACTGGCAGCTTCTCGTCCTCATGCACCACGACCATCGCAAAGATGTCGGTCGACGTGGAGAAACACAACATCACTGACTGGAAGGTGGAGGAATAAGGGAAAAAAACAACGGCATCGGCTTATCAGTGAAAAGGCAATATGTTTTCACTGATAAGCCGATGCCGTTTTAGTGTAAAGCCGTCGAGATTTCACTGGGAAGCCGAAAGCCTCTCAATGCTATTGATACACCACGTGAAACCCATGGCGGTGCGTATGCCGTTGTCCTGAAAGTGGTTGCCCGGGTTCATGTGCAGCTCCGTGTCCACGCCTTGGGTCAGCAGCAAGTCGTGCTGGCGTTTCATGCAGTCGTTCACCGTTGCCATGATGGCGGTCTTTGAGTGGTGCTCGCGGTCGCCTAGACTAAGATAAACATGAGGCGACATCGACGGATGCGACTCGGCATAGCTGAGCCAATCCTTGTACCATACCGATGGCGATGCCGACACGATGGCTCCGAACGGCTGTCGCGTGCCAGCCCATAGCGAGAAGAGCCCTGCCAGGGAATAACCGCCAAGCACCACGTGCGAAAGGTCACGGTCGGCTTGCCCTATGCCGTGTATGAAGTGTGATTGCTCCTCTACAATGGTCATTATCTTGTCGAGAGTGGCTTGCGCGCCGTCGCCGAACGGTGTCTTGCCAAATACTGGTGGCGCGGGCCATGGCGTGAGCTCTTCGTTCCACTTGCTCACGCGCATCGCCACGAGACGGAAGGGTAGGGGAGAATGGACGCGCAGGTAATCGACCTCCGCCTCCAGTTCTTCCATGTCGTGGCTGTCCACGGGCTGCACGAGCAGCACTTTTGGGCTGTCGTCGGAGACGATGGTCAGCTCCATGCTTACTTGTTGAGTTTCAGACCAACTTGCATGCCGTTGACCGAGCTGATGGCGGAGCCAAGCGTCTTCAAGGCAGAGTTGCCGGAGACGCTGCTGATCACGTTGGCAAACTTCAGCAGCTTTGAGGCATCCATCACGATGAGCAGGTCGTTGCCGTCGAGCTGCGTGGTGCCTACGATTTGCTTCACCGTGCCACCATAGTTGAGCACCACGTTGCTGTTGCTGATGGTGTAAGTGCCCGACGTGCTGCGTTTGCCGATAGTCTGTGTGAAATTGCCGTCCTTGTCGAATGTCATGGTCATCATTCCTTTCGTTATTCCGACCTTGGAGAGTTGTGTCTGCAATTTGTTCTCGATGGTCTGTGCCGCCACCTTGCCGCCAATGCTGCTCAGAATGTTGCTGCTTGTGAACACCACGGCTGGCTCAGTGTAAGTCCACGTGCCTACGATGCGGTCTTTCGTTGCGCCCTTGGTGGCGTCGAGGATGGCGGTGAGGCCAGAGAGCAGTGACCCGCTCTTGC
>CAVAGT010000070.1:0-14931 GCA_963588155.1 Lachnospiraceae bacterium | reverse complement strand
AACTGCGACAACAATGACAAGCTAAGTGCCATCTTCTCCGACTATGACATTCCACGCATCATCAGAAGTCTCAGTGCCATTTCCGGCGAAAGTATTGTGCCGGGAAAAACTTTGATATTTCTTGATGAGATACAGGAAATCAGCAAAGGACTAGCCTCTCTGAAGTACTTCTGCGAGAATGCGCCAGAATATCATGTAGTCGTGGCTGGCTCTTTGCTCGGTATCACCCTGCATGAGGGTACGTCGTTTCCTGTGGGAAAGGTCGATATGTTATATCTCTACCCGATGGATTTCGAAGAATTCCTTCTTGCCATGGGGAAAGAGAAACTTGTGGATATCATGCGCACCAAAGATTGGGAAACGATGAAACTGCTGCATCCTGTCTGTGAAGAACTACTGCGCCAATATTACTTTACGGGTGGCATGCCTGAAGCCGTTGCTGCCTATGTGCAGACGCAGGACATATGGACGGTCAGGGGCATTCAGGAAAAAATCATAAAAGCCTATAGCAATGATATTTCCAAGCATGCCCCAACCAATCAAGTGCAGCGTATCAATATGGTATGGAAGTCCATCCCTTCGCAACTGGCTCGTGACAACAAGAAGTTCATATATGGTGCGGTAAAGAAAGGAGCTAGGGCCAATGACTTTGAGATTGCCATACAATGGCTTATTGACGCAGGACTCGTTCATAAGGTTTCCCGCATCAAGAAGGCCGCCATACCATTGTCGTTCTATGAAGACATGTCAGCCTTCAAGTTGTTTGTGCTTGACTGCGGACTGTTGGGGGCCATGTCGCAGACCCCTCCCGAGCAAATACTGATAGGCAACAACGTATTCGAGGAATACAAAGGAGCCTTCAGCGAGAATTTTGTTCTCCAGCAATTGCTTTGCATTCCTCATACATATATATATTATTATAGTAACGAGAACTCTACGATGGAGATAGACTTCGTAGTCCAACATGAAGCTACCGTCATCCCTATAGAGGTGAAAGCAGAAGAAAACCTCAGGGCAAAGTCCTTGCACCAGTATGTCACGGATACGCCCGGGCTCCACGGTCTCCGTCTTTCCATGTCGCCCTATCGCGAGCAGGACTGGATGACCAACATTCCCCTTTATGCAGTCAAGTGTTCTTTCTTGGCTTAAAAGGCGTATAAATGGAGTAATATGTTAAATTGTGCATTTTTTTTTTTTAATTGCCACTTTGTACATTCCTTTTAAAAAGATTTATTATATTTGCACACTGTTAATAGATATGTGGGCGGGTACATCCTTGCCTAAGGGAGAGCATTAACCTTTACAAAATTATTACTAAACAACACGCTTATAGAAACAAACGCAGACAAATCAACAAACATCAAAACACCTTGGTGGTGTATCAAAAGTATCTAAATCAAAAAGACAAGAACATGAAGCATTTTGACAAAGTCGCGCTTGTGGCCATTATGGCTTTAGGCACGCACTCCACACTTGTGGCAAATAACCATGTGGGGGGGGGTAAGTCGGAATTAGCCAGTGGCAATTTGGCAGCTCCTGCAGTTGTCGCCAACACGGCGGCACTCGTAACCCAACAGGCAAAACAGGAAAAACTCTCGGGAAAAGTCGTTGACTCAAATGGCGAGCCTATCATTGGCGCGACCATATCCCAAAATGGAACAAAGAACGTTACCATCACTGATGTTGACGGTAACTTCACGCTTAATACACAATCAACAACCGCGACAGTCACCGTGACGTATGTCGGCTTCAACACAAGGCAGGTGAAGCTCACTGCGGGACGCGCGGCGGAAATCACACTTACTGAAGACGCACACTCTCTTGAGGAGCTTGTGGTCGTCGGCTACGGTAGCTCGAAGAAGCGCGACTTGATCGCTTCCGTGTCTACGGTGAAAGCCGACGAGATGTCAAACCTTCCAGTCACCAACATCGCCCAAGGCCTCGCCGGACGTTCGCCCGGCCTTATTGTCCAGGCCAGCGGTGGCGGTATCAACTCAACTCCTTCCATCAGCATCCGTGGCGGTGGCGACCCATTGTACGTCATCGACGGCGTAGTGCGCTCGTCGGTAGACTTCCGCAACCTCTCTCCAGACGACATCGAGTCTATGTCTATCCTTAAGGACGCATCGGCAACGGCCGTCTATGGTTCGCGCGCATCCAACGGTATCGTGCAGGTTGTCACCAAGCGAGGCAAGAGCGGTCGCGTGAGCATCGACTACGACTTCAACATGTCGTATTCGCAGCCAAGCATCTGGCCTAAGAAGATGCACTCTTACGAGCGTGCAGAGTGGGCCAACACTGCTGCCAACAACGATCTCTTGAACGGCAAGACAAATCCTGTCTACACCGATGAGGCTATCCAGAAGATGCGTGACGGCAGCGATCCTCTCAACTATGGCGATACGGACTGGCGCAGCCTCGTGCTGAAAAACTGGGCTCCGCAGAGCAAGCACACCGTGCGACTGACAGGCGGCAACGACGTTCACCAGTTCTATGTCTCTCTCGGCCACATTGACCAGAACTCGCTCTATCGCAGCAACACCCACTGGATGAAGCGTACCACATTCCGCTTGGCCGAGACCGCCAACATCAAGGCCATCGGTTTGCAGGTGAATGCAGCCATCGACGGTTATCGTCAGCATCAGGAGCATCCTTACACTTCTACATCAGGCAGCTACTACTATGTGTTCTCGCACATCAACGACAAGTCGCCGATGATTCCTGGAGTAAACAGTCTGGGGCTTCCTTACAACGTTTCCGATAATCCTGTTGCCGAGACAGCATCTGATGCAGGTTACCAGAGAAGCATCGTGAATGTCATCAACGGTAAGGGCGAGCTCGTTTGGTCTTGTCTATGGGTAGACGGACTAAAGGTGCGCCTCGCAAGCAACTACCGCTACTATGGCGAGACCAACAAGAACTGGCGTAAGGATGCTGCCCAGTATGACTGGGAGTCTGACGTTGCCCAGTATCTCGGCAAGCCACAGTTGTCGCATACATCAGGCACTGGCTACTCTTATACCAACCAGGCATTTCTCGAGTATGCCAACAAGTTTGGTGAGCACAGCATCTCGGCTCTCGGAGGTTTCGAACAGTATTACGAGAAGGGAGAGTCTTACAGCGCAACACGTACAAACTATGACTTCGCCATCGACCAGATGTCAGTAGGTCCTGCCAACGACATGCAGAACAGCGGTTCGGAGTCAGAGCTCGGACGCGCCGCGTGGATTGGCCAGATCAAGTATAACTATGCCAACAAGTATTATGCCGAGGCCAGCATCCGTTATGATGGTTCCGACTATTTTGCTCCCGGTCACCGTTGGGGTGCTTTCTATAGCGGTGCCCTCGGTTGGGTTGTCACAGAGGAGAAGTTCATGAAGAGCCTCGTGGAGAAGAACATCTTCAACTCGTTGAAGCTCCGTGCCTCTTATGGTCAGACCGGTCTTGACAGCAGCGCAGGCCGCTTTGCTTACCTCACATCTTACAGCCTCAACAACCAGGCTTACGTTATCAATGGCAAGTATGTGCCAGGTTTCTCTGAGGGTAGCCTGCCTTCGCCAGACCTCACATGGTATACCACTCGCCAGACCGACATAGGTTTCGACTTCTCGAGCCTCAACAGCCGTCTCTACGGATCATTCGACTACTTCTATTATTCTACAAAGGGTTACCTCCAGTCGCCTACTGGCGAGAGCTATCTCAACACCGCTATCGGTATCAGCATGCCAAAGGTTAAGTCTGACTCGGAATACCGTCGTGAAGGTTGGGAAATCCAACTCGGATGGCGCAGCAACATTGGCGACCTGAAGTATGACATCTCCGGCAACTTCACTTACTTCGACCAGCTATGGGCATTAAACCGCAGCGAGTCAGAGTCTTCTTACATGAACCCCTACACACGCACACAGCAGCAGAAGGGCTATTATGCAGCTATGCTCAAGAATCTCGGCTACTACACAAGTGCCGACGACGTGCTCAACAGCGCAGGTTACGTAAGCGCACTCAACTCCGAATATCTGACGGCAGGTGACATCAAGTATGAGGATACCAACGGTGACGGTATGATTACCTCTGCCGACTACCGCCGTCTTGGCAAGTCGTCAATGCCGCGCGGTCAGTATGGTATCAACCTCAACTTCCAGTACAAGGGCTTCTATCTGAGCATGCTCTTTCAGGGCTCTACATCATTCGGTATGTATATCCCAGGCTCTGCTGCCATGCAGACAAGCCAGACCGGTAACCTGCCAGTGGCTTACAAGTATCAGACAGACACATGGACAACCTCAAACACCAATGCGCAGTATCCACGTCTTATGGCCAATACTGGTCTTAACTCCAACAACAACTATCTGACAAGTGACTTCTGGCTTATCAATGGTGCTTACCTCCGTATGAAGGACTTCCAGTTCGGTTATGACCTCAAGCACTCCTTGCTCCGCAATGTGGCATGGCTCTCACGCGCAAAGGTGGGCATCTCCGGTCAGAACATCTTCACCATATCACAGGCAACAAAGTATGGTCTTGACCCGGAAAACGCCTCTGCACAGAATTACGGCTATCCAGTAGAGCGAGTACTCGCATTTACATTAAACTTAGGATTCTAAAGAATTATGAAACAGAATATAATAAAGATAGGAATGTTTGGCATCCTCGCTTTGGGTGTCGCGTCCTGCCAAGATACACTTGACACACATCCTACAGAGACATTCGACGAGTCTGTCGTGTGGGGATCCAAGTCGACTGCCGATGCTTTCGTCAATGCTACTTACGACAATGTCGTAACGATGTTCACCGGCAACGGCGTTTGCGTGGGATGGGAAGCACGTACTCCTAACGCAGTGAGATGTTCACAGGTAGGAGAGGGTATTGACGGTGTAGCGACCGAACTTGGTGTCACCCGTAGTTCAGACTTCGGTATCAGCCGCTTCTCTCTGCTCCGCCGTTGCAACCTCATCATCGAGAAGGCACAGGCATCCACGGCCATGACCGAAGGCGAGAAGGCAGAGGTCATGGCAAAGGGACATCTGCTTCGCGGTATGGTATTCTTTGACCTTGCCCGCAAGATGGGACGCTTCGTTCCAGTGTGCAAGGTTATAGACAGTGGTGATTCGCTTTCGGCTAACATCCCGATGACAAAGGATGTGGCAGAGAGCTACAAGTATGTGATTGACGACCTCGAGGCATCTATCTCCGCTCTGCCTACAACGGCTCAGCCCGGTCAACCTACCAAGTATGCCGCTGAGGTGTTGCTTAGCCGTGCTTGCCTCACCGCTTATGCTTACACCAAGAATAGCGAGTATCTCGACAAGGTTGTCAAATATGCCAAGGACGTTACGGACAACTGCTCTCTCGCCGACAACTATGGCGGAATCTTCAACGAGACTGACGAGAACAATGCTGAAATCCTCTGGGGTTACTATCGTCTGAAGGCAAACACGAAGATTGGCAACTATGAGGAGCTTATCCGTACTTATCCAAACATATCGCAGGATGACTGTATAAATTCAAAGTGCGAGAATCTTTTCAAGAATGCTAACGGACGTACATTCGAGGGATGGGCTATCTACTTCCCCACTCAGGACTTGGTAGACCAGTATCTTGTCACCGACGAGAAGACCGGCGAGGCCCTACCTTGGTATGAGACTTCACAGTATAAGAACAATGTTGAGGTTCTAGATCCCAATACTGTAACTACAGAAGGCCAGATTGACCAATATGAGCAGAAGAACGGTAATCTTCGCCGTATTCCTACACCGCAGGACTTCAACCAGTTGAATACTGCTTATCCTACAAACTTGCGCTATCACAAGTTGAAGGAGGGCGCTACACGCAACCTCTCCGAGCTCATGTACAGTAACCGTGATGCCCGTTTCGCTACTTCCATTGCCTATGACGGTACTACATGGATTGGCGAACTCGTTGAGACTAACCTCGGCGGTAACGCTTCCATGGGTGTGCGCGACAAGGAAGACGGTGGTTGGTATAACACTACGACAGGCTACTACTGGCGCAAGTGCAACATCGAAAGCCCGGAGCCACGCGCTTACTTCGATTGCCAGGTGCAGTTGCACTATGACGTTTGCCGCACAGGTGAGGCTTACATGAACCTTGCTGAGGCTTATCTCCTGAAGAATGACATCACAAACGCTGTCGCTGCCCTCAACGCCACACGCGTAAGGCACGGCAAGATAGCAGCTTCCACTGCTACTACTGCAGAAGCCGCATGGGCTGACTACATCCGCGAGCGCCGCGTAGAGATGGCCAACGAGAATGGCGACATCTACTTCAGCTATCTGCGCTGGGGTAAGTATGGCGGCTATGCAAACAACGGACGCGAGGCAGGCGATGTCATCTATGACCTCGACCGTCCGGTCTACAAGATAGAGATTTCTCGCGACCGCTCACAGTTGCTCATCAATCAAGTGACCCTCCTCGGCAGTGCTAAACGCACGTTCACCACCAAGCGCTATCTGTTCCCAATAGTACAGAGCTTCCTCGACACCCGTGAGGCTTATGGACTCGACCACGACCAGAACGAGGGTTGGTAAGCAAGTATAACCACACATTCTTAAATATTGAAGAACATGAAGATTTTAAAATTCATAATAGCCACCTTAGTGATGGCTCTGAGCTGCACATCATGTCTAGAGAGCAATCTCGAGGAACTCGGCACATATGAAGGAAATGACATTGATGCCGGTTACGCATGGTATCGCTATAAAAGCAGCAACACTATCAATGCAAGTGGAGAGCAGCAGGTTATCCAGAGGCAGTTGAGAACAACGGCACAGAAAATTGACACCGAAGCCGGCACCTGCGCCCTGGAGTTCGCTGTAACAAGCAGCTTCACCGACACAGAGAAGGCTAATGTAAATGTCAACAACCTCGTTGTGGCTGTCAACATCTCTACCGCGGCTGTTATCTCACCACTTGACGATGCACCAAAGCTCGGCACTCCTGCAGACTGGTCTACTCCTCACAAGTATTCGGTGAAGGCTGCCAACGGCAAGACAAAGATTTGGACCATCAGCGTAAGTCTTAAGAAATAATCGAATGTTATACAGAACCATGCTGTCCGCTAAAACTTAAAACAGCATGACATCCATATCCGCAATGCCCATAAATAGGCGTTGCGGATATTTGCGGTTTCTCCACCAGGATGGCGGAGAACGAGTGCAGGGCAGAGGTGCTCAAAATTTATGGTGCCTGCATCATTTCTGAAAGAAAAGTTTTGTGGGCTCGCAATTTATTTGTACTTTAACGCCGTGAAACGTAAAAGCAAACAACAACATGGCAGAAATCGTAAATAAATATCCTGTGGGAGTGCAGACTTTCGAGATTATTCGAAAGGAGAATTATCTATATGTAGATAAGACCAAATATATTGTCGATTTCCGAAAGAAAGGAATGAGGTATATCTTTCTGAGTCGTCCAAGACGATTCGGCAAGTCGCTCTTTGCCTCTACCTTGCAGGCTTACTTCGAGGGTCGTAAAGAACTCTTCCGTGGACTTGCCATCGCCGATTATGAGAAGGACTGGGTAAAACATCCTGTGCTCCACTTCGATATGAGTGGTGCCAAGCACTTCGATGAAGAGGGCTTGAAGCATTATCTCGACTTCATTCTTCTGCCATACGAAAAGTTATATGGAAAGGCAGAGAACGAGATTTATCCCAACGAACGCTTGATGGGAATCGTTGAACGTGCCTATGAGCAGACTGGCGAGAAGGTGGTGGTAATCATCGATGAATATGACGCGCCGTTGCTCGACGTGGTGCACGAAAAGGAAAATCTGCAAACTCTTCGCCTCATCATGCAAAACTTCTACAGCCCTCTGAAGAAGCTTGACCCTTACTTGGAATTTACGTTTATCACAGGAATCACCAAGTTCTCTCAGCTCAGCATCTTCAGCGAGCTGAACAACCTCGACAACATCAGCATGTTCGACCAATACTCTGCGATATGCGGCATCAGTAAGACAGAGCTCACCACCGTGATGAAGCCAGACGTGGAGGGAATGGCCAAGGCGTTGCGCATGACTTACGGGGAATGCCTTGATGCTTTGCAAAGCTACTATGATGGCTATCACTTCAGCGAAAACTCAGAAGACGTGTTCAATCCGTTCAGTTTGGTGAAGGCTTTGAATGCTCAGAAGATTGCTTCCTATTGGTTTGGCTCTGGCACGCCGACCTTCCTCTTGAAGCAGTTGGACAAGTTTAACACCAACCTTACCAACTTGGAGAGCCAAGACGTGGTGTTGAACTCATTTGACCTCTCGCCAGAGGAGATGACGGATGCCTTGCCTCTGCTCTATCAGAGCGGATACCTCACCATCAAGAAGTACGAACCCATGTTCAGGGAGTATACCCTTGGCATACCAAACAAGGAGGTACGCGACGGCTTGCTCAACTCCATGATTCCTCACTATGTGAACCCTCGCCGCGCAGACAACGATGCCTTTCTCTTGGGTTTCTGCAAGGCGGTGTATCGCAACGACATCGAGGCTGCGTTGGAGCACATGCGTACCTATATGGCAACGATTCCATACGACTTGGAGAATCACTCGGAGAAGCATTACCAAACCATCTTCTACCTGATGTTCAGCTTCCTGAACATATATATCCACACGGAAGTGAAGAGTGCCATAGGCAGGGCTGATGCCGTGATGCACATGCCCGACACCATCTACGTGTTTGAGTTGAAGGTGGACAAGAGCGCCGAAGAAGCCTTGGCGCAGATAGACGAGAAAGGCTATATGCTGCCTTACCATGCCGACGGCAAGCGACTCGTAAAAGTAGGCATCAGTTTCGACAGCAAGCAAAGGACCATTGCCGACTGGAAAATAAAGGAAGGCTAAAACTTCATCCTAAAGCTATGATTAACCATCGTCTCTTTTTCCTCGCATTGTCGTGCGTCATCGCGCCGCTTCAACTCTTTTCCCAGACTGGCACGCCGTCGGAGCCCGTGCGCTATGTGGGCGGCGAGATATGCAACCCCCGGCTGCACGAGGGCGGCTTCCGCTATGTCATAGGCACGGAAAACATCCAGGTGATGAGGGCGAGCCATGCCGACGGAGGCGTTGCCGACCCAAACGTCGCCGATTCGCTGAACAGCATTGGATGGACCTATAACCACGCGCCAAACATTACCTATTGGAAGGGCAAGTTCTATCTTGAGTACCTGGCAAACCCCAAGGACGAGCAGCAGCCTCCCGGGCACACGCTTCTCGTCACCTCGGAAGACGGACGCAACTGGGGCAAGCCTTTCGTGGCGTTCCCCATGTACAAGGCACCCAAGGGCGTTGCCATTCCAAAGCCTTATTACGGCTACATCATGCACCAGCGCATGGGCTTCTACACCGCTCCCAACGGCAGGCTGCTCGTGGTGGGCTTCTATGGCCACAGCTACGACCCGTTCAAGGGCGGCGGCATAGGCAGGGTGGTGCGCGAGATGAAGGCCGACGGCACGATGGGGCCAATCTATTTCGTGCGCTATTCCTCGCACGCCAAATGGGACGAGACGAACACGAGTTACCCCTTCTTTGAGCGTTCCAAGGACAAGGGCTTCAAGGAGGCGTGCAGGGCGTTGCTTGCCGACAGGCTCAAGACGCTGCAGTGGATCGACGAGGACCGAGGCTTGGACGGGTTCTACGCCCTGAAAGACTCCATCAACCGCGTGCAGGCCACGAGCTATTTCCATCGGCGCGACGGCAAGACGGTGGCGTTGTGGAAATGGTCTTATGCCGCACTCTCGGCAGACGAGGGGCAGAGCTGGTCAACGCCCGTGCGATGCCCGTCGCTCATAATGGCAGGTGGCAAGCAGTGGGGACAGCGCACGGCTGACGGCCGCTACGCCTTGGCGTTCAACCCCATAGAGACGCAGCCTTACCGCTATCCGTTGACCATGATGACGAGCGACGACGGTATGGTGTTCGACTCGATAGGCGTTGTGCATGGCGAGGTGCCGCCACGCAGGTTCATGGGCGAGAACAAGGACTTCGGCCCGTGCTATGTACGTGGCATAACCGAAGGCGAGCAGACACCGCCGGGAAACAACATGTGGCTCACGTACAGCGTCAACAAGGAGGACATTTGGGTGAGCCGAGTCCAGTTGCCGGCACGCACCACGTGGAGCGGACCCGTGGACGACAACTTCGATGACGTTGCCGAGGGCGGCACGATACCCAACTGGAACATCTATCGCCCGCAGTGGTGCCAGGTGGCGGTCGATGCCCAGCACCATCTTTGCCTCAATGATGAAGACCCTTACGACTATGCGCGGGCCATTCGCGTCTTCGAGGAGACGGCGAAGGCAACCATAGGTTTCGACATAAAGGTGGAGGAGGAACACGGCGAGCCTTTCGAGGTGGACGTGACCGACAGGCATGGCGCGCGTGCCGTGTCGCTGAGCTTCCGCGATGGTCAAATGTCGATGGCTGGCAAGCCTTGCGGCAGTTATAAGGTGGGCGAATGGAAGAAGGTCTCCATTGTCGTGGACGGCAACGAGGTGAATGTGAATGGCGTGACGCTGGCTCCGCTCCAAGCGTTAAAGAGCGTTGAGCGCCTGAGCTTCCGCACCGGCGGCTATCGCGAATTGCCCGACAGGAACACGCCAAACCAAAAGCCCGCGCCGCCATTGCCGGGCTGCGACAAGAAGGTGGCGCCCTCGCGCTACTTGATAGACCACGTGACCGTGAGGTGACGCGCGCATCGGAGAAACATTTTTGTGATACATTTTTCCGCGAACATTTCCCGTTTTCTCGTTTGTTATCATTAACTTTGTGAATTAAACTAAGTAATGTAACTAAAAACAAACGAAGATGCGACAAAAACGACAATTGTTTGCTGCAATAGCCTTATGTCTCTTAACCTCATCCAATGCCGCGGCACAACGCTCCACGCCATTGAAATATTGGTTCGACACCCCCGTGACCTTACGCGGGCAGGCCATATGGTATGGTGGTAACCCCGAGATGTGGAAAGGCGAGAAAACACCCGATTCGGCTGGTGACACAGCTAAGAATCCTGACCCCGACTGGGAGTCGCAGTCGTTGCCCATCGGCAACGGCAGCATAGGTGCCAATATCCTCGGTTCGGTGGAGGCAGAACGTATCACATTCAACGAGAAGACACTCTGGAGAGGTGGACCAAATACAAGCGCGGGAGCTGCCAGCTATTGGAATGTCAACAAGCAGTCGGCAGGAGTTATCAAGGACATACGCCAGGCTTTCACCGATAACGACTGGCAGAAAGCCGCCGAGCTCACACGCAAGAATTTCAACAGCGAGGTGCCATACGAGTCGTATGCAGAAAAGCCCTTCCGATTTGGCAACTTCACAACAGCGGGCGAGTTTTATATCGAGACAGGACTCAACACCTTGGCGATGACCAATTACCGGCGCTCGCTCTCGCTCGACTCGGCACTCGCTGAGGTGCAGTTTGACAAGCAGAACGTGCACTACAAGCGCGAATATTTCATCAGCTATCCCGCCAATGTCATGGCTGTGCGCTACACCTCTTCGCAGCCAGGCAAGCAGAATCTCACGTTCTCCTATGCCCCCAACCCCGTGTCGAAAGGCAGCATGACATCTGTGGGCAATGACCAACTGCTGTGGGATGCACGCCTCACCAACAATCAGATGCGGTATGCCATTCGCATAAAAGCCATCAACAAGGGCGGAAAGGTGAGCAACAAGGGCGGTAAGATTACCGTGGAGGGAGCCGACGAGGTGGTGTTCCTCATTACTGCCGATACCGACTATAAGACAAATTATGATCCCGACTTCAACGACCCGAAGGCTTATGTCGGAGTGGATCCCCTCGCTACAACTTCAGACTGGATAAGCAAGGCTACGGCAAAAGGCTACGGCCAGCTGCTGAAAGAGCATTATGACGACTATTCTCATCTCTTCAACAGAGTGAAGCTCAACATCAATAATGCTGAGTTTGCGCAGAATGACATCCCCGTAAATGAGCGGCTTGCAAGATACCGCAAGGGACAGAAAGACTTCTATCTTGAGGAACTCTACTATCAGTTTGGTCGCTATCTGCTCATAGCCTCGTCGCGCCCCGGCAACATGCCTGCCAACCTGCAGGGTGTTTGGCACAACAACGTGGACGGGCCCTGGCGAGTGGACTATCACAACAACATCAACTTGCAGATGAACTATTGGCCAGCTTGCTCCACAGGATTGGGACAATGCGAGCTGCCGCTGTTCGACTTCATACGCACGCTCATCAAGCCCGGCACGGTGACGGCCAAGTCGTATTTCGGCACGCGTGGTTGGACGACCTCCGTCTCTGGCAACATCTTCGGCTTCACGTCGCCTCTTGAGAGCGAGGACATGTCGTGGAACTTCTCGCCATTTGCCGGCCCCTGGCTCGCCACCCACCTTTGGGATTACTACGACTATACCCGCGATCGCATTTTCCTCGCCTCTTATTATGACATACTGAAAGGTTCCGCCGACTTCGCTTCCGATTATCTCTGGCGTCGTGACGACGGCATCTATACCGCAGCTCCCTCCACGTCGCCAGAGCATGGCCCCGTGGACCAAGGTGCTACGTTTGCCCATGCCGTGATACGCGAGGTGCTCATGGACGCGGTGGAGGCAAACCGCGTGCTCGGCAAGAGCGCGAAAGAGCGCAAGCAGTGGGAAGACGCTTTGAAGCACATCGCGCCTTACAAGGTGGGACGCTATGGACAACTCATGGAGTGGTCTACCGACATCGATGATCCGAAAGACGAGCATCGCCACGTGAACCACCTCTTTGGCTTGCATCCCGGCCACACCATCTCGCCCGTGACCACTCCCGAGCTGGCAAAGGCCGCGAGAGTGGTGCTCGAACATCGTGGCGACGGTGCCACGGGATGGTCGATGGGATGGAAGCTCAACCAATGGGCACGACTCCACGATGGCAACCACGCCTACAAGCTCTATGGCAACCTGCTCAAGAACGGCACGCTCGACAACCTGTGGGACACGCACCCACCATTCCAGATCGACGGCAACTTCGGTGGCACGGCAGGCGTGACGGAGATGCTGCTCCAGAGCCACATGGGCTTCATCCACTTGTTGCCGGCATTGCCCGACGCTTGGGCCGAAGGCTCGGTGAGCGGATTGGACGCACGCGGCAACTTCACCGTCTCCGTAAGTTGGAAGGACGGCAAGCTCGCAAAGGCAACCCTCCTCTCAGGCTCGGGTGAGCCTTGCGTCGTGCGCTATGGCAGCGCCGAGCTGAAGTTCAAGACACGTAAAGGCGCACGCTACACCGTTGTGGCAGACGGCGATAGGCTGAAAGTGGCCGCAGACGGCGGCAAATAGAGTGGGAGAGCGGTCAATTTAATCCACCGCGACAAAATAGCGAGTTTTTTTAATAAAAAAGGCCCGAAAGGTTTGCTGGTTTATTAAAAATATGTAACTTTGCACGCTGTTTAGGGGGCATTGTCCCTTTGCATTAAAGTTAGAACCTTAAAATAGTTGGATGAAGAAAGACAATTTGAAAGATCAGTACCGCATCAATGGACAGATCCACGTGCGGGAAGTTCGTGTGGTAAGTGATGGCGGCTCAGAGGTGATGCCTACGCGCAAAGCCTTGGATTTGGCACGTCAGCAAGAGCTCGACTTGGTAGAGATTTCTCCCAACGCTCAACCACCAGTCTGTCGTATCATCGACTATAGCAAGTTTCTCTACCAGCAGAAGAAGCGTCAAAAGGAGATGAAGCAGAAGCAGGTCAAGGTGGAGGTGAAGGAGATTCGTTTCGGACCCCAGACCGATGACCACGACTATCAATTCAAGCTCAAGCACGCCAAGGAGTTCCTTGAGGAAGGCAACAAGGTGCGTGCATACGTGTTCTTCCGCGGTCGTAGCATCCTTTTCAAGGACCAAGGCGAGGTGCTTCTGCTCCGTTTCGCCAACGACTTGGAGGAAGTGGCAAAGGTAGAGCAGCTGCCTAAGCTTGAGGGCAAGAAGATGTTCCTCTTCCTCGCGCCAAAGAAGGCCGGCGTGGCAAAGCAAAGCCAGCAAAAGCGCGACAGGCTCGCCAAGGAAGCCGTGGAGAAGGAACAGCAAAAGCTGAAAGACGAGGAAGATGCCAAGAAGAAAGGCTTGCTCGGAAACGCCAAGGGCGCCGAGGAACTTCTCGCCAAGCTCAACTCTGAAGCGTGACAATAAGGCCTCGCGGCCTCTCGCTCAGCATTAGGAAAACATCACTGTGTGGCCCCGCCTGGTATATGCGTTGCCACCTTTTATAAACAACAAATAAACAATAACAAAAATGCCAAAAGTAAAGACAAACTCCGGCGCCAAGAAGAGATTCTCATTTACCGGAACAGGTAAGATCAAGCGTCATCACGCTTATCACAGTCACATCTTGACTAAGAAGACGAAGAAGCAGAAGCGTAATCTGGTTCACCAGACCCTCGTGGACGGTACCAACCTCAAGCAGGTGCGCGACTTGCTTTGCCTCCGTTAAACTTAACAGGCGTGTTAAAAGTAAACTTAGTCAAAACGAATTAAAGAAGAAAAATTATGCCAAGATCAGTAAATCACGTAGCTTCGAAAGCTAAGAGAACAAGGATACTGAAGAAGACCAAGGGCTACTTTGGTGCCCGCAAGAATGTGTGGACCGTAGCCAAGAACACCTATGAGAAGGGTCTCACATACGCTTACCGTGACCGTCGTAACAAGAAGCGCAACTTCCGCGCTCTTTGGATTCAGCGTATCAACGCCGCCGCTCGCCAGTATGAGATGAGCTACTCTCAGCTCATGGGTGCCCTCCACAAGGCTGGCATCGAGATCAACCGCAAGGTGCTCGCTGACCTCGCCATGAACAACGAGGCTGCTTTCAAGGCAATCGTAGAGAAGGTTAAGTAAGCTAATCCTTAAAGGGAGTTAGATAACAACCAATCATAAAATAAGGGATGTACCAC
>CAVAGT010000069.1:0-14933 GCA_963588155.1 Lachnospiraceae bacterium | reverse complement strand
CAATTCCCCTTCCTTCACTAACCCATTCGCGTGACGGCAATGTCATCACCCGGATTCTTGTTGATTCAAGAGGTGGAAAGTGGTTGGGTGGCGACAACGGACTGCTGCATATAACCCCAGGCAACACCACGTGGTTCAAGGTGGGCAGCGGGCTGAAGAAGTGTGTGATAAGGAGTGTCTATGAAGACCGCGACAAGGATATATGGATAGCGACAGACGCAAGCGTTGCAAGATATGACCCTAAAAGCAATGAGTTCAAATACTATGTGTTGACAGACCCGAAAGGCAGAAATTCGAACTGGGCTTACGATATCTATGAAGATGTTGCTGGAAGACTATGGATAGCAACTTATATGGGAGGGCTTTATGTTGTTGACAAGAAATCGTTGCTGGCATCGGGTGGCAAATTCGCGATGAGGGAAAGCCCGTTTGGAAATAATGACGAAATGGTAAATACCATATACAGGTTCTTCCCTGATGAGAAGGGCGTGTTGTGGGCATATACCAGCAAGGGCCTTGTAGCAATCGACACTAACACGATGAAGTGCACGCTTTGGCAGAAGATTTTTATAGACAACATGATTCTTGCCGATGGCAAACTGTGGCTTGATATACAAGGACGGTTATACAGCTACGACACGGAGAAAAACATAAAGGAGGAAACCGGATTCTATGTCAAGGATGGCATGATACAGGCGTTTGTGTATGAAAACAAACGTTTGTGGATGTCTACTTCCAGCGGACTGTTTTATGTTAACACGACAGACGGTTCAATACATTCTTTCAATAACGCCGGGAATAGTTTTACGGCAGGTGTGTATGTGCGTGGTGACGAATCAATTCTGTGGGGTGGGGAAGACCTTGTATGCAGACAGAATCTACATATACAACCCAAGACGATAACCCACTCAAAGGTGTTCATCTCATCGGTAATGCTTGGTGACTCTGAGGTCGCCAACTGCGTTCCAAGATATAATAATGTAATAGAGCTGGACGACCGCGAGGACATTGTGCTCAACTTGGCGACTTTTGCGTATGACAGGAAAAACGCGGAGGTGTTTTGGTACAAGATTGGCAGAAACGGCGAATGGCATTCCCTGCCAAACGGGTCGAACAGGATCATGCTGTCGCACCTTTCCGGGGGAGACTATAAACTGTACTTGACGACCGACGCTGACCACGAGGAAGCTTCGGTGACCGAATACGTCCTCTCTGTTCCATACCCATGGTATTTCAGATGGTGGGCGTGTATGCTCTATTTGATAGCTGTTGTCGTAATTGCCTGGCTGATACAGAATCGCTACAAACGCCACGAGCAGGCTCTTTTCGAACAACGTGAGCGCGAGCGGGTGATGTCGCTTACCCAACACAAGATGGATTTCTTCGTCGATATGTCGCACGAGTTGAAAACCCCGCTTAGCCTGATTGTCGCACCATTGGAAAAGTTGTTGTCGGAGACTTCAAACGCGAAACTCAGGGATAATCTCAAACTGATTCATGGCAACGCCCTTAGGTTGAACGAACTGATACACCGTATTCTCGACTTCAAACAGCTGGAGGCTGAGGGGGAAGACCAGATACTTCCTTCACGCGTCGATCTGTGCAGTGTCGTGTCTGGGTGTATTGAGGAGTTTGCGACTCTTGCCCAGGAAAGAAACATAAGCATAGTCAGGGAGATGCCCGAAGGCTCTTTGCTGATGGATGTTGATGTGGTCAAGATCCAGATGGTAATACGCAATATCTTGTCTAACGCATTGAAATATGTGGAAGACGGAAAAGGAAAAATAGTGGTCCACATAGAGGAAGCACACTCAAAAGCCATTGTCTTTATCAATGATAATGGTCCGGGCGTGCCCAATAATGACCTCCCGAAAATCTTCAACCGCTATTATAAAGGACAAAATTCACGCGAGGGGTCAGGCATCGGCTTGTCTGTCGTAAAGAAGTATGTGGAGATGCACGGCGGTGAGGCGAAGGTGGAGAACAAAGATGGGCTCAAGGTAACCATAACCCTTCCTCTTACCTCCGTTCCTGTCACCGAAGAAGAAAGCGATGCTGTCACTTCCGACAAACCGATGGTCTTGATAGTGGACGACAACCGAGAGATACTTGATTTCTTGATAACGGCATTGGAATCTTCGTATAGGTGCATAACCGCACAAAGTGGCGAAGACGCCTTGGCATCGCTGGAGACCATGGTTCCAGACATCGTGATTACCGACCAGATGATGCCTGGCATCGACGGCACGGAATTGTGTCATCGCATTCGGGGCAATCATTCAACGTCTTTGGTTCCCATTATCATGCTGACGGCAAAAGACGATACCACAACGGAGTTGAAGAGCATACGCAGTGGGGCAGACGTGTTCATGCCCAAGCCTTTTGACCTTCGGAAACTACAGTTACACATCGTGCAATTGCTGAACAGGCGCAAAGCCATTGAGCAGAATGTGCGTATAGAGAACATTACGTCGGTTGCCGAAGAAGCGCCATCTTTGACAAGCGACGAGGAACTAATGGAGCGGGTTGTCAGTTTGATAAATTCAAATATGCAATCAGAGGAATTCAATGTCACCAAACTTTGCGATCTGATTGGCATGGACCAAAAACAGCTCTATAGGAAACTGAAGTTGCTCACTGGCGAAACTCCCGTTAGCTTTATCCGCAAACGGAGATTGCAACGGGCTGCCGCACTTCTGAAACAAGACAGGTTTACCGTTTCGGAAGTTATGTATCAGGTGGGTTTCAGCAGTGCATCATACTTCACCAAGTGTTTTATCAAGGAATTTGGCACTTCGCCAAAGGAATACAAGTAGACGCAAAGGATGGCTTGAAACAAATAACCGAGAGGCAGGTATTGCTCTTTGATTTATGCATAACAATGCGTTTGTGCTCTAAAAACATTCATTTTGTTGCATAATCGTTGCATTTGTCAATGTTTATACTTATCTTTGCCCGCGAAAAGTCTTATAACTATAAGGAGAAGGAGATAGGGTATGGAACTGAAAGAGACTTTCAGAAAGGTGAAGGCGGCAAGCAAGACCTTGGGATTGCTGACAGATGGCAAGCGTAACGAAATACTCCAGGCGGTGGCTGATGCCATTGTTGCCAATATGCCTGCGCTCTTGAAAGCCAATGCTGAGGACTTGGCCAAGATGGACGAGGCGAATCCGATGCGCGACCGGTTGCAACTCACGGAACAACGGCTGCAGGACATAGCCTCTGACATGCGGCATGTCAGCACCTTGCCCTCGCCCTTGGGAAGGGTTCTCAAGGACAAGACCCTCGACAACGGTTTGCACCTGCAAAGGGTGAGCGTTCCTTTCGGGGTGATAGGCATGATATATGAGGCGCGACCCAATGTCACATTCGACGTGTTCTCGCTCTGTTTCAAGAGTGGGAACGCGTGTGTGCTGAAAGGCGGAAAGGACGCCAATGCGTCCAATGTGGCGAGTGTCGCGCTTATCCACAAGGTGTTGGCGGCGTTTGGCGTATGTCCCGATGTGGTGACGCTCCTCCCTGCAACACATGAGGCGACGGGCGAGATGCTGAACGCCGTGGGCTACATAGACCTATGCATACCCCGTGGCGGCAAGAAGCTCATCAACTTTGTGCGCGACACCGCCAAGGTGCCCGTGATAGAGACTGGCGCCGGCGTGGTGCATTGCTATTTCGACAAGGCTGGCGACCTGGATATGGGCAAGCGCATAGTTGCCAACGCCAAGTGCAGAAGGGTGAGCGTATGCAATGCGCTCGACTGCTTGCTGATACACGAAAGTCGTTTGAGCGACCTTCCAAGGCTATGCGAAGACCTTGCCAAGAAAGAGACGAAGGTCCATGCCGACGCTAAGGCTTACGAAGCATTGAAGAGCCACTATCCCGACACATTATTATATAAGGCAGAGGAAAGCGAACAGAGGATGAAGGCTGATGACCCCAACCTGAAGAGCATTTGGAATACCGAATGGCTCAGTATGCAGATGGGCATCAAGACCGTATCGTCGGAAGAAGAGGCTCTCGACCACATAGCCGCCTACGGAAGCGGGCACAGCGAGAGCATTGTCTCGGATGACGCAGAGGCCCAAAAGAAGTTCCAGACGATGGTGGATGCCGCGTGCGTCTACGTTAATGCCCCAACAAGTTTCACCGACGGAGCGCAATTCGGGCTTGGTGCAGAGATCGGCATCAGCACGCAGAAGTTGGGCGCGCGAGGTCCTATGGCATTGGAGGAAATCACCACTTACAAATGGCTCATCACTGGAAATGGGCAGACGAGAGGTTGAGTGAAGAACGAAGAGTGAAGAGTGAAGAATGAGGAGGGAAGAACGAAGAACGAAGAGTGAAGGATGAAGAGGGAAGAATATAAATTAAAAACGAGATAAAGAAATGAAGACATTTTTTAATGTGGAAGACCTTGGCGACTTGAAAACCGCTCTCGCTGAGGCACAGGAAGTGAAGGCCAACCGTTTTGGTTATCAAGAGTTGGGCAAGAACAAGACATTGCTGATGATATTCTTCAACAACAGCTTGCGCACTCGATTGAGCACACAAAAGGCGGCGATGAACCTGGGCATGAACGTAATTGTGCTCGACGTGAACGCCGGCGCGTGGAAGTTGGAGACTGAGCGTGGCGTGATAATGGATGGCGACAAGAGCGAGCATTTGCTGGAGGCCATTCCCGTGATGAGCAGCTATTGCGACATAATAGCCGTGCGCTCGTTTGCAGGCTTGAAAGACCGCGACTACGACTACGCCGAGACCATCGTGAACCAGTTTGTGAAGTATTCTGGCAAGCCGGTGGTAGCGATGGAGACAGCCACGGTGCATCCTTTGCAGGCCTTTGCCGACATGATAACTATAAACGAGAAATGGGCTGAGCTGCAAGGCAATGCTGTCACCAAGCGCGACCATGCCCGCCCGAAGGTGGTGCTGACGTGGGCTCCTCATTGCCGTGCCTTGCCTCAGGCTGTGCCAAACTCGTTCGCCCAGTGGATGAACAAGGCTGATGTTGACTTCGTGGTGACGCAACCCGAGGGTTACGAGCTTGACCCGAAGTTCGTGGGCGATGCCAAGGTGGAATACGACCAGAAGAAGGCTCTCGAAGGTGCCGACTTCGTGTATGCCAAGAACTGGAGCTGCCCTGGTGTGAAGAATCCGGCACAATATGGCGAGATATTGAGCAAGGACATGGGATGGACGATAGACGCGGAGCACATGTCGTGGACAAACGATGGCTATTTCATGCACTGCCTGCCTGTGCGACGTGGACTCATCGTGACCGACGACGTGATAGAGAGCGACCACAGCCTTGTGATACCAGAGGCTGCCAACCGCGAAATCTCAGCCGAGGTGGTGCTTAAGCGAGTGCTAGAGAGCCTTTGAACTTAGGGTTCACTTTGTGAACTCGCGGACTATCAATCCGTTGTAAGTATTCAATGACAATCGCACTTTGCTGCCGGTTGTCATTTGTTTTATGGGTATGCTGACATAAACATCTGTGGTGTAATACTCGGGCACGCCACCTTGACTGTGCAAAAACCTCAGGCAATAGGTGGGTGTCTCGTTGCTCACCACGGTGCTGTCGAGAGCCAGCCCTATGCTCTGCCTCTGGTCATCTCCGCTGGCTTGGCCCGTCTTCAAGCCAATGCGGAGGTTGACGTAATTGCCGTTCTTGCTCTTCCATGCGCTGACAAAGCTCACGGGGTCGGTAGCTGTCAATGTCTGCTTTGACGGGTCTGCCGGCTTGAGCGTATAGACCATTTTTGCAGCCAATGGTTCAACCACATTGGAGTCAACACCGTTGGCATACATATTATAATTGAGCAAGACGCGGCAAAGAGTGTCGGCTTTGTTGGTCCAGCTTGTTTGCAGAGGCTGCGAGAAGGTCAGCTTCACGTTGTCGTCGGTTGTTGCCGAGGCGAGCTTAGCCTGACTGTCGGTCACGGCATCCACGAAGTCGGTGCGCAGATAGCTGAGGCTGGAGTCGCCCTCTTCGTATGCGGTGTTGGAGCAAGACGGGAAAAGAAGGAGAAGCCCCACCAATGCCATACTATGAAAGAATTTCGTAAAGGTCATATAAAGTGGGGCGTTTATTATTTTGCAAAGTTGAACTTGCTGAAGAACTGCTTCAGCCTCCCCGTAGACTCCGTTGCCGTGAGATAGTTGCGGGTGGGGTAGGCATACTGGGTGAGGAGGCAGCGACGCAAGTAAGCCTCGTCCTTGTTCTCGATGTCGATGAGGGCAAGGCGGCTGGCAATATACTCCTCGAAATTGTCGTAGTCTTCCTGTGTGTAGTTTTCAGAATACATCTTCGTGTTCTGAATCATGTCGAGGGCGATGTAGTTTTGCGGATAGAGGAGGTAGTTGCGGTGTATCTCATGGTCGATATGCTCGGCAATCTCCTCAAACATTTTGTTGCGAGGCTGCTCTTGGTTCACGGTCTGCAACCAGTCGTCTATGCATGGGGCGCAACTGTAGTGTATGTGTCCCTTGAATCCCTTGATGCCCACGTTCATGCTTTCCAGGTCGTCGCCTGGCGACTTCTTCCAGTAAGGCAGGTCGCGTCGCAACTGGTATTCGCGCGCCTTGAGATAGTCGCATGGGTCATATTGATAGCTTATGGCCAATGGCACGATATGGAGCTGGGTGAGACGGTCGATGATGGAGCCCTCGCCACCCATGGCCATCATCTTGAGTATGGCGGGTTGCGTGAGGTCGTTGGAATTCTTGGCGCGGCCCTCTCGCTGCGCTATCCAGATGTTGTCGTTCTTCTGTGACACGACGAAGTGCATATACTCAGACATGCGCTTGCTGGCGCGAAGCATCTCGCTCGATTTCAACGCGCGCTCCACGGTGAAGGTCTTGTTGACTCGTGCAAGGTCGCGAACCCAGTCGAGCTGCAGCAAGTTGTCGCCTATGGCAATCTCGCAAGTGGTGCCAAAGCCCGTGTCGAACAATGCCTTGTCGAGGAACGCAGAGTCCAGCACTATGTCGCGGTGGTTGCTCACGAAGGTGTAGCGCTTGCGTATGTCCACGTTGTAGAAGCTCATGTCGATGCCGTTGCTTTGCTCGCCAATGAGCTTCTGCAGTATGCCATAGCAGAAATTGCGTTGGAATTCGATGTTGGTCTTGCACGCGTGCATTTTCTTTGCCACGATTTCCAAGGGCACGTTGGGGTAGAGGTATGCTACAACTTGTTGGAACAGTTTGTCAGCAAGTAGCTTGTCGTACACTGCTGGGAGCTCCTCGGGCTCATAAGGCCTTATGGGGTCAAATTCCGAAGGTATTTTCATACTGATAATGTATTATGGTGTTGGGTGATTCTTGTGGTTTATTCGTCTACGGTCACTATGTCGATACCCATTGCCTCTACCTGTTGGCGTATTGGCATGGGGAGGCGGTTGTCGGTGATGATCATGTCGACATCTTCGATGTTGCTTATCTTCGCGAACCCTCGCCGTCCGAACTTCGTGCTGTCTGCCAGAACGATGGTCTTTTGTGCCGTGTGCATCATGGTGCGGTTTATCTCGGCCTCGCGCATGTCGGTCGTGGAGATGCCAAACTCAAGGTCGATGCCGTCGACGCCGAGGTACAGCTTGCTGAACGAGAATCCTGACAGGATCATCTCGGCATACTTGCCCACCACCGAGAGGCTGGTATGGCGCACTATGCCGCCGAGCTGGATAAGCTCCACGTTGTCGAGCGGTGCCAGTGCCTCTGCCACTTGCAGCGAGGCGGTGACAACGGTAAGGCGGCTCTCCGGGTGGATGTTTCTCGCCAAGGCATGGATGGTGGTGCCTGAGGCTAAGACTATGGAGTCGTTGGGTGTTATCAGTTTGGCTGCCTCTATTCCGATAAGCCGTTTCTCATCCATGTTGAGCTTCTCCTTCTCCGTCACCGTGCGGTTGTTGGTGAAGGGGTTTATGAGTATCGCCCTGCCGTGGCTGCGGTAGAGCTTGCCCTCTTTCTCCAAATTGGTAAGGTCCTTGCGGATGGTGACAGACGAGACTTGCAGGTTGTCGGCCAGCTCGGTTACTTGTATGGAGCCTTGCTTTAGCAGGTTGTCCATGATTTCACTATGACGTTCTTCTTTGGTCATGGATGATGGTTTTTATTTTTTACAAAGATAACCTTTTTATTCTAATCATGCTCTCTAAGCATTGCTTTTATAGGTATTATTAACAGTCAAAATAACGGTGATTTCGCAGTGGTTTCATAGTGAAAGCGCAGGCTTGTCACCGTAAAGGCATTGCCTTCCCACTGTAATCCAGTTGCCACGCCTCGCATTGGTTGTTCGTGTTTGCGGCTTCCGACGATATTGCACGAAAAAAGCCCCAGCTCGCGAAAGCTGAGGCTCTTTATAGAGAGTGTTGGAATGTGTCTACAGGCTGAGAAGCACTACGCTTGCCCTGAAGTAAGCCTTGCTTGCCTCCGGGTTCCACATCATCTGGGCGGAAACAGGCATGTCATACTTGCCAATCTTCAGCTTGTATGTGGCGCCAAGACGTATGTCGTTGATGCCAGCCGACTTTCCGTAGAGGTTGTTGTTCTCGTTGGGATACTTGTCCTTGTCGTATGGGTTGAGAGCGAATATGCCACCAACTGAAGCGTCAACTGCCCAGTCCTTGCTGTCGTAGAGGCGATAGCTTGCCTGGACGAAGGTGGAGTAGACGTTTTGCTCATTGCATTCGCCACGGTCGCGTCCCACGAGGAGTGTGGCCCATGAGAGCGTGAGCGGGAACCCGGCTTTCACGCCGAAGTCGTAGCTGATGGCCGCGTCGAGAAGGTGCGATGTCTTGCGAGCATCCCAAGTGAAGTATTTTCCGTTGCCGGGGATGCCGTCGGAGAAGTTCCACAAGTCCCAAACGGCGATGTTGAAGCCGCTGTTGTTGTAGTTGAGGTAAACGTCAGCCTCCTTGTAGTCGCCGTCAACGGCCATTCCGCCCCACAATCCAATCTTGAAGTGGTCGTTGTTGTCGCTGAGGGATACGTCGTTGTTGAGAATCAGTCCGTTTCCGACCTCAAGACCACGCCAGAGGTGTGATGTCTCCAAGCTGGCAGACTCGTGTATTTTTTGTGCCTGTGTGCTCAAAGGAAGAAGGGATATCGCTGCCAGGCATAATATTTTGCCGATGTTTCTCATAGGAGTTTTCTTAAATGGTTTTGTGTTTATCGCTTCTTGATAGTTAGCGTTGTCGCGTGTTTAGAGGCTCATGAGCCAAATGCCGCAGATACCGGCAACGGCGCCGCCGAGCACAGGACCCAAGACGGGAACCCAAGAGTAAGCCCAGTCGGGATCGCGCTTGTCCTTGATCGGGCAAATGGCGTATGCGATACGTGGAGCAAGGTCACGGGCGGGATTCATTGCGTATCCTGTGGTGCCGCCAAGCGACATGCCAAGAGCTACGATAACATAAGTGATTGGCACGGGACCGAGTGCTGAGAGGCCGAACGTGTTGCTCTCCGGGCAGTAGGTGTTGCCCTTTGTGCCGAAGGCGATGATGAGGAATACCAACATGAACGTGGCGATGAACTCGCTAATGAAGTTGCTTGAGTAGTTGCGGATGGCAGGAGCCGTGCAGAACACGCCAAGCTTGGTGTCCTTGTCCTCTGTAGCGTCGAAGTGGTCTTTGTAGAACAACCACACGATGACACCGCCAAGGACGCCGCCAATCATCTGGCCGGCAACGTATGCGGGAACGGCAGCCCATGAGAACTTGCCGGCAATGGCAAGACCAACGGAAACGGCAGGGTTAAGGTGGGCACCCGTGTAAGGACCGGCGATGAGCACGCCCATGCAGACGGCGAGACCCCAGCCGAGGGTGATGACGACCCAGCCAGCTCCTTGGGCTTTACTCTTGCTCAGACTGGTAGCGCAGCAAACGCCGTCTCCGAATAACACGAGCACCAATGTGCCGATGAGTTCCATGAGGAACTGTGTAGTCATAGAATAATCCATAATAATTTAGTTTTGGTTTATAAAGTTTTTATGTTTTCCTCCTTTAGGTTCATGTCTTGCCTCCCCTCTCGGTTGGTGCGATGAGGAAAGGCAAGGAAACAATGGTCTATTTGTTGGTCAACGTGCGCTGGATGGCATCAGCCCAACCTTCCTTGGCGTTCTTGATCTCCTCGTTCTCGGGAACGGGGTTGAACGTGCGCTCAACTTGCCACTGGCTCTTGATCTCGTCGATGTCTTTCCAGAAGCCCACTGCGAGACCTGCGAGATAAGCGGCGCCGAGGGCTGTTGTCTCCGTGATCTTCGGACGCACCACGGGAACGCCAAGAAGATTGGACTGGAACTGCATGAGCAGGTTGTTGCGCGAAGCGCCGCCATCGACCTTCAACTCCGTGAGAGGAGCACCGAGATCTTTCGCCATGGCCTGGGCAATGTCGTAGGTCTGGAACGCGATGCCATCGAGAGCGGCGCGTGCGATATGGGCGCGAGTGGTGCCGCGGGTGATGCCTACGATGGTGCCGCGTGCGTATTGATCCCAATAAGGGGCTGCAAGACCTGTCAGGGCTGGCACGAAGTAAACGCCGCCACTGTCGGGCACCGACGTAGCGAGCTCTTCCACCTCGCCACTGCTCTTGATGAAGCCGAGGCCGTCGCGAAGCCACTGCACTACGCTGCCGCCGACATAGATAGAGCCTTCAAGGGCGTATTTCACCTCGTCGCCGATCTTCCATGCCACGGTGGTGAGAAGGTTGTTCTTGGAGAGCAAAGGCTTGTCGCCAATGTTCAGCATCACGAAGCAACCGGTGCCGTATGTGTTCTTGATGGAGCCTGGCTCGAGACACATCTGTCCGAAGAGCGCGCTCTGCTGGTCGCCTGCGATACCGGCGATAGGCACCTCGTGGGCAAAGATTGTGGTCTTTGTGTGGCCGTAGACCTCGGAAGAAGACTTCACTTCCGGCATCATGCTGCGAGGAATGTCGAGGAGCTTAAGCAAGTCGTCGTCCCACTGGAGGGTGTTGATGTTGAACAGCATCGTGCGGCTGGCGTTGGTGACGTCGGTGCAGTGAACCTCACCGCGCGTAAGGCGCCAAACGAGCCAAGAGTCCACGTTGCCGAAACGCAGCTTGCCCTTCTCGGCGCGCTCGCGTGCGCCAGGAACGTTGTCGAGAATCCACTTAATCTTCGTGCCGCTGAAATAGGCGTCGATGATGAGGCCGGTCTTTTCGCGTACCTTGTCCACGAGCCCCTGCGCCTTCAGCTTGTCGCAGAACTCTGCCGTGCGGCGATCCTGCCAGACGATGGCGTTGTAGATAGGTTCCTCGGTGTCGATATCCCACACGATGGTGGTCTCGCGCTGGTTGGTGATACCTATTGCGGCGATGTCAAGGCCGTTGATGTCTATGGCTGCTATGGCTTCTGCTATCACGGAAGCCTCTGAAGACCAAATCTCGTTTGGATCGTGCTCTACCCATCCCGGTTTCGGGAAGTGCTGTGTAAACTCTTTTTGTGCAACACTGCAAATCTTTCCGCTGTGGTCAAAAACGATTGCGCGGGAACTGGTTGTTCCTTGGTCAAGAGCTAAGATGTACTTTTGCATAGTGATTGAGTTTTTAAGTTTGTATTATGTTTTAGAACTGTCGTCCTTGGACGATTGTTTTGGTTATTGTTAGTCGTGTAATAGCTAAAAACAGAAAGGACGACTCTGCAAATCCCATATGACAAAATTAGGGAAAAAGGCAATCGACTCCAAATGTTTCTGCTTTTTTTTTGTGCTGTTCTTTCCTTTTAGTGTTCCGTATTACGGGTTGGCGAATGCGGTCATAACAGCTTGATATATTGATGGTTTTGATGGTGTTCTTATCCCGTCGCTTGTGGTGGTTCCTCGGCTGGCGGGACGGGAATTGGTTCATTTGTTTAGTTTCCTTGTGGCCTCCACGTCGATGGCTTGGGCAAGGAGCGAGATGGGGTTCTCTACGGGAAGTCCTGTCGACATCTCAATCTGCCATTTGCAGGTCTCGCAATCGGTGGTCACGCAGTCGGGGTTCACTTCGCGAATTTGGTTGAAGAGCGGCGCGCCGATCTTCTGCGAGCGCTCGTAGTTCTCTTTCTTGAATCCGTAGGTTCCGGAGATGCCGCAGCAACGACTCTCAAGCACTGTGAGGTCAAGTCCAGGAATCATCTTCAACAGTTGGATGGAATACACGCTCCAGCCCATTCGCTCCATGTGGCAAGCGGTGTGGTAGGCAGCCTTCCTGTGGAAGTCTTTGCGGAACGCGAGTTTTATTTTTCCCTCGTCTATTTTCTGGCAGAGGAATCGGGTGGCTGTCATGAGGCTGTCGCGCACCTTGCTGTTATCAATGTCCAGCAAGTCCTTATATTCGTCGCGCATGGTGAACGTGCAGGTCGAACTTGTGGTAAGAACCGCCTCGTTGCCGTCGTTGACGGCTTTCTCCATGGAAGAGATGTTTGCTTCGCCTTGCTTTTTGGCTTGCTTTGGAAGTCCGTTGGCGATGAGTGCCACGCCGCAGCATTTCTCCTTCTCCAAGAGGCGCACGCCATAACCACACGCGTTCATGATCTTCACGAAGTCCTTGCCAAGTTGTGGAAAGTTGTAGTTGACATAGCAGCCGTGGAAATAACTCACGAAGCGGTCGTATTCTTGCTGTTGGGGCTCTGCCTCCTTGTGGAACCACGTCTCAAACTTCTTTCCGGCATAAGCAGGGAACTGGCGGTGCTGGTCAATCTTCATCACCTTGTCGAGAACGACTTTGGCAGGTTTCAACCCAAGGAAGAAATTGGTCAAGGGAGCCACGAGCGTTGCCATCGAGCCAACGAAGTCGGTGCTGGCAAGCATCTTGTCGCGCAAGCTTGGCGTATGAGTGCTCAACTCCATCCGTGCGGTCTGTATGATGTCGCCCACCTTGACACCGTTCGGGCAAGCCACCTCGCATCGTTTGCAGTTGAGGCAGAGCTTCAATGTCTCGTTGAAGAAGTCGGGGTCTTTGAGGCGGTAGCGCAGCAAGTCGGGACCGGCATGCTTGGGGCCAGGATATTCAGGTTCCACGGTAGACACGGGGCAATACGCGGTGCAGATACTGCACTTCAGGCATTGCTCGTAGTCGTGTTCGCTGAGGTTCTTTATTTGTATCTTCTCTTGCATAGCTGTTATCTTTTGTCGGATGAAGTTAGGGTTGAAGCCACGGCAAGAGCCGTCAGCAAGTCGATTCCCGTTGATGTTGCCATGCGTGGGTCGTTGCCGCTGAGGATGGAACCGATGGCATACACATTATCTAATGTTTGACCGTCCTTTGTTGTCAACAGGTTGTCGTCTGTCTTCACGCCGTACGATTGGTATGGCTGCTTGTCGTAGAGGTTGTATGACGTCCACTTGGTGCGATCCTCGTCAGTATCCACGTCAAGGTTCAAGATTGGCTCGCGCACGCCCTCGTAGTCGGATGTCATGCCGCCGCCAAGGAATGAGCCTGAGGCGAACACGAAGTTGTCGGCTTCGAGGGTCGTCTCGCCCAATTTGTCGGTATACACCTTCTTTACGTGCTTTCCTTCCAGTTCGCCTTTCACGACGGTGTTGTTCGGAATCAGCGTGCCGCCCAGTCTTTGGAAATATTGGCGCAGAAGGGTCTGCACGCGTACGCCGGGCACGGAAGGAGGCATTGTGGCAACGAACCGTGTGTCTATGGGCAAACAGTCTTGCAACAGTTTGGCGGCGTGGTCGTTGGCCACTCCCAACACGGCAGGCAGGAGAAGCAATTCAATGCCAGCAGGCACGGCGGCTTTCAACTTCTCTGCCACCTCTTTCACGTTGTTGTCGTTGGCGAGGTAGCTGGCTATGTTTGTTGCGCGCATCTCTGTAGGGCTCTGTCTTGCGTGTTCCAGTAGAGGAGTGGTCACGGTGCAGAGACTCACCTCAGCGCCATAGCCACGCAAGCCGTTGGCGATGTAAGGCACTGGGAAATCTAGAAAGCCGGTGATGTTGGCAAGACAAATCTTCTTTCCCTTGAGCTCCTCGGCATTTGCCACGGTGAACAGTCCGTCCATTGTCAACCATGTCGGGATGAGCTTGCCGATGGGCGAGAGCCTATAATGGTTCCTATGCGTGTTGCCTTGCGTGCTGATGCCAGCCTCTTTAAGGAGCTGCTGTACTTCCGCGGCCAGGGCTTCAATGTCTTTCACCTTGCCGTAGGGATGACTCGCAGGCAGTTGGCTCGCGGCCTTTGTAGGGTCGTCTATCTCCTTGCCATCGTTGTAGCCGATGAGGTCAAACGAGCCAGAGTTGAAGTGCAGGCTGCTTTGCCCACCGCAGACCACGGCAACTTTCTTGCCTTTCTTGGCGAGGGCGATACCGCATGTCAGTCCGCTTAGTCCGCCACCTATTATGATAGTATCGAATTTCATTTTTGTCAAGCGTTAAGTCCACAAAGTTCCTGGTAAATCTTCAGCGTCAGCTGGTTCTCTTTCAGCGTGTCGCCCCACGCCACTGGCTGCATGCCTTTCCAGCGCTCTTGCATGAACGAGGCGAGGTCTGCAAGTTCATCTTCTGGCTTATTGTTGCCCACTTGACACAACACGCACGACGCGCGGCACGCACAGAGCGCGGCCTGGCACGTTCCCATGCCGATGCGTGTGCGGCGGCGCAGGTTTATGAGGTTATGGACGTGGAGCTTGTCCACGGCGAACTTCACCTCTCCGGCGCTCACCTCCTCACACTCGCAAACAAGCGCGCGGTCTTCTATCGTCTCGTGTGGAATCTCCTTGATGAACGTGCCGTGGCGGCCAATTTCGGCAATGCGGCTCGTTGATGCGGCGAGGTCGCTGTAGATGTCATCGTGCATCTTTGCCTTTATCTCGCTGTCGGTCTCTTCCGAGCCTGGGAGTGGCACCACGGCGGTGTCGCACTTCTTGTCTATGCCCAACTTCTGGCAAGCGAGGTCGGCGGCTTTCTCTGCCATGAGTCGGTAGG
>CAVAGT010000068.1:0-15056 GCA_963588155.1 Lachnospiraceae bacterium | reverse complement strand
TGGCGGGAGTCAACCCCCGTCGAGTGGGATTGTCGGCTACCATTGGCGAACCATCCCTCGTGGGCGCTTTTCTTTCGGCAGGCACAGGCCGTGGAACCATCATACCCAAGATTCAGTCGCAGGGGGCTAAGTGGAGAATATCCGTGGCACATTTCTCCTTGTCGCCAAGCGCTTGCCAGGGCGATGCTCCCAAGGCCAAGCTTGCCGGCACGCCATCGTCCACCATCACGGGCAGCGTGGAGAGAGGTTATGCCGATGAAGAGCCGCTTGGCTACAATCCCTTCCAGAGCGACGTGGAGCCTTCGCGCCCTTCCCAAGCCAGGGACGAGATGAAGGGCGGCAGTCCGTTCGTGAGACCTTGGAAAAGTGAGGGCAAAGGCGGACAGGCTGTCAGCGACGCCTTCGACCCATCAATAAAATACATTCTTGACAACACGCGCGGCCACCGCTGCCTTATCTTCTCCAACTCGCGCGAGGAGTGCGAGGTGGTGTGTTCCACCCTTCGCATGTATTGCGAGGCATTGCGCGAGCCCGACCGTTTTCTCATCCATCATGGCAACCTTTCGGCGAGCTATCGTGAGAGTGCCGAGGCTGAAATCAAGCGCGAGGATTCGCTCATGACTGTCTGCACCACGTCGACCCTTGAACTTGGCATCGACATCGGCAGGTTGGAGCGCGCGTTCCAGATAGACGCGCCTTTCACGGTCAGCTCCTTTCTTCAGCGCATGGGGCGCACGGGTCGCCGTGGCGCGCCGTCGGAGATGTGGTTCGTCATAAGGGAGGAGCAGGCTGAGCCCAGGGCCATGATGCCGCAAACCATCCCATGGAAACTCTTACAAGCCATAGCCCTCATCGAGCTTTACCTCAAGGAGCGGTGGGTTGAGCCGCCGCGCGTGGGCCGCTTGCCCTATTCGTTGCTCTACCATCAAACCATGGCCACGCTTGCCTCGGGCGGCGAGATGTCGCCGGCTGAGTTGGCTGGGCGCGTGCTCTCGCTGAGCTATTTCCGCAACGTCAGCCAAGACGACTACCGTGTACTCCTCCGCCACCTGCTCAAGATAGACCATATAGAGACCACCGACCGTGGAGGGCTGATAGTGGGCATAAAGGGTGAGCGTGTGGTCAACAACTTCAAGTTCTATGCCGTTTTCCAGGAGAACGAGGAATACAAGGTGAGGTGCGAGTCTAAGGAGATTGGAACCATCGTCAAGCCGCCACCTGTGCAAGACAAGATAGCCATTGCCGGCAGGGTGTGGGTCGTTGAGGAGGTGGACCGCAGTCGCCACATTGTCTATTGCCATCCAGTGAAAGGCATCGTGCCGGCATATTTCGGCGATGAGCCTGGCGACATCCACACCAAGATTCTTGAGAAGATGCACAATATCCTTGCCTCTCCTTTCTCGGGCGAAGACTATCCTTACCTTCTGCCTCACGCCCGCTTTCGCCTCTCCCAAGCCATCGACACGGCCGGCAAGTCGGGTCTCGGCCTGAAGTGGTTGTTGCCCCTTGGGGGCAATATGTATGCCTTGTTCCCGTGGCTTGGCAGCTATGCTTTCCTTGCCATGGAGCGTTTCATCCGCATCAGGTGTGGCGCGCGGTTGGGGCTCAAGGGTTTCAACTCCGCCCGACCTTATTATATGCAGTTCACACTTGGCGTCTCCGCCCCCTACTTCTTCAAGGTCATGGCAGAGGAGATAGCCAAGCCCCTCGACCCCATGGAGCTGCTCTATCCCAAGGAAACTCCCGTGTTCGACAAGTATGATGACCTCTTGCCCGTGGAGCTCACCCGCAAGGGCTTCGCTCATGGTGTGCTCGACGTTGGAAAGATGGTGGAGCGCGTGCGCCAGATGTGCGGCATGGAGCCCGTGAAGCAAATCAGGTGATGTGGCAGACGACGAAAAAATCACACCTTTCTTTGTGCTTTCTTGTGATTAGTTAGTGATACAGTGCTTTTTGCTTGCAAAATGTTACTTTTTCGATAAAATATTTGCGTATTACCGAAATATGTTCTAATTTTGCTTGCAAATAGTAACGGAAATATATTGTGACGTTGCGATAAGGTTAAACAAAAACATATTGGCTTATGATCAAAAAGTTTACTCTCATTCTTGTGGCAGTGGTGTGCTGCCTGTCTTCTCGTGCCGCAGTGACTTCTGTCGACGACCTTCTTGGCAGCTATGTTGCCACAGCCGGCACAGCCGGCAAACAATGGTTCTCAGGCGATTGGAACGGCATGCCTACCGGCAATGTGGCTACCATCACGAAAGGCAACACTAACGACTCTATTTACATCGACAACCTTTTGGGCTTTGGAAGCACTATTGCTGCTGCCGTAGACCTTGAAACAAAGACCGTAACCGCAAGTCCGGTCAGCGGCTTCGACTACTATTATACGCTTGCCGGTACAACAAGTGCCACTTCTGACATCGTAGGAAAGATAAACGACGATGGATCGTTGAGCTTCGACGACTTTACAGCTTGGTACGACGGTACTAAGTATATTTATTATGCGTCGGTTTCCATAGCCAAGTTCACCTCTACCAGTGGCAGCGTAACCGGAACAATAAGCTACTATGGCACCGACGATGCTACTGGCGAACCCGTACACACGGCCCAGACCACTCTCACCAAGTATCTGTATGGCGAGAGCGTTTACTATGGACTGAAGATGGATGGCGCTTACGCTTCACCCGAAGAGCTTATATTCACCGTTGCCGACGATACCATCACCGTTCGCAATGGCTATCCGACGTACGGATACGATGGCTCATACTTGTATTATTGCTACGATGATGTCTACTACACGTGGTTTGACACTTCAGCCGGCAAAACTTCATTCCCTTCAACCAACAGCGAGAAAGCCGGCACTCTGAGTATTTATCATTACGACTACGATAGCAACGACTCAGAAACTACAAAAGGCACCATGACATTCACTTGGGGGCCATCCACCGGTCTGTCGTCTGTCAAGGCCGACGAAGCAGCCAAGAATGCTCCTGTCTACGACTTGATGGGTCGCAAGGTGAGCGCCGCCAAAGCTCACGGAGTGTATATCCAGGGCGGAAAGAAATTTGTGAAATAATCAAAGCGCAAGGCCGCATAAGATTGCGCCTCGCAGCAGTCGGCTGCCACAATCGGCCTGTTTAGAACACACTAATACAAGGGAGAAACGTCCAATGAGCGATGTCTCTCCCTTATTTTGTTTGTTGGCGGCTTGCGTAATGTGGCATCGGCGAAGCCGATGTTTCGTGGTCTTGAAGTTTTGTGGCATTCGTGCCTTTCGTGGATCATTGCTGTCCCAACCCCGATAGCGGTGCAAATAAACGTGTTTTCCTTTATAGAGGAAAATGCAATGTCTAAAAGGCTGAAACACAGACGATTCGCTATATCATTGAAAAGCCGTTGCCTTTCCAATGGAAAGGCAACGGCTTTTCATCGTAAGGCCATCGTGATTCCATTGTAAAGCCGCAGCGATTTCATCGTAAAGCCGCAGCGGTCTTAATGCGCCCTTATGTGTATAAAAAAAACTATGTGCAAAGCGTAAAAAACAGGCGGATGGCCACAGTTTCCCAAAAGAATAATTAAATTTGCACTCGTATACATAGGATTAGTGATTGCAAATTCGAGGAGAAAGATGAAGATTGTTGTTTCAAAGGAGATTGAGTCTGTGTGCCCGTCGTTTGTTGGCGCGTGCGTTGAGGCTCAGGTGGTAAACAGTGAGTATTGCCAACCGTTGTGGGATGAGATAAACGCCTTGGGCGAACGTTATCGTCAGACGCTCACCACGGAGACGCTGAAAGAGAAGTCGGGCATAGCTGCCACAAGACGTGTGTATCGCGCCTGCGGCAAGGACCCCTCGCGCTATCGCCCCGCTTCCGAGGCGCTTATCCGCCGTCAGCTCACGGGCAAGAGCCTCTACCAGATAGACACGCTTGTAGACTTGGTGAACCTCGCGAGCATAGCCTATGGCTACAGCATTGGCGGATTCGATGCCGACAAGTTTGAGGGCGACACCCTGACGCTTGGCATTGGTCGTGAGGGCGAGCCGTATGAGGGCATAGGAAGAGGCATGATAAACATTGCCGGACTTCCTGTATATCGCGACAGCAAGGGTGGGGTAGGCACGCCTACGTCCGACAACGAGCGCACGAAGATAACCCTTGAAACAACCCATCTTGTGGTGCTTATCAATGGCTACGACGGCAACGAGCGGCAGGTAAGGGCAAACGCGGAGTATATCCGCGAACTGCTAAGGAAGTATTGTGGCAGCGACGGTGGCAGTTTTTTCATATATTAAATGTGCGTTTCATATATTAAATGTGTGCGTTTGGCACCATTGTGTCAAACAGATTTAGTAAATTTGCACACGATAAATGAGTCGGCTGCATAATCGGCGGACAATAAACTCCATCAACAATAACACAGCAAGATGATAATAGGAATAGACGTTGGCATAAGCACGACAAAGATAGTGGGCATAACTGGTGACGAGGGCGTTGTGTCGCCCATACGCATACGCGCCACAGATCCCGTGACCTCCCTTTACGGAGCGTTTGGTAAATATCTATACGACAACCAAATAGCCTTGTCGGACATTGAGCGCGTGATGATTACGGGCGTTGGTGCCGCTTACGTCAATTCTCCTATTTATGGCTTGCCCACGGAGAAGGCCGAGGAGTTTATCGCCGATGGTCTTGGCGCGCGCTATGAGACAGGGCTCGATCGCATGATCGTGGTGTCGATGGGCACGGGCACGAGCCTTGTGCAGTGTGACCATCATGGCATCCGCCACATAGGCGGCATCGGTCTTGGTGGCGGCACGCTGGCGGGTCTCAGTCGTGTCATACTGAAAACTGACGACATGAAGCAGGTTATCTCGCTTGCCATGCAAGGCGACATATCCAACATCGACTTGCAGATTGGCGACATATCGCCCAACGCCTTGCCTGGCTTGCCAAAGCATGCCACGGCATCCTTGTTTGGCAAGGCCAAGAGCAACGCCTCGCGCGAGGACATAGCCACGGGCATCATCACCACCGTGCTGCAGACCATTGGGTCAAGCTGCATCCTCTCGTCGCTCAACTCCGGGATAAGGGAATATGTGCTTATTGGCAACCTGACATTGTTGCCACAGTGCAAGCAAGTATTCCCGGGGCTTGAAAAGCTCTACAAGGTTCGTTTCATAATTCCTAAGCATTCGGAATTTTGCACGGCAATAGGAGCCGCACTCAGTTACAGGCACGCTTAGCCTTCCTAATCAATACAAAACGACAAGGCGCCTTTGGGACTTTTTACCCAAAGGCGCCTTGTCGCTTATTCGTATCTGTGTTTATTCGTATTTCATGCTCTTGGCTGGATGGATGTGCGAGATGAGGTAGCTTGGGCCAATCAGCACTATCACGCTTACGATGAGTGTGGCAACGTTGAGAGCCACGATTAGCGGCAAGTTGAACTCTATTGGCACCGTGTTGACATAATAAGTGGCAGGGTCGAGTTTCACGATGCCCACGTATTTCTGCAACAGGCAAACGCCTATGCCAATCACGTTGCCTATCACAAGTCCCTTTCCTATGAGGAAGGTGGCAAACCACAGGAAGAGGTGCCTTATCGTCTTGTTGCGCGCGCCGAGGGCCTTCATTGTGCCAATCATCGTCGTGCGCTCAAGAATGATGATGAGCAACCCGGATATCATCGTCACGCCAGCCACGGCGGTCATCAGCGCGAGAATGATCCACACGTTCATGTCGAGCAAGTCGAGCCATCTGAATATTTGTGGGTTAATTTCCTTTATGGTTTGCGACGTATAAGTGGCACCGTAATGGTCTTGCCGCTTGTTTACTTGCTTGATGAACTGACTCTCAACGTCGTCCACGTGGTTGAAGTCGTTGACGGTCACCTCTATTCCCGACACCTGGTCGGGCTGCCAACCGTTCAGCTTCACGGCGGTGTTGAGGTCGGTGAAGCACATGTAAGAGTCGTATTGGCTCAGGTTGGTTTGGTAAATGCCTTGTATGGTGAACCTTCGTATTCGCACTCCGCTATTGTCAATGAAGTATGCGAAGACGCGCTGCCCTTGTTTCAGTTTCAACTTGCTGGCAATGCTTTGCGAAATCAGGATCTTGTTTGAGGAAGACGTGTCTGAGAAGTGTGGGATGCTGCCTTCCACCATGTTCTCGTGTATGAAAGTGGAGTCCCACTCGCTTCCCACGCCCTTGAGCACGATGCCGAGGAAGTCGCTGTCGGTCTTCAGTATTCCCTGTTGATACGCGAACCTCTCGGCGTGCCTCACCCCGCTTATGGAGCGTATGGCTTTCATCATGCTGTCGCTCGCGGCTATGGGATACTGTTCCGACTCGGTTTGCGACACGAAGTTGGTCACTTGTATGTGCGACCCGAATCCTATTACCTTGGCTTGGATGGTATGCTTAAAGCCCAACACTACGCACACGGATACAATCATTACCGCCAAGCCTATAGCCACGCCTGCCGTGGCAATGGCAATGGCAGGGCGCGACACCTTGTGCTTGTCGCCCTTGTCTCCGTATATTCTCTTTGCTATGTAGAGTGGAAAGTTCATCACCTCACATTGTTATAATCACGTCGTTACAATCACATCCCGGGGTCACATCGTCTTCCCGGGATAGGCTTCAAGGGCCTTGCCCAAGACGATGAGCGCTCTTCTGAGGTCTTCTTTCTTGAGGACATAGGCAAGGCGTACTTGGTTGCATCCTGCCCCTGGCGTGGTGTAGAAGCCGGAGGCTGGTGCCATCATGATGGTCTCGCCCTCGTAGTTGAACTCTTCGAGGCACCAACGGCAAAACTTCTCAGAGTCGTCAACTGGAAGTTGCGCCACTGTGTAGAAGGCTCCCATGGGTATTGGCGAATATACTCCGGGGATGCGGTTCAGCCCGTCGATAAGGCATTTGCGCCGCTCTACATACTCATCGTAAACGTTGCGGTAATACTCTTCTGGAGCATCGAGAGACGCCTCGGCTATTATCTGTCCGATGAGAGGCGGTGAAAGGCGTGCTTGGCAGAACTTCATCACGGCCTTGCGAACCTCGCTATTGTGAGTAATCAGGGCACCGACGCGGATGCCACACTCCGAATAGCGCTTCGACACCGAGTCGATGAGTATGACGTTGTCCTCGATACCTTTCAGGTGCATGGCGCTGATGTAGGGGCTGCCAGTGTAGATGTACTCACGGTAAACCTCGTCGGAAAAGAGGTAAAGGTCATATTTCTTTACGAGGTCGCGTATCTGGTTCATCTCGCGCCGTGTATACAGGTAACCCGTGGGGTTGTTTGGGTTGCAAATCATTATGGCGCGGGTCTTGTCGTTGATAAGCTCCTCAAACTTCTCCACCTTTGGCAGGGAGAACCCTTCGTCTATGGTGGTGGCAATGGTGCGAATCTTCGCACCGGCAGATATGGCGAATGCCATGTAGTTGGCGTAGGCCGGTTCCGGCACAATGATTTCGTCGCCAGGGTTCAGGCAGCTCATGAAGGCGAAAAGCACGGCTTCTGAGCCGCCGGAGGTGATGATAATCTCGTCGGGAGTTACGTTGATATTGAACTTGGCGTAATAATCCACGAGCTTCTTGCGGTAGGAGAGATAGCCCTGTGATGGAGAATACTCCAACACCTCGCGGTCGATGTGTTTCAGCGCGTCAAGGCCGCATTGTGGGGTGGGTAAGTCTGGCTGACCTATGTTGAGGTGATAAACCTTTATGCCGCGTTGTTTTGCTTGCGCTGCCAATGGTGCAAGCTTTCTTATTGGTGATTGTGGCATCTCAAGGCCACGTACTGATATTTCAGGCATTGTTTATTGATATTTCCAGAGCGCAAAGATACTTTTTTTTATTGACACGGCAAACGTTTTGCCTTTTTAAGTAATTGTTGAAAGACAACTTTCAATCGTTTTTCCTGCCAAAAAAATATTGTCCCTTGTTTTTCGTCAATGATCCATAGTTTATGGCATGTTTCGGGCAGTGGTGGTAGCAGGCGAAACAGGCGAGGCATGAGCCGTCGTGCTTCCATTGTGGCTCAAGGTCCTTGCCGCCATCTATGTTCTTGGTGGGGCATGCTTCCGCGCAGATGCCGCATTTCACGCAACGGTCGCTGTCTACCTTGAATTTCTTGTCGGTGATGAGATACTTCTCGAAGAAACCGCCGAGCAGCCGCGAGTTGATTCGGGGCCAACGGCCAACGACGAGGTGGCTCGCCGCTTGGCAGTCCATGATCTCTTGTATATATTCTTTCAGTTCGGCGGCGGCTTTCTCCTTCTTTTCCTTCTCTTTCCTCGCGTTGTCAACGTTGAAGAAAGGCAGTCCGAGATACGATTCAGGCATGACGAGCGAGAACGACGCGTTCAATGGCAACTCCTTGGCTTTCAAGTCGTCGCGGAGGATGTCCATCGTCTCGCCAATGTTGTCGCCAGCCGTGCATAGCGCATAGACATAATGACCTTTGGCGTTTGTCATGTTGAGGCACTTGATAAACTCGCGCACTATTACAGGTGGCCTCCAGCCATGCACAGGGAAGCATATCCCAAGCCGTTCGCCCTCAGCGAGCGTGAACTCGTATTGCCTGGAGCGTATCAGTTCGGGGATGAAAAGGAGCCTGTCGCTTGTCGCCTTAGCTATAGCCTTAGCTGCCCACCCCGTGTTGCCTGTGTCTGATAGGTACAGAATCATTTTGTGTAGAAGTCTATCACGTCTTGAAGGGCCTGCTTGCAAGCTGGGCAAAACTCAGGGTTCTCGTTGGTGCGCATGCGGCAATCGGCATAAGCGCGATATACGCCCTTGACACTGTAGCCAGCACCCTCATAGAATCCTGCCTTCGGGTCCTTGCCGATGAGGTTCTCCCATTTTCCCTTGAAGTCAACTTTCGTTGTAATGTTTTTCTCCCAAGGCTCCACGTCGTGTGGATACTGTGGCAGTGCCTCTTGCTCGTAAGCGTATTCGTCTGCGAGCCCGGCGAAGCTGTGTCCAAACTCGTGTACCAGCACGGGGCGGAAAGTGGGGTGGTGTGCGGCGCAAAGGTCGTAGCTGTTTAGCACGCCGCCGCCACCATATCGGTCGGTGTTCACAAGCACGATGATGTGCTCGTATGGAATGCCTGCCAACCAGTTGTGAAGGGTCTTGAGGTGCAGGGTGGTGAGATAGCGGTCGCTATAGAATGTGTCGTAGTTGGAAAGCACCGCGGTGGTCTTCCAGATGCCTTTGCCGGGTATGCTCACTCCGCTTTCCTCTGACGCTGATTGCACCGCGACCACGTTGAACTTGCTTCTCGAACTCTTGAAAGGCTCGTAAGAGAACAAGAACCCGGTGGCGCGCTGTGCGTCTTCGAGGAATCGTGACATCTCTGCCTTGGTGTAACCTTCTGCCACAAAGGCTATTCGGATGCAGCGTGTGGTGTCGGCAGCCTTCTGCAGGGTGACATAAGGAGTCACCGCTTTCTCCCCGATGTGACGTATGAGTATGTCTTTCGGGTCGACTTCGTGGGTGAGCGACGAGCTCACTTGCTTGCGGTTGTCGCGAAGGTCGAGAGTGATGTCGGCAGGGCGTTTGGGCATTGGCACGAGAAACACGTTCTCAAAGCTCTTGTCGAGCTTCTTTGCCTCTGGATACGTCTGCCACTCTTGGAAAAGGGTGGAGAAGGAGTTGCGGTATATCACCTTGCCCGTGGCGTGGTCGCGCATGGTTATCTGGCCATTGCCCTCCATGGGCAACTCGCTGAGGTGTTGCCTCTTGCCATACCAACGCGGCGACTGGCAGAGCTCGTCTACGGCTATGTGCTGCTCGTGGTCGTTGCCGGAGAACACGTAGTCCAAGCGAAGGGTTTTGTCCTCAAACCAGGTGTCGAAGTCTTGCGCATGGACACACAAGTATGCGAAGGACAATGCGATGCAGAAAATGATTTTTTTCATGATTATCTGACTTTAAGTTGTTGCCCGGCTACGATGGAATCGTCGGGGCTCATGTGGTTCATTTTGTAAAGGCTCTTTAGCCTTATGCCGTATGTTTGGGCTATGGAGTACATGCTCTCGCCTGCCTTGACTGTATGTGGCTTGTTCTTGAATGCCTTCGATGCCTTCTTCTGCTTCTTTTGCAGATAGATGATGTCTCCCGCCTGAAGTGCGTCGTCCTTGTCGCGCTCGTTATACTTTGCCAGCTTCCGCCTGGATATGCCGGTCTCCTTTTCGAGACTGCGGAAGGTGTCGCCATTGCGCGCCACGATATAATAGTTCTTGTTGCATTTGGTAATCGGGTGGAGGCCTGTTGGGGAATAAGGATGCTCTTTCGCGTTGTACTTGTCGGCCATGAAATGGTCGTATTCCTTGGCGTGGTCGTATTGGTCAAGACGATACCGCTCTATGATATTGATAATGTTGTCGGCATATCTTGGGTTCGTGGCGTAGCCGCATGCCTTCAAGCCTCTTGCCCAACCGCGATAGTCGGTGGGGCCAAGTTGGAAAAGCGTGGCATAGCGTTGGTTGTTGCGCAAGAATTTGCTGTGGTCCTCGTAGCTTTGCTTGGCGTTGTCGTATGCCCTGAAACATTCGCCCAAGGCATCGTCGTCGGCGTTGATTGACCTTCCGGTCCATCCATGGCATTTTATGCCGAAGTGGTTGTTGCCCACCGTGGCAAGACGGCTTTGCCCTGCGCGGCTCTCGAAAAGGCCTTGTGCCAAGGTTATGCTCGCGGGTATGCGGTAGCGTTGCATTTGCTCTATTGCCAAGTCCTTAAACTGGTTGATATAAAGCTGGTAAGCCGTGTTTTGCGGTTTCTGTGCGTATGCTCCTGAGATACGCGCGCAAAGGGCTAGCAACAATAAAAAATATCTTAGGTAATGCATGTGTTCTATGATGCGTGAGAATGCAATTGCAAAGTTAGTAAAAAAGAATGACTATGCGCGAAAAGAACACAAAAAAACCGCCAAGGGTAAAGCCCTGGGCGGAGTCTCTCAATTTTTTAATTTCGTGCTAACGAAGAAGCTTGACTTACTCAGCAACGGCTGTGTCAGCAGCAGCTGTGTCAACGGCAGCAGTGTCAGCTGTGTCAACAGCAGTTGTGTCAGAATCAGCAGCAGGAGCTGCGCTCTGGTTCTTGTTGCCACATGATGCGAATGAGATAGCTGCGATAGCCACGAACATTAAAACTAATTTCTTCATTTTCTTTGCTTTTTAAATCTGTAAAACAATCTGTTTATTAACAACGGTGCAAAGGTAGACATTTTTTTAATACGTTGTTCTTTTTTTATCGACTTTTTTCACCCTTTTTTGTAACTTTTTTATAACGGCTTGATTATCAATGTTGTATATACCTGTGAAACGGAAACCCTTTTTGCTCAACTTTTTCTTAAACGTTGTTGTGTGCCTTAACGGGAAGGTATTTCTCCCCATGATATTGCAAAACTCTTATAATAATATAATGTGTAAGTCTGAATAAAACCGTACCTTTGCATGAAAATCGGATTACAATATGATAGACACATCGGCCTTCCAAGGCAAGAAGGCAAGATTTTATACATTAGGGTGCAAGCTCAATTTCTCAGAGACCTCCACTTTTGCCAAGCTCCTTCGTGAGATGGGTGTCGTGGAGGCGGAAGAGGGCGAGAAGGCTGACATTTGCCTTGTCAATACTTGTTCGGTGACGGAGATGGCAGACCATAAGTGCCGCCAGTCAATCCACCGTTTGGTGAGGGAGAACCCTGGTGCTTTTATGGTTGTGACGGGGTGCTACGCGCAGCTCGACTCCGAGAAGGTGAGCAAGATGGATGGCGTGGACCTTGTGCTTGGATCAAACGAGAAGGCAGACCTCATACAATATCTCAACTACGCATGGACGCTGCCCGCGGACTTGGCTGATGATGGCCACAGGCATATTTTCCATAATGTCAAGACAAAAGACATCAAGAGTTTCCAGCCTTCTTGCTCGCGAGGCAACCGCACGCGCTATTTCCTTAAGGTGCAGGATGGATGCAACTATTATTGCACTTATTGCACCATACCTTTCGCGCGTGGCAACTCGCGCAACCCCTCTATAGCTTCTCTCGTGGCACAGGCTGAGCAAGCCGCGCAAGAGGGTGGCAAGGAAATCGTGCTTACGGGCGTCAATATCGGGGACTTCGGCGCGACCACGGGCGAGAAATTCACCGACTTGGTGAAGGCTCTTGATGGCGTGGAAGGCATCCGCCGCTTCCGCATCAGCTCAATAGAGCCCGATCTCATTAGCGACGAGTTGATAGAGTATTGTGCCCAGAGCCGTGCGTTCATGCCTCATTTCCATATACCCCTGCAAAGTGGCAGCGACGAGGTGCTGCGGCTCATGCACCGTCGCTATTCGCGAGACTTGTTCGCCCACAAGATAGAACTTATCAAGAAACTGATGCCCGACGCCTTTATCGGTGTCGACGTGATGGTGGGTTGTCGTGGCGAGACTCCAGAGTGTTTTGAGGATAGTTATGCTTTCCTCGACTCCCTGCCAGTGACCCAGCTCCACGTCTTTCCTTACTCTGAGCGTCGTGGCACAGCGGCGTTGCGCATCAATTATGTCGTTGCCGACAAGGACAAGAAAGAGCGCGTGCACAGGTTGTTGAAACTGTCCGACGAGAAGACGCTCGACTTCTATGCCAAGCATATAGGAAAGGAGGCGGAAGTGCTTTTCGAGAAGTCGGCACACGGCAAGGCTATGCATGGGTTCACGAGAAACTATGTGCGTGTGGAACTGCCGCCATCCAACGACAACGATCACCTCGACAACGAGATCGTGAGGGTGAGGTTGGGAGAATTCAATCATGCCAAGAACGCTCTGAAAGGACAGATACTATGAAAACCGCGATAGTAATACTCAACTGGAATGGCAGGAAGATGCTTGCGGAGTATCTGCCTAACGTGTTGAAGTTCTCGGAGGACGACGCGGAGGTGTGGGTGGCCGACAACGCCTCCACCGATGATTCTATGGAGATGCTCGCCGAGCGTTTCCCGACGGTGCGCACGTTGCGCCACGACCGCAACTATGGTTTTGCCGAAGGCTACAACAGGGCGCTGGCACAGATAAAGGCCGATTACTATGTGCTGCTCAACTCCGATGTGGAGGTCACTCACCGTTGGCTCGCGCCGTTGGTGGAGTTTATGGATGCCCACGCGGATGTGGCGGCATGTCAGCCTAAGCTGTTGTCGGAAGTCGACAAGGGCAGTTTTGAGTATGCCGGAGCTTGCGGAGGATTCCTTGACAAGTATGGCTATCCGTTTTGCCGAGGCAGGATCTTCGACACCGTGGAGCGCGACCATGGGCAATACGATAGCGTCATGGACGTGCTGTGGGCCACGGGCGCATGTCTCTTTGTCCGTGCCGAAGACTATTGGGCGGTAGGTGGGCTCGATGCCCGATTCTTTGCCCATTGCGAGGAGATAGACCTGTGCTGGAGACTTAGGCAGCGAGGCAAGAGGGTAGTGTGTTGTCCTGAGAGCAAGGTTTATCATGTGGGTGGCGGCACCTTGCCGAAGGCCAATCCCATGAAGACATTCCTTAATTTCAGAAACAACCTTACGATGCTTTACAAGAACTTGCCCGACGATGAGTTGCGGCAAGTGATGCACGCAAGGTTCTTTCTCGATTGGCTTGCCGCTGTGGAGATGCTCGTGTTGCAACGCAATGTTGGCGACTTCAAGGCCGTCATACGTGGGCGTCGCGCTTTCAACAAGTGGAAACACGACTTCGATAAGGACAGGCAAGAGATAGCCGCGTCGCGATGGCTCAACCCAGTGCCGGAGCGTAAGCCGTTCAGCATTCTTTGGCAATATTACGCCAAGGGCCGCAAGCTTTTCAGCCAGTTGTAATCTTTTGAATCCGTGTGAAATTAAAGGATTTGTGTGAGATTAAAGAGTCCGTGCGAAACACCGCAATAAACAATAAAGCCTCGCTATCATGACGACAGCGAGGCTTATTTGGTTTTATTGAAACCTTCTTTTTGGATGAATATCCTTGGTGGATATTACTTACGCAGGCCGAGAGCCTTGATGATGCTACGGTAACGGTTGATGTCGCGCTCCTTGAGGTAAGTGAGCAGACGACGACGCTTACCTACGAGCTGAGTCAGTGAGCGAGTGGTCACGAAATCCTTGTGGTTTGCCTTAACGTGCTCTGTCAGGTGAGAGATACGATAGGTGAACAGTGCGATTTGTGCCTCTGCAGAACCTGTGTCTGTTACGCCCTTGCCATACTTGCCGAAGATCTCAGCCTTCTTTTCCTTGTCTAAATACATTTTTTGAAATTGATTAATTTATTGGTGCATCAATGACATCCTTCCGCCGCCTGTGGGCCTTAATCACAACCCTGACAACCTCGAATGCTCCGGCTTCTCCGGAAATGCGGGTGCAAAGTTACTAAAAATTCGGCACTTAGCAATGCTTTCATATATTTTTTTTGTAATTTTGCACCCATAAACAATAAGAATAGCTTTTATTTTAAGGTAGAAACGATGCAGGACATTCGTAACATTGCAGTGATTGCGCACGTTGACCATGGTAAAACCACGTTGGTCGACAAGATGATGCTCGCCGGAAAACTTTTCCGAGACGGAAAGGATGACAGCGGTGAGGTGCTCGACTCCAACGACTTGGAGCGTGAGCGAGGGATAACGATTCTTTCTAAAAATGTCTCTATAACTTGGAAAGGAGTAAAGATTAACATTCTTGACACCCCGGGTCACTCCGACTTCGGTGGCGAGGTTGAACGCGTGCTCAACATGGCAGACGGTTGCCTGCTCCTGGTCGACGCTTTCGAGGGCCCGATGCCACAGACGCGTTTCGTGCCGCCGCTTTGCAGCAGTCTATTATATAATAATGTGTCAGTCGTCCACGACACGATAAAATATCCCTTTAAGTAACTGCGACTTTCCTGTTTCATGGAATGTCGCAGTTATTTTTTCGCACACATAGCGTCCGCCTTTTATGTGGAAGAGGGCACGCGGATTGGGGATTTCGTCAGACAAGAAAGAGAAATGGAATTTCTTTTTCCCGTCTATGCGATAGAGCACACTGCGTAGCG